>JADGNV010000222.1 GCA_017883285.1 Candidatus Aminicenantota bacterium | reverse complement strand
GGGGCCGTAGTTCAGTTGGTTAGAACGCTGGCCTGTCACGTCAGAGGTCGCGAGTTCAAGTCTCGTCGGCCCCGCCACTCCTCTCCCGAAACGCTGACGAATCCCCCCTTGTTTAAGGGGGGTAGGGGGGATAATACCACTGAGAAAATCCGGAAGCGCGTTGGGCAATAGTGAATTTGACTTGCTTTTCGGAGAAGCATATAGTCTTCGCATCTGAAAGGAGGTTCGCCATGGATCTGGTTTCGAGAGCCCAAAACATCCTCATGAAGCCCAAGGACGAGTGGGTCAAGATCAAAACCGAATCGACGCCCATTCCCCAGCTGTTCATGTCGTACGCCGTGATTCTGGCCCTGATCCCCGCCGTGGCCCAGTTCATCGGGTACGGCCTGATCGGCCAGCGCATTCCGTTTATCGGCATGATCCGGGCCAGCCTCGGATCGGCCCTGTTCCGGGCCATCATTTTCTACATCCTCGGCCTCGCCTCCGTCTACGCGTTCGGCTTCATCATTAACATGCTCGCCCCGAGTTTCGGTTCGAAGCAGAACCCGGAAAACGCCATGAAGCTCGCGGTCTATAGCATGACGGCCATCTGGATCGGCGGGATTTTCTACATCTTCCTGCCCCTGGCGATCCTGGCGATGCTCGCCGGACTCTACGGCTTGTACGTCCTGTACCTCGGTTTCGACGGGGGGCTGATGGACACGCCCAAGGACAAGGTCATCGGCTACTGCGTGGTGAGCATCGTCGTCTATATCGTGCTCTACGCCGTCGTGTCCGTCATCATCGGCTCCGTGTTCGCGGTAGGCGCCATCACGACGGGGCTCTAAGCCGGCAGCTCGTCGACGATTTTCTGGAACGCTTCGCGCGGGGAGGCGGCCTGCGTCACGGGTCTCCCCACGACGAGATAATCCGACCCTTTGGCGACCGCCTCGGCCGGGGTCATGATCCGTTTCTGGTCCTGGGCGGCCGCCCAGGCGGGGCGGATGCCGGGCGTCACGATCAGGAAGCCCGGTCCGGTTTCCCGGCGCACGATCTCGATTTCCTGGGCCGAGCAGACCGCGCCGTCCAGGCCCGCTTTGCGGGCCAGAGCGGCCAGCCTCAAGACCTGGGCCCCCGTGTCGGCGACCATGCCGATCGAGGCCAGGCTTTCGTTCTTGAGGCTGGTGAGGATGGTCACGCCGAGCAGCAACGGCTTCGCCACCCCCCGCTTGTCCGCTTCGGTCCGGGCGACCTCGGCCGCCTTGGCCATCATCTCCTCTCCGCCCGACGCGTGGATGGTCATCATGTAGGCGCCGTGCCGGACGCCGATGCGGGCCGCCTCGGCCACCGTGTTCGGAATGTCATGGAGCTTGAGGTCGAGGAACACGTCTTTCCCGAGGGCCTTGATTTCCCGGAGGAGCTGCGGGCCTTCGGCCGTGAAGAGCTCGAGACCGACCTTGAACACCTGGGCCGCGGGGAGCTCCCGGACGAGGGCCAGGGCCTGGTCGCGGTTTTCGACGTCGAGGGCGATGATGATGCGCGCGGCGGGATGGGAAGGACGGGTCATGAGAGCCTCCTGAAGATTCAAATGCGCAGCGTGCCGACGAGGTCGGCGGCGCGGGCGATCCCGCGGCGCTCGCAGAATGCGGAAATCTCCCGGACGATCCGGACGGTCGCGGCCGGATCGACGAAGCTGGCCGTCCCGACTTGGACGGCGCGCGCCCCGGCGATGAGGAACTCGACGGCGTCCACGCCGCTCGCGATCCCGCCCAGGCCGATGACCGGGATCTGGACCGCGGACGCGGCCTGGTAGACCATCCGCAGGGCGATGGGCTTGATCGCCGGCCCGCTCAGTCCGCCGAACGTGTTGGCCAGCTTCGGCCGCCGCGTGTCGGCGTCGACGGCCAGGGCGAGCAGGGTGTTGATGAGCGAAATCCCGTCCGCGCCACCCGCTTCCGCCGCCCGGGCGATCTCGGCGATGTCGGTCACGTTCGGGGAGAGCTTGGCGATGAGGGGCCGGCGGCTCGCGGCCTTGCAGCGCGCCACGAGGGCCCGGGTCGTATCGGGCCGGAGGGCCGGGCAGAGGCCGTTCTTCTTCACGTTCGGGCAGGAGATGTTGAGCTCGTAGGCGGCGATGCCCTCCCGGCGGTCGAGGAAGTCGATGACCCGGAGGTATTCGTCGTCGTCGTCGCCGCAGACGTTGACGATCACCGCCGTGCCGATCGTTCGCAGTCCGGGCAGCACCTCGGCCGCGAACTTCTCCACGCCGACGCCCTGCAGGCCGATGGCGTTGATCAGGCCTCCCGTCGTCTCGACGAGGCGCGGGGGCGGATTGCCTTCGCGCGGCGCATAGTACAACCCCTTGACCACGATCCCCCCGATCCCGGCCAGGTTCATGAAGGGCGCGAACTCGGAGCCGTAGCCGAATGTCCCGCTCGCCGCGAGCACGGGGTTCCGCAGCTTGAGGAACCCGAGGTCGGTCGCGAGATCGGGAGTCATGCGTCGCCGTCCCAGAGGATTTCGTCCGCGAGGAACACCGGCCCGTCTTCGCAGATCTTGCGCCAGCGGCCGCCGTCGCCCCGGGCGATGCGCTTCACGCAGCCCCAGCAGGCCCCGAAGCCGCAGCCCATGACGGACTCGAGCGAGATCTGGGCCGGGATGCCGCGGGCTTGGGCGATCCGGGCCGTCGCCCGCATCATGGGATCGGGGCCGCAGACGAAGAGGAGGTCCGGGGCGGCGTTCCCGATCTCGGCTTCGAGCAGGCCGGTCACGAAGCCCGCGCGGCCGAACGACCCGTCGTCCGTGGCGCAGGCGATGTCCGCTCCGTCGCGCAGGAACCGTTGCCGGGCGGGGAGGTCGCGCAGGCTCTTCCCCCCATAGAGGATTTTGACCTTCGCCCCCCGGGTCCGGAGCTCGCGGCTCAGAAAGAACAGGGGCGCGATGCCCCGGCCGCCGCCGACGAGGAAGGCGGTCTTGCCCTGGACGTCCGTTCCGAGGTCGAAACCCCGGCCGAGCGGCCCGAGGATGTCGAGGGCCTCGCCCTCCTTCTTTTGGGCGAGCAGGGCCGTCCCTCGTCCCGCGACTTGGAAGAAAATTTCGACCGCGCCGCCCTCCCGGGCGTGGAGACTGATCGGGCGGCGAAGGAGCGGATCGAGTGCGTCGCTGATCCGGATCATCAGGAACTGTCCGGGCTTCGCCTCCGCGGCGATGTCCGGCGTTTCGAGCCGCAACAGATGATAGTCGTCCCAGTTCCGGTGAAGGGTGATCCTGGCCGCGGGGTCTTGGCGCATCGACGGTCTCTCGCGGGGACAAAATAACAGAAAGCCGGCGATATGGCAACCCGCCGCCCGGAGGGGTCAGGTCTTAACTCTTGACGTTTATGGCGAGACCTGACACCAAAGAGCCAGGCCGGGTCAAATTTGTCAAATGTTAAGACCTGACCCCTATCGCCAAATTGACTGCGGGGCTTTTTTTAGGTCATAATCAACGGGCATTCATTCGGATCCCGAGGAGTCCTCATATGCAGATTTCGCACCGCGGCCGGACGGTCCAGGCCTCTCCCATCCGGAAATTCAAACCCTACGCCGACGCGGCCCTCAAGGCCGGCGTGAAGGTCTATTTCCTCAACATCGGTGACCCCGACATCCTCACCCCGCAGCCCATCCTCGACGCCGTCCGCGCGTTCTCCGACCCCATCCTGAGCTACGGGCCGGCCCAGGGCTTCCTGGAGCTTCGGGAAGCCATCGCCGCCTATTTCGGCGGCTACGGCATCGACTTGACGCCGGACAACGTCATCGTCACCTGCGGCGGCTCGGAGGCCATCCTCC
>JADGNV010000221.1 GCA_017883285.1 Candidatus Aminicenantota bacterium | reverse complement strand
CATCTACGCCTTCAAGATCTCGCTCAATATGCTGACCCTGGGGGCCCTGGCCCTGGTCTTCGGCATGTTCGTCGACAACTCCATCGTCGTCTTCGAGAACATCCTCCGGCTGCGCGAGGGGGGAATGGATGCCCGCGAAGCGGCCAGCCAGGGCCCGAAGGAGGTCTTCATCGCCGTCCTGGCTTCGACTCTGACGACGATGGCCGTCTTCTTCAGCTTCCCCTTCTTCCAAGGCAAACTCAAGATCTATTACCTGCCCCTGGCCATCGTCATCGCCTCGGCCATGGCCGCCTCGCTCCTGGTCTCCTTCACCCTCGTCCCCGCCCTGAGCCCGCGCCTGCTCGAGAAGAGAGGGAAGGGCGCGGACCTCGTCAAGGAAAAGCGGGTCTCCCGTTTCGAAAAGGCGCTCGGCGTCCTCATCCGCCACCCCGTCGAGGTCCTTCTCGTCGTCGCGGCCCTTCTTTTCGGGTCCTACAAGTGGTTCCGGGCCGAGGTCACGATGGGCCGTTGGGGCTCATGGGACTCGAAGGAGCGTCTCTACGTCCGGGTCGGCATGCCGCCGGGGACCGACATCGCCCGGACGGACGAGACGATCCGGGCCTTTGAGGAGAAGGTCGTGGCCCAGGACTACATAAAGGAAATGAATGTCCGGATCGGCCAGGAGAGCGCCTATGCCGACATCGAGTTCCCTCCGGATATCGAAAGGTCCTACCGGCCCTACGCCTTGAAAGAAGAGCTCATCCAGCTGGCTACTCAGTTCGCCGGCATCGACATCAGCGTTTCGGGTTTCGATCCGCAGTATTACTCCTCGAGCATGGGTGCGGGGACCTATTACAGCTCGCAGATCAAGTTCTACGGCTACAATCTCAAGAAACTCAAGGAAATAACGGCCGACCTCGAAAAGACCCTGCGCCGCAACCCGCGGATCAAGGAGGTCCGGACGATCTCCAGCCGCTACGGCTGGTGGCGGGGGGATACGCTCGAGGACGTCCTCAAGATCGACAAGTCCGCGCTCAGGCGCTACGACGTCGACCCGGAATACCTCTATTTCAGCCTCCAGGCGATGATCCAGGGGACCTTCGGCCGGTCGGCCCGGATCCGCATGGAAGGCAGGGACATGGCCGTCTCGGTCAAGTACCCCGACACGGCGACGCTCGACATGCGCGCCCTCAGGGAGGCCCTCATCCGGACGCGGGGCGGGGAATACCTCCGTCTCGGCGAGATCGCCGCGTTCACCGAGACGCCCATCCCGGGCTCGATCGACCGCGAGAACCAGCAATTCCAGCAGACGATCATGTGGGAGTTCCGCGGCCCGTCCAAAGCTGAGGAGCGCTACCGCAAAGGGGTGTTCGCGTCGCTCCATCTGCCGCCGGGCTTTTCGGCGACGATTGAGGACCGGTGGTACGTGACCGAGGAGGAGCAGAAGCAGATCAACTTCGCCATCGCCGTCGCCCTGGTCGTCATCTTCATGATCCTGGCGGCGCTTTACGAGTCCTTCGTTCTGCCCTTCTTTATCATGCTGGCCGTGCCGCTCTCGCTCATCGGCGTCTTCGTCGCCTTCGTCGTGGCCAAGGCCCCCTTCGACCCGACGGCCTACATCGGGGTCATCCTTCTGTCGGGGATCGTCGTCAACAACGCCATCCTGCTCGTCGATCACATCAATCTGCGGCGGCGGCAGGGGCTGGGGCTGCTGGAGGCCGTCGTCCGCGGCACCAAGGACCGGGTGCGGCCCATCTTCATGACCACGGCGACGACGGTCTTCGGCATGCTGCCGCTTCTTCTGATCGGGGCTCAGGCCAACAGGCGGCAGATCTGGTCGTCGCTCGCCCTCTGCACGGTGGGCGGGTTGACGACGTCAACGCTCCTCATCCTCATCGTCATCCCCGTCCTCTATTATCACGGGGACGGCCTCAGAGCCTGGGGCGCGGAAAAGGCCCGCGAGGCGCGGGAGCTATTCAAGAAAGATCGGGCGTAATGGGCCCCTGAACTATCGCCCGCCACCCTCGAGCATCTTCCTGCAAGCACGCTCGAGGGGCTCCACCTTGTTGGCGATCACGTCCACCCCGAGCACCCCCGGGAGGCCTTCTACTCCGCTTGGAAATCGCGCCAATTCGTTATCCGATAACGGATGATCCTGGCGAGGCCTTTGTCCTCGTCCTGACGGACTTCGTAAAGGAGATGAACCCTATTTAATAACCGCGGGGAGAATGTATCGCTCCATCATCTTGTCGACTTGGGAATGCATGTAGGGCTTGCCTTAGGCCGTCGCGGTGACGACGACGACCAGGGGCTGGTCGACGAACACGAAGATCTTGTTACCGCCGTTCCCCGTGCAAAAGAACGTTTCGTAAGGGCGGCCGCCGACATGATAGGTCGTGTTCCAGAACAAGAGCCCGTAATAGGTGTCGACATTATTGGGGACGGGCAGGTACTTACGGAACGACTTCGCGACCCACTCTTCCGGCAGGACGTGAACGCCGTTCCACCGGCCGCCGTTCTTGTAGAGCTGACCGAACTTGGCATAGTCCAGGGAAGACATCATGAGCCCGCCCGCGGTGTTGACGACTTTTTGCGGCGTGTATTGCCATTCGTATCTTGTAATCCCAAGGGGCTTGAACAGGACCTTGTCGGCGTACCGCTCCAGTCCGCCGGGGATCGAGCGATCGAGGATATCGCCCAGCAAGATGACGCCGGCCGTGAAATAATCCCATTGCTTGCCGTTCTCTTTCGCCGGGTCCATGGGCAGGTCGAGGGCGAATTTTACCCAATTCGAGGTCGGGTACATGTTCTCTTCGTTCCCGGGCGAGGCAGGGTCCGCGTCCGACCCGAGGAAGGCCGAGCTCATGGTCAGGAGGTTCTTCAGCGTGACCGCGCTCTTTTTTGGAGAGAAATTGGCAAAGGCCTTCAGGTCATAGAACTCGCCCAACGTCTGGTCGAGGTTCTTGATGAAGCCGTCACGGATGGCCGCGCCCATGAGGGCCGAGGTGAACGTCTTCCCCACCGAGCGGGTATTGTGGAGCGTCGTCCGGTCCGCCCCGTTGAAATATTCCTCGATCAGGAGCTTCCCGTCTTTGATGACGACGACGCTCGTGATGTCCTTGAAATCCCTTTGGGCGATCT
>JADGNV010000220.1 GCA_017883285.1 Candidatus Aminicenantota bacterium | reverse complement strand
TCTTCATCAGCTGGCCCACGCCGCCCCGGTCCAGGACCTCGAACGGGTCCTTGGCGTAGATCTCCTTCTCGACGTAGGGCCCGAGGAAGCGGGCCGCGTCGTCCCGGCTCACACCAAGGGTCGTCTGGGTCAGGTCGTTCGTCCCAAAACTGAAGAACTCGGCCACGGCCGCAATCTCGTCGGCCGTGAGGGCGCCGCGCGGGATCTCGATCATCGTCCCGACCAGGTATTTGAACTTGACGCCCTGCTCCTTCATGACCGCCTCGGCCGTCCGGCGGACGAGGGCCTCCTGGTTGGCGAGCTCCTTGACGTGGCCGACGAGGGGGATCATGACCTCGGGTTCGACGTCGATACCCTTCTTCTTGGTCGCCGCGGCGGCTTCGAAGATGGCCCGGGCCTGCATTTCCGTGATCTCCGGATAGATGATGCCCAGTCGGCACCCGCGGAAGCCGAGCATCGGGTTGAATTCATGGAGCGACTCGACGCGCTCTTTCACCTTCTCGAAGGAGATGCCCATCTGGGCGGCCAGCGCCCGCTGTTCCTTCTCCTCGTGGGGGAGGAACTCGTGGAGCGGCGGGTCGATCGTCCGGATGGTCACCGGCCGGCCGGCCATGACCTCGAAGATGCCCGCGAAATCGTTCCTCTGGAGCGGCAGGAGCTTGGCCAGGGCGCTCTTTCGCTCATCGAGCGTGTCGGCCAGGATCATCTCCCGCATCGGGCCGATCTTGCCCTCGCCGAAGAACATGTGCTCGGTCCGGCAGAGGCCGATGCCCTCGGCGCCGAAGGCCACGGCGTTCCGCGACTGGTCGGGCTGGTCGGCGTTGGTCCGGATCTTCAGGGTCCGGTGCGCGTCCGCCCAGGCCATGACCTTGGCGAACGTCCGGTAGATGGGCGCGTCCTTGGCGTCCGTCGTCTTTTCGATGAGGACCTGGAGCACCTCGGACGGCTTCGTCCGGATCTTGCCCTCGATGACCTGCCCGGTCGTGCCGTCGATCGAGAGCCAATCGCCTTCCTTCAGCGTCCGGTCCTTGACCGTCATCGTGTGCCGGCCGTAATCGATGGCCAGGTCGCCGCAGCCGGCGACACACACCCGGCCCATCTGCCGGGCGACGAGGGCGGCGTGGGAAGTCATCCCCCCGCGGGCGGTCAGGATCCCCTCAGCGGCGTTCATGCCCTTGATATCCTCGGGCGAGGTCTCGATCCGGGTCAGGATGACCTTCTCGCCCCGCTTGGCCCACGCTTCCGCATCGACCGAGTTGAAGACGATCCGGCCCGTGGCCGCGCCGGGGCCCGCGTTCAGGCCCCTGGTCAGCAGGCGGCCGCCCTTGATGGCCGCATCCTTCTCCTTGGGATCGAAGATCGGCCGGAGGAGCTGGTTCAACTGGTCGGGCTCAATCCGGCGGAGCGCTTCCTTCTCGTCGATGAGCTTCTCGCCGACCATGTCCACGGCGATCTTGATCGCGGCGAACGCGGTCCGCTTGCCCACCCGGCACTGGAGCATGTAGAGCTTGCCCTGCTGGATGGTGAACTCGATGTCCATCATGTCCGTGTAATGCGTCTCCAGGATGTGCCGGATCCTCTCGAGATCCGCGTAGGACTTCGGGTCGTCCTTCTTCAATGCGGCGATCGGGAGCGGCGTCCGGGTGCCGGCCACGACGTCCTCGCCCTGGGCGTTCATCAGGTACTCGCCATAGAAGATGTTCTCGCCCGTGGCCGCGTCGCGGGTAAAGGCGACGCCCGTGCCGGAGTCCTGGCCCATGTTGCCGAAGACCATGAGCTGGACGTTGACCGCCGTGCCCCAGGACTCGGGGATGTCGTACATTTTGCGGTAGGCGATGGCCCGGTCGTTCATCCAGGAGCTGAAGACCGCCCCGATCGCGCCCCAGAGCTGCTTCATCGGGTCTTCGGGGAAGCTGTGCCCGGTCTTGTCCTTGATCGCCGCTTTAAAGCGGGCGACGAGGTCCTTCAGGTCTTCGGCGGTCAAATCGGTGTCGGTCTGGATTCCGCGTACGTGTTTCTTGGCCTCGATGATGACCTCGAATGGGTCGATGTCGTCTTTATTCACCGGCTTCAGACCGAGGACGACGTCGCCGTACATCTGGACGAACCGGCGGTAGGAATCGTACGCGAACCGGGCGTTGCCGGTCTTGGCGATCAGGCCCGCGACCGTCTTCTCGTTCAGGCCGAGGTTCAGGATGGTGTCCATCATGCCGGGCATCGAGGCCCGGGCGCCGGAGCGGATGGAAACGAGCAGGGGGTTCTTCGGGTCGCCGAAGCCCTGGCCGACCGCCTTTTCCAGCTTCTTGAGGTTCTTTTCGATCTCCTGCCTGATGACCGGCGGGATGGCCTTCCGGCTCTTGTAGAAGAGGTCGCAGACCTCGGTCGAGACGGTGAATCCCGGGGGCACGGGCAGGCCGATCCCGGCCATTTCGGCCAGGTTGGCGCCCTTGCCGCCGAGGAAGTTCTTCATGTCCTTGTTGCCCTCGGCCGAGCCGGCGCCGAAGAAATACACGTATTTTTTCATGCGAACATAGCTCCTTTTAATTAATGAAATGGACCGTAAAACGCTCTACTATAATCCAAAAAGGCGGGCAAATTCAAGGCAACAGGTCATTGCGAGGAGGGCCGCTCTTGCGGACCGACGTGGCAATCTCCTCTGCTATAAGGCGCGCCCACGGGTTCCAGAAGAGGAGATCCCTCACTGCGCCCGGGATGACATCTCAAGCCAACGCGATTGCTTCGGCCAAGAGGCCTCGCAATGACGACGCTCTGCGTTCGGGATGACGGTCATCGCAAGGCGACGACCGTCATTTCTCGACCGTGGTCTTGTATTTTTCGAGGCCGGCCTTGAAGACGACCAGGGCCCGCCGAATGGCGTCCTCGTTGAGGACATAGGCCATGCGGATCTCATCGAGGCCCTTGCCCGGCGTGCTGTAGAACCCGGCTTCGGGGGCGACCATGACGGTCTCGTTGTCCAGCCGGAAATCGTTCAGCATGAACAGAACGAACCGCTCGGCGTCCCGGATCGGCAGGCGGACGCTCATGTAGAACGCGCCTTGCGGTTTGCGGACGACGCCCCCGGAGATGGAGGCCAGGCCCTCGAAGAGGACGTCGCGCCGGCGCTCGTATTCCTTCCGGACGGGCTCGAAGTAGCCGAGGCCCATTTTGTACGCGGCGAGGGCCGCCCTCTGCTCGATCGTCGGCGGGCAGAGGCGGGCCTGGGCGAAGCGGAGCAGGGACTCGTATACCTGGGGATTGCGGCTGATGACCGCCCCGATGCGGGCCCCGCAGCAGGAGAACCGCTTGGAAATCGAGTCCACGACGATCGTCCGGTCCCGGGCCGCTTCGAACTCGAGGATGCTCTTGTGCTTCAGGCCGTCGTAGATGAATTCCTTGTAGACCTCGTCGCCGATGAGGAAGAGGTCGCGCTTGAGGCACAGCCCGACCACGCGCTCCAGCTCCTCGGGCGAATAGACCGAGCCCGTGGGGTTGTTGGGCGAGCAGAGGACGATGGCCTTGGTCCGGGGCGTGATCTTGGCCTCGAACTCCGCGGCCGAAGGAAGCCGGTAGCCGTCCTCGATCTTCAGGGTCAGGGGGACGATCTTCAGATTGGCCAGCGAAGCGTAGCCGTTGTAGTTCGTGTAGAACGGCTCGGGGATGATGATCTCGTCGCCGGGGTCGGCGACCGTGGCGAAGGCGAAGAGGATGGCCTCCGATCCGCCGCAGGTGACGATGACGTTGTCTGGCGTGAGGGCGATGCCATAGCCGCCGAAATAGCCGGCGATGGCTTCCCGGAGCTCCGGGAAGCCCTGGGCCGGGCCGTAGCTT
>JADGNV010000219.1 GCA_017883285.1 Candidatus Aminicenantota bacterium | reverse complement strand
GGTTCCCCAGCGGGCCGGGGCCGACACCGGCTCCCACCAATCCCACCAATCCGAATTGACCGGCCGGAGCGAGTTTGTTATATATGACGATGACATCCGATCCGGGATATCCGATCCAGGGGAGAGGCGCATGAACTTCAGCGGGAAAGTCGTCTTGATCACCGGCGGCGCGTCCGGCATGGGCGCGGCCACGGCGCGGGAATTCGCGAAGAAGGGGGCCCTGGTCGTCATCGTCGACCTCAACGCCGCCCTGGCGAGGGAGGTGGCCGCTGAAATCGGGGCGGGGGAGCCCGTTGTCGGCGACGTCGCCGATTCAGGGTTCTGCAACCGCGCCGTCGAGACGGCGCTGGCCCGCCACGGCCGGCTGGACGTTCTCGTCAATTGCGCCGGCGTAATCTTCCGGGCGGCCGCCGAGGCGACCTCGGATGCGGACTGGCGGCGGGTCATGGCCGTCAACGTCGACGGCGTGTTCTTCATGAGCCGGGCGGCCGTCGTTCCCATGAAGCGGCAGAAAAGCGGGGCGATCGTGAACTTCGGCTCGATCTGGGGCGGCGTCGGAGCGGCCGGAGTGGCGGCGTATTGCGCGAGCAAGGGGGCCGTCCACAATCTCACCCGGGCCATGGCCCTGGATCACGTCAAGGAGGGCATCCGGATCAACGCCGTTTGTCCCGGCGAGGTCAATACGCCGATGCTGGCTTCGGGCCGCGCCGTCCCGCCGACGGCGGAGGACCTCCGGAAGCTCGGCGAAGCGGTGGTCCCGATGGGCCGCCTCGCGGACCCCGTCGAAATCGCGCGGGTCGTGGTCTTCCTGGCCTCGTCCGAGGCCAGCTACATGACCGGGTCCATGGTCACGATCGACGCGGGCTACACCGCCCGGTAGGCGGGTCGCCCCCAAGAAGGACGGAGCCATGATCTACAAGAACCTGGGACGGTCGGGCCTGAAGGTATCGGCGTTCTGCCTGGGGACGGACAACTTCGCCAATCCCACCCCCGAGGACGAATGCGCCCGGATGATCGACGCCGCCCTGGACGGCGGCCTCAACTTCATCGACACGAGCGACAGCTACGTCAAAGGGGAGTGCGAGCGGATCATCGGCCGGGCGCTGGCGAAAAACAAGCGCCGGGATGAAGTCGTCCTCGCCACCAAGGTCTATTACCCCACCGGATCGGGGCCGAACGACCGGGGCGGATCGAGGCGCCACATCCTGAAGGCTTGCGAGGACTCGCTCCGGCGCCTCCAGACCGACCGCATCGACCTCTATCAAACCCACCGGCCCTCCTTCGACGTCCCGATCGAGGAGACCCTCGAAGCCATGAACGATCTTGTCCGCCAGGGAAAAGTGCTATATGTCGGCGGCACCACCTCGCCCGCCTGGAAGGTCATGGAAGCCATTCTGACGAGCGAGATGAGGGGGCTCGCCCGCTTTGTCTCCGAACAATCGCCCTACAATCTCCTCGACCGGCGGATCGAAAACGAGCTCGTCCCGATGTGCCGGGAGCACGGCCTGGGAATTCTCCCCTGGGGCGTCATGGGCATGGGCGTCCTCGCCGGACGATATCCGGACGGAAGGCAATACCCCCGGGATTCGCGGGCGGCCCTCCGGGGCGGCATCTACGCCGAGCGCGTGACGCCCAAAGGGGTCGAGGTCGGACGGTCGTTCTCCGAGATCGCCCGCGGCGCGGGCCTGTCGCCTGCCCAGCTCGCCGTCCTCTGGGCCAAGGATCAGCCCGGCATCACCGCCCCGATCATCGGGCCGCGGACGACGGACCAGCTCCTCCATCTCCTGCCCGTCGCCGAAATGGCGCTCTCCGAGAGTGTGGCGAAGGCCTGCGACGAGCTCGTTCCGCCCGGCAGCGCCGCCGCCAATTTCCACAATTCCGCCCCCTGGATGAAGATGAAAATTCTTCCTTAATCCGTTCCCCTGGACGGCCGATTTGTGCTAAGATATCGCTTACTGATCAGGGCGGTCGCTTTCTAAGCCGGACCCCTTGCAGCCATGACAGAATCTTACCAAATTTATGCCCTCAAATATCGGCCCAAGACGTTTGAGGAGATGGTCGGCCAGAAGGCCGTCGTCCGGACCCTTCAGAACGCGATCAAGGCGAACCGCGTCGGCCAAGCCTACCTGTTCGCCGGCATGCGGGGCGTGGGCAAGACGACGGCCGCCCGCATCCTGGCGAAGGCGCTCAACTGCGTCAACGGTCCCACCCCCACCCCCTGCAATGTCTGCGAATCGTGCGAATCCATCCGCGAGGACCGCTCGATCGACGTCCTCGAGATCGACGGCGCCTCCAACCGGGGCATCGAGGACGTTAAGACGCTCCGCGAGAGCGTGAAATACAAGCCGATCCGGAGCCGCTACAAGGTCGTCATCATCGACGAAGTCCATATGCTCTCCCGGGAGGCGTTTAATGCCCTGCTGAAGACCCTGGAGGAGCCGCCGCCGGGGACGGTGTTCATCTTCGCCACGACCGAGCTCTACAAGGTCCCGGCGACCATCCTCTCCCGCTGCCAAGTCTTCGAATTCAAGAAGGCCTCGCCCCGGGACATCGTCAACCACCTCAACGATATCGCCACACAGGAAAAATTGAAGATCTCCCCGGGGGGACTGGCCTTGATCGCCGAGGCGTCCGAAGGGAGCATCCGCGATTCGTTGAGCCTTCTCGACCAGGCCGTGGCTTTCTGCGGCGAGATCATCGAGGACGCGGAGCTCAAGGAGATCCTGGGCGCGGTCAACCGCGACCTCCTCTTCGATTTCTCGACGGCCGTTCTCGAGGAGAAGCCGGAGCGGATTTTCGCCCTGACCGCGACCGTCCTCGATTCCGGCTACGACCTCAGGATCTTCATGAAAGAGCTGGTCCAGCATTTCCGCAACCTCCTCGTCGTCAAGTCGGTGAAGCAGCCGGAAGACCGCATCGCCCTTCTCAGCCCCGAAGAGCTTGCCCGGCTGCGGGTCGAAGCGGACAAGGGAGGGGAGGACGACTTCCTGCGCTACCTCCAGGCCCTGCAGAACGCGGAGCCCGGGCTCCGTTTCTCCTCCCATCCCCAGATCTATTTCGAGACGACCCTCGTCAAGCTCTGTCATTACCGGAAGCTCGTTTCCCTGAAGGACATCCTCCAGAACCTCGAGGAGCCGAAAAAGGGCGGCCCGGGCGCCGGCCCGGCCGATTCGCGGCCGTCGAAGCCGGCCTGGACCCCGCCTTCCGCGCCGCGCAAGGCCGATCCTCCGCCGTCGCTCCGCGAAGGATTCCGGCCCAAGCCGCCCGCTCCCAACGGGGAGGACGCTCGGCCGTCGCCCGCGGGTCGATCGCCGCTTTCGCCTCCGGCCGCGGACGTTCCGCCGTCCGCCCGGAAGAAGTTCGAGGAGACGGCGCTCAAAGACCCGGGGGTCCGGTCGTTCATGGACAAGTTCAAGGCCCGGGTCATCACCATCGACGAATTGAAGGGGAAACCGGAGACCGAGGAGAATTGAGATGAAGGGTTTCGGCGATATGCAGAAGATGCTGAAGCAGGCCCAGGAGATGCAGGCCCGCCTTCAGAAGGAGCTGGCCGAGCTGCGGCTCGAAGGCTCGAGCGGCGGGGGCATGGTCACGGTCACCGTGGATGGGCAGAAGAACGTGCTCGCCCTCAAGCTCGACCCGGAAGTGGTCAACAAGGACGATCTCGACATGCTCCAGGACCTGATCGTCGCGGCGATCAACGACGCCGCGGCCAAGGTCGACGAGCACCTCGCCGGAAAGCTCGGCAGCCTGGGCGCGGGGATGAAGATTCCGGGCCTGTTCTGATGTTCGAATACGCGCAGCCCCTGAACCGCCTCATTGAGGAGCTCCGGAAGATCCCGAGCATCGGGGCCAAGACCGCCCAGCGCATCGCCTTCCACCTCCTCGGCACGCCTCGGGACGAGGCCGACGCCCTGGCGGAGGCCATCCGCGAGGTCAAGAACAGCCTGTTCTACTGCTCGGTCTGCAACAATATCACCCACGTCGACCCTTGCCGCTACTGCACGGACGCCGACCGCAACGACGACCAGATCTGCGTCGTCGAGGAGCCGTACAACATCTCGACGATCGAGAAGACGGGAGTCTTCCACGGCCGCTACCACGTCCTCCTCGGGACGCTGTCGCCTCTCAAGGGGATGGGGCCGGAAGACCTCAAGCTCGAGAAGCTGATCGTCCGGCTCGACCAAGGCCGGTTCCGGGAGATCATCCTTGCCACGAACCCGACGGCCGACGGGGAGACGACCGCCCATTTCCTGATCCGGGTCCTGAAGGCCTACCCCGTCAGGTTCACGCGCCTGGCCGTGGGCCTGCCGGTCGGCTCGGACCTCGATTTCGCCGACCAGGTCACGGTCAAAAAAGCCTTGGAAGGGAGAACGGAACTGAAGGACTGATCACGTTCGGACCCGGCCGCCGTACTCGCCCGTGGATATAAGCCACGGGCGAGTGGCGAGCCGAAGGCTCGTCCCTTGACCGGTTTCATTTCGAAATATATTCGAATTGCCGAAGGGCAATGATAGGAGCAATCATATGAAGAAGGTTTTTAAAGCGATCGACGGAAACACGGCGGCGACCCATGTCGCCTACGCGTATTCCGAAGTGGCGGCCATCTACCCCATCACTCCCTCCTCGACGATGGGCGAGTTGGCCGACCAGTGGTCCGTCGACGGTCGGAAGAACATCTTCGGGCAGACCGTCGATGTGGTCGAACTCCAGTCCGAGGGCGGCGCGTCCGGCGCGGTCCACGGGGCCCTATCCGCCGGCGCGCTGACGACGACGTTCACCGCCTCCCAGGGTCTGATGCTGATGCTGCCCAACATGCACAAGATCGCGGGCGAGATGCTGCCCACGGTCTTCTACGTCTCCGCCCGGTCGCTGGCCTGCCAGTCGCTGTCGATCTTCGGCGACCATTCCGATGTCATGGCCGCCCGGAACACGGGCTTCGCCCTGATGGCCTCGGGCTCGGTCCAGGAGACCCAGGACTTGGCCATCGTCTCCCAGCTGGCCACCCTGCGGACATGCGTGCCGTTCCTCAACTTCTTCGACGGGTTCCGGACCTCGAGCGAGGTCCAGAAGATCGAGCTCGTCTCCGCCGAGACCCTGGCCGAGCTGTTCGAACCCCGGCACTTCCAGGAGTTTCGGGATCGGGCCCTCAATCCCGAGAAGCCGATGATGAAGGTCGGCGCCCAGAACCCCGACGTCTATTTCCAGGGCCGGGAGACGGTCAACAAATACTACGCCGCGGCCCCGAAGATCGTCCAGGAATACATGGACAAGGTCGCCAAGGTCCTCGGCCGCTCCTATCACCTGTTCGACTACGTCGGCGCGCCCGACGCGGACAAGGTGCTCATCCTGATGGGCTCCGGCGCCGAAACCGCCGAGGAGACGATCAACTACCTCAACGCCCACGGCTATAAGGTCGGCGCGGTCAAAGTCCGGCTTTACCGGCCCTGGTCGTCCGAGGCCCTCCGGGCCGTCCTCCCGAAGACCGTCAAGAAGATCGCCGTCCTCGACCGGACGAAGGAGCCAGGAGCGCTCGGCGAACCCCTCTACCTCGACGTCGCGGTGTCCCTCTCGGACCAGGGCCTCAAGATCATCGGCGGCCGCTACGGCCTGTCGTCCAAGGAATTCACGCCCACCCAGGTCAAGGCCGTCTACGACCACCTCGACGGCGCCTGCACCCACGACTTCACCGTCGGGATCGAGGACGACGTCACCCACCTTTCGCTCAAGCTCGGCCCGGAGATCGCGACCGAGCCGGCGGGGGTCGTGCGCTGCAAGTTCTGGGGCTATGGCTCGGACGGCACGGTCGGGGCGAACAAGAACTCGATCACGATCATCGGCGACAACACCGACATGTACGCCCAGGGCTACTTCCAGTACGATTCCAAAAAATCGGGCGGCGTCACCATCTCCCACCTCCGCTTCGGCAAGAGCCCGATCCAGTCCCAGTACCTCGTCAACAACGTCGATTTCGTCGCCCTCCACAAGACGGCCTACATCGGCCGCTACGACATCCTCGAAGGCATCACCAAAGGCGGTATGTTCCTGATCAACTCCCTTTGGAAGAAGGAGGAGGTCTTCGAGAACCTCACCCGGGACATGCAGGAGACGATCCTCCGCAAGAAGATCCGGATCTTCAATATCGACGCCCTCAAGATCGCTCAGGAACTCGGCCTCGGAGGCCGGATCAACACCCTGATGCAGGCCTGCTTCTTCAAGATCTCGCGTGTCCTCCCCGAAGCGGAGGCGATCGCGCTCATCAAGAAGGCGATCCACAAGAGCTTCATCAAGAAGGGGCAGAACATCGTCGACATGAACTGGGCGGCCGTCGACCGGGCCGCCGCGGCGCTCGAGGAGGTCCCCGTCCCGGCGACGATCACGAAATCCGCGCCCGTGCCGCAGCTCATCCCGGCCGACGCGGACGACTTCACCCGGAGCGTCATCGAGCCGATCATGCGCTTCAAGGGCGATACCATCCCGGTGTCCAAGATGTCTTTCGACGGCCGCATTCCGACCGGGACCGCGCGCCTCGAGAAGCGCGGGATCGCCCCCGACGTCCCGGTCTGGATCTCCGAAAACTGCATCCAGTGCAACCAGTGCGCGCTCATCTGCCCCCACGCCGCCATCCGGCCCAAGCAGATCGCGGCCGAGGACCTGAAGGGCGCGCCCGAGGGGTTCACGACCCTCAAGTCGAATTCGAAGAACGACCGCAATCTCCAGTACCGGCTCCAGATCTACATCGAGGACTGCGTCGGCTGCGAGAACTGCGTCGAGGTCTGCCCCACCAAGGTCAAGTCCCTCAAGATGGTCCCCATCGAGGAGGCGCGCGCGGCGGGCGAGTTCCGGAAGGAGCCGTTCTTCGAGAAGTTGCCCTATGACGTCCTCGACGGCAACAAGCGCGACACCATCAAGGGCAGCCAGCTCCTCCAGCCTCTCTTCGAGTTCAGCCTGGCCTGCGCCGGCTGCGGTGAAACGCCCTACGTCAAGCTGGCCACCCAGCTCTTCGGTGACCGGATGATCATCGCCAACGCCACGGGCTGCTCGTCCATCTACGGCGGCACGTTCCCGACGATTCCGTACTGCAAGAACGCCGAAGGGCAGGGGCCGGCCTGGGCCAATTCCCTCTTCGAGGACAACGCCGAGTACGGGTTCGGCATGCGGCTGGCCGTCGACTCCAACCGGCGCCAGCTCACCTATCACATCGCGCACGTTCTCGAAGCCGGCACGACGCCCCAGCTCACCGACGCCCTGACCAAGATGAACACCCTCTGGAATTCCGTGGAGGACACGGCCAAAGCGGCCGCCAAGGCCGTGAAGGCCGCCCTCCCGGCTGCGCTGGCCCAGGCCGGCGCGACCAAGGCGAGCCTGGAGAAGATCATCCAGCTCCAGGATTACCTGGTCGACCGGAGCGTCTGGTGCATCGGCGGGGACGGCTGGGCTTACGACATCGGCTACGGCGGGCTGGATCACGTGATCGCCCAGAACCGGAAGGTCAACCTCCTCGTTCTCGATACCGAGGTGTATTCCAACACGGGCGGCCAGGCCTCCAAGTCCACGCCCACGGGCTCGATCGCGAAGTTCGCCGCGTCCGGCAAGAAGACGGGCAAGAAGGACCTCGGCCGGATGGCCATGACCTACGGCTACGTCTACGTGGCCTCGGTGGCCATGGGGGCCAACATGAACCAATGCCTCAAAGCGTTCATGGAGGCCGAAGCGTATCCCGGTCCGTCGCTCATCATCGCCTATTCGCCGTGCATCAACCACGGCATCGATATGAGCAAGACCCAGGCCGAGGAGAAGCTGGCCATGGACACCGGGTATTGGATGCTGTACCGCTACAACCCGCTGCTCGCCCGCGAGGGGAAAAACCCGCTCGTCCTCGATTCCAAGGAGCCCAAGATGGAATATGGGGCCTTCCTCAAGAACGAGGTCCGCTACCGGTCCCTGATGCAGCAGTATCCCGACATCGCCAAGGTCCTCTTCGCCCAGGCCGCGGAAGAGGCCAAGGCGCGCTACGCCCTTTACAAGAAAATGGCGTCACCTTGATCGGTCCGACGAGGACCGAAGAGGCGTTCGCCGGGTCGGCGAAGCTCCGGATGAAGGCGTTGATCTCGTCCGTCGTCACGGCCTCGATTTCCTTGGGAAACGCCGCGAAGTATTCGCATCCCAATCCCACGGCTTCGAAGAATCCCAGCATGCCGGTCCGCCGGTCTCGCGTCTCGTTCGCCCTCAGAAACTCGGTCGTGACCATAGCTTTCGTCTCCGCGAGCTCGTCCGGGCCGACGCCCTTCTCATGGAGATCCACCAGCGCTTTCCGGAGCGCATCGCAGGCGGGGTCTTTTTTGGCGGCATCGACTTCGAGATAGGCTTCCAACAAACCGCCGTCTTTCATGAGGAGAGCCTGGGCGCTGACGTTGTAGGCGAGCTTGAGATCGGCGCGGAGGGGCCACAGCCGGGAGCCGGGCCCTTTGCCCAGGAGGTTTTCCAGGATCCGGGCGAGGGCGTAGATCTTCGGCGTCAGCGGCGGCATTCCGAATCCGAGGGACACATAGAGCTGTTTCGTATCTTTCGGCAAGGCGATGTCTTTCTCGGCGGGCGCGGCGGACGGCGACGAAGGGCCCGCGGGCCGGACGGCCTTGGGATTGCGCGCCAGGCTCCCGAAATTCCTGCGGAGGGTCGCGACGAGCTTCTCCTCGTCCAG
>JADGNV010000218.1 GCA_017883285.1 Candidatus Aminicenantota bacterium | reverse complement strand
CGAACGTCCTTCTCGACGAGCCGACCTCGGGCCTCGACCCGCAGTCGGGCCGGGAGTTCCTGGAGATCCTGGTTCAGATGCGCGACAAGGGCAAGTCCGTGTTCATGTCGACCCACGACATCTTCCGGGCCAAGCTCATCGCCGACCGCATCGGCTTCATGCGCAAGGGCAAGCTGGTCATGATGAAGACCGTCCAGGACCTGGCCCACGAAGACCTGACCGACCTCTATATCCAGTACATGGAGGAACAGCCGGCGCCTGCCGCCCCGGCCGGGATGTGACCCAGAACGAGCTTGCCGCGAAGCCGCTCAAGACCGTCGTCCTGGGGCTGGGCAATATCCTCCTCGGAGACGAGGGCGTTGGTGTCCGCGTGGTCGAGGAGCTCGAGCGCACCGGCGGCCTGCCGGGCGTCGAGCTCGTCGACGGCGGCACGGCCGGATTCAGTCTTTTGCCGTTCTTCGACGGCGCCGGCCTCGTCGTTGTCGTCGACGCCGCGGCCGACGGATCGCCGCCCGGGACCGTGACCTTGACGCGCCCCGCGTTCTCCGAGGCATTTCCTCCGGTCCTCGCCCCTCATGATTTCGGGCTGAAGAATATCCTCGACGCGCTCGTGCTGACCGGCGTCCGGCCCGAGATCATGCTCGTGACCATCTCGGTCGAGGAAGCGGACCGCGCCTCGCTCGAGCTCTCGCCCCCGGTCGCCGCAGCGGTCCGCGAGGCCGCGGACCGGGTCCGGCACCTCCTCACTCGGCCTGCGGGAAGCTCGACTTCTCGATGAACTTCCAGCCTCCGACCATGGAGGAGATCGTCCCCCGGCCTTCCAGGTAATCGTGGTACCAGGACAGGTAGATGTGCATCGTCGTGAAGGCGACGAAGACCCAGGTGAAGACGTGATGCCACTGGCGCAGCGGGGCCAGCCCTCCGAAGAGGGGGATGAGTCCCGCGAAGAGATGAGGGAACCAGCCCGGGCTCATGACCGAATAGAGAGCGAAGCCCGTGAGGATCTGGAACAGGATGGCCAGATACATGGCCGAGTAGATGATCCCGGCCAGGGCGTTGGCCCCGATCGATAGGACCGGCAGCTTGCAGATCATGAAAATGTCGAGGCAGAGGACCTGCAGGACCTCCTTGCGCTTGGCCTTCGTGCGGGGAAAGAAGTTCTTCCACCGGGCGAAATCGTTCCCGGCGAATCCCCAGTAGAGGCGGCCGAGGAAGTTGAACAGGAAGACGTAGGCGACTGCGAAGTGGATGAACCGGACCGAGCCGAAGAGATACCGGTGCGAGGCGTCGACGGCCGGCCCTCCCCAGGGGATAGGGGAGCCGATGAGAAGGCCCGTCACGCCGAGGACGAAGACGCAGGCGGCGTTCGCCCAGTGGAAGAAGCGAAGCGGCAGATCCCAGACGTAGACCTGATAATATTCGGCATGCCCGCTCTTGTCCATGCGGCCCTCCTAAACGACCCGGACCTGATGCAGGCGGCGGCCCTGGGGGTCATAAAGATGGACGGCGCAGGCGATGCACGGGTCGAACGAGTGGATCGTCCGCAGGATCTCCAAGGGCTGGTCGGGCCGGGCGACGGGCGTCCCGATGAGGGCCGCCTCGTAGGGGGACCTCTGGCCGCCGGCGTCCCGCGGCGAGCCGTTCCAGGTCGTCGGCACGACGAGTTGGTAGTTCGCGATCTTGCGGTCCTTGATGACGATCCAATGGGCCAGGGCCCCCCGCGGGGCCTCGGACAATCCGGCCCCCTTCGCCTCGGCCGGCCACGTCGCCGGGTCCCATTTCTCGCCGTTGAACATCTGGGTGTCGCCGTTCTTGATGTTCGCGAGGAGCGAATTGTAGAACTCCTTCATCCAGTGGGCGATGAGCTGGGTCTCGATGCCTCTGGCCGCTGTCCGGCCCAGGGTCGAGAAGAGCGCCGTCGCAGGCACGCCGAGATGGGCCAGGGCGCCGTCGACCGCCTGCTTGATCTCCGGCTGCCCGGCGGCGTAGCCGACGAGAAGCCTGGCCAGGGGCCCGACCTCCATGGCCCGCCCCTTCCAGCGGGGCGTCTTGAGCCATGAGTATTTGCCCTCGACCTCGAGGTTCTTGTAGGGCGGCTTGGGCCCGGTGTAGTTGAAATCCGTTTCCCCGTCCCAGGGGTGAAGGGCCGCCGCGTCGCCGCCTTTGTAAGAGTACCAGGAATGGGCGACGGATTCGCTGATCTGGCCGGGGTCGGCGGAGTCGATCTCGTGGACGCGGCTGAGGTCGCGATCGAGGACGACGCCCCTCGGGAACTTGAATCCCGAAGGGTCGTTATAGCCCCGCGTCGGCAGATCGCCGTAAGACATATAGTTCGAAACTCCGCCGCCGATCGACGCCCAGTCCTTGTAGTAGGAGGCCACGGCGAGGAGGTCGGGGATGTAGACCTGATCGACGATCTGGATGGCGTCGTCGATGAGCTTGCCGACAAGGGCCAGCCGCTCGGCGTTGAGCGTCATGGCGTTATCCGGCCCGATCGCGGAGTACACGCCCCCGACGAGGTAGTGCGGATGCGGGTTCTTGCCGCCGAAGATGGTATGGACCTTGACGATCTCCTTTTGCCACTCGAGGATATCGAGGTAGTGGGCGACACCGAGGAGGTTGACCTCCGGCGGCAGCTTGTAGGCCGGATGACCCCAATAGGCGTTGGCGAAGATGCCCAGCTGTCCGCTCGCGACGAGGGCCCGGACCCTGTCCTGGACGGTCTTGAAATAGCCCTCCGAATTCTTCGGCCAGCTCGAGAGCGACCGGGCCACGACCGCCGTTTTTGCCGGGTCGGCGCTCAGGGCGGACACGACGTCCACCCAATCGAGGGCGTGGAGGACGTAGAAATGGACGACGTGGTCCTGGAGGTAGTGGGCGCAGAACATGAGGTTCCGGGCCAGCTCGGCGTTCGGCGGGACGACGATGCCCAGGGCGTTCTCGACGGTCCTGACCGAGGCCAGGGCGTGGACGGTCGTGCACACGCCGCAGGCCCTTTCGCAGAAGGCCCAGGCGTCCCGGGGGTCGCGGCCCCGGAGAATGATCTCCAGGCCGCGAACCATCGTCCCCGAGGACCAGGCGTCGGTGATGCGGCCGCCGTCGACGTCGGCCTCGATCCGCAGATGCCCCTCGATCCGGGTGATGGGATCGACGACGATCCTGTTGGCCATCACGCACCTCCCTTGGTCTTATCGGCCGGTTCCGCGGCTTTGATGTCCTTGTCCTTGAGACTGCCTTCGAGCTCCTTCTTGATCAGGCGGCGCTTGCGGATGTTGGTCGCGATCGCGTGGATGGCCACGGCCCCGCCGGACGCGGCAGCCAGGTAGATGCCGAGCTTGTCGGCCGTCGATTCGATCCCGAAGCCCGGGAACGACGGCAAAGACCTCGTGAAGGGCCCGGCGTCATAATATCCGGCTTCGCTGCATCCGATGCACGGCGCGCCCGACTGGATCGGGTAGCTCGTGCTGCCGTTCCAGCGGAGGATGCCGCAGGAGTTGTACGTTTGCGGCCCGCGGCAGCCCATCTTGTAGAGGCAATAGCCCTTCTTGGCCCCGGCGTCGTCGAACGATTCGACGAACAAGCCGGCGTCGTAATATGGCCGCCGGTAGCAAGAGTCATGGATCCTGGTCGAGTAGAAGGCCTTGGGCCGGCCCTGGGAATCGAGCTGGGGCAGGCGGCCGAAAGCCAGGAGGTGTACGACGACCCCGGCCATGACCTCGGCGATCGGCGGGCAGCCCGGGACGTTGACGACGCCCGGCAGGATCTTGTGGATCGGCGTCGCCCCCGTCGGATTCGGAGAGGCCGCCTGAACGCAGCCGTTCGAGGCGCAACTGCCCCAAGCGATGACGGCCATGGCATGCTCGGCGGCCTCGTGGAGAGAAGCGAGAGCTGTCTTGCCGCCGATCGTGCAGTAGACGCCCCCGTCCTTCATCGGGATCGAGCCTTCGGCCGTCAGGATGTACTGGCCCGGGTACTTCTTGATCGTCTCCGCCGCGGCCGCTTCGGCCTGCTCGCCGGCCGCCGCCTGAAGGGTCTGGGAATAATCGAGCGATATCTTGTCAAAGAGGATATCGGCTATGATGGGGTGCGTGGATTTGATAAAGGACTCGCTGCAACACGTGCATTCCTGGAAATGGTACCAGATGATGGGCGGTCGCGGCTTGGTCTCCAGCGCCTGAACCAGGGCTTTGGCCTGGCCGGGCTCGAGCCCCAAGGCCGCCGACATGATGCCGCAGAACTTCAAAAAGTCTCGCCGCGAGAAGCCGCGAGCCTTCGCGGCCTGCCAGATACTCAGGGGTTCTTTGTCCATGGTACCTCCTTGATGATATCCACCCTTCTCGCAAAATATACACCAAGATTCGTGCCATACAAAATAGCCAAGACCGTCCGACATCGACCTGGACTCTGTCCCGTCCCTCTGGATCCTAT
>JADGNV010000217.1 GCA_017883285.1 Candidatus Aminicenantota bacterium | reverse complement strand
CGCCGGCCAAGAAGGCGGCCAAAGCCGAGACGAAGCGGATCAAACCCGTCCAGGCCCAGACCAACTTTGAGGCCGGAAAGCTCGTCGCCCCCGTCGAAATCCCGAACGAGATCCAGGAAGAGCAGATCTCGAGCGTGGGCGTCGAGGGCGGCGTTGAAGGCGGCGTTGAGGGCGGCGTCATCGGCGGCGTTCTCGGCGGTGTCGTGGGCGGCGTCCTCGGCGGCGTCGTGGGCGAAGTCGAGGCCCCGGTCCGGGCCATCGGCGAGATCAAGCCCCCCAAGCTCCTGAAGCAGGTCGACCCGGTGTATCCGGAGATCGCCCGGCAGGCGCGGGTAGAGGGGACCGTCATCGTCGAGGCCCAGACCGACATGTACGGCCGGGTGCGGGACGTCAAGGTTCTGCGCTCCATCCCCCTGCTCGACCAGGCGGCGATCGACGCCGTGCGGCAGTGGGTCTACGAGCCGATGATCATCAACGGGCGTCCCCGAGGCGTCATTTTCACCGTGACGGTCCGGTTCACGTTGAAATGAATAACGAAGCTTCAATGGCTTTGGAATATTAAAAGGAGGTTCTTCAATGCAATTCGGTCTCGTAGAAATGTTTCAGGCTATGGGTCCCGTAGCCAAAGCCGTCTCGTTCATCCTGATCGCGCTGTCCATCATCTCTCTTTATATGCTCATCGAGAGATCGTTGGCGTACAGGAAGGCGAAAAGCAAGTCCCGGGAAATCGCCCCGAAGCTCGCCGAATTGATGAGAAGCGGGCAGATCAAGGAGGCCCTCGCCCTCGCGTCCAAGAAGGAATACAAGGGGAGCCACCTGGCCCGCGTCACCGCCGCCGGCATCACCGAATTCACCGAAGGAAGAGCGGCCGGCATCACTTTTGAAGAGCAGCTCCAGACGACCGAGCGCGGCTGCGACCGCGCCGCCTCCGTGTTCAACCAGGAATTGAAGAAGGGCCTGAGCATCCTGGCCACGATCGCCACCTCCGCCCCCTTCATCGGCCTGTTCGGCACGATTTCAGGCATCATCAACGCCTTCAAGGGCATGGCCCTCACCGGCTCGGGCGGCATCGGCGCCGTCGCCGGCGGCATCGCCGAGGCCCTGGTCACCACGGCCTTCGGGATCGGCGTGGCCATCATCGCCCTGTGGTGCTACAACTACCTGAACACCAAGGTCGAAGTCTACGACGCGGAGATGGCCAACACCACATCGCAGGTCATCGACTTCTTCGTCCGCCGGGGCAACAAGTAACTCGACCGCGAATCGTCACAAAGAGAGGCATGCCATGGGTTTCTCACTTGCGGGCAAGGAGACGGTCCGTTCCGAGCCCAACGTCGTACCCCTGTGTGATGTTCTTCTCGTTCTGCTGATCATCTTCATGGTCGTGACCCCCCTCGTCCAGAAGGGCGTCGACGTGAGACTGCCGACCGCGATCAACACGTCCCCGATGCCCCCAAACCTCGAGGGCAATGAGTTCGTAGTCCTATACGTCAAGAAGGACGGCACGATCTATCTGAACCATGAAAAGACCACCCTCGACAAGCTCCAATCGCAGATCGAGGAGGCGTTTTTGACCGTCCAGGAGAAGAAGATTTACCTCAAGATCGACGGCGACCTTGAATACGGCAAGCTCGTCGAGCCCGACGGGATCTACTTCAAGATCCGCGAAGCCGGCATCGAGAACATTGCCATCATCACAGAAAAGAAGACTTCGGAAAAGGGCTAACCTCCCTCGTCATCCCCGTCCTAAGGGAAGGCGGCGCTTTGGAGCGCCGCCTTCCCTTAGGGCTTTTTCCCCCCTTCCCTCGTCGGCGCGGTCCTGGCCGCCGCGCGGCTCTCAGAGGGCCGATTGTTTTGTCTTCTTGGAGAGGCCTTCGTTCATGCTCCCGGTCCGGTAGCCGGCCAGGTCGAGCGTCACATAGAGATATCCCAGCTTTTTGAGGCGGGCGACGATCCTGTCCCGGACCGCGGGTTTCATAAGGGCCGGGAATTCCGCCGGCGTGATTTCGATCCGGGCCAGGGGCCCGTGGTGACGCACGCGCAGCTGGCCGAAACCCTGTCCCCGCAGAAAATCCTCCGCCGCCCCGACCTGCTTCAGGCTCTTGACCTCGATCGCCGTCTCATAAGGGAAGCGGGAGGCGAGGCAGGCGAGCGAAGGCTTGTTCCAGGTCGGGAGCCCATAGGCCCGCGAGATCTCGCGGATGTCGTCCTTTGTCAGCCCCGCGTCCTTGAGCGGGGACCGCACCCCGAGCTCCCGTCCGGCCTTGGCGCCCGGACGGAAATCCCCGGCATCGTCCACGTTCTGTCCGTCGAGGACATAGGGAATCCCCTCGGCCTCGGCGATCCCCTTCAGGGACGAGAAGAGCTCCTGTTTGCAGTAATAGCAGCGGGTCGGCGGGTTCTTGACGAACTTCGGGTTCTCGATCTCGCAGGTGTGGATCACCCGGTGGCGGACCTTGAGCGCCTTGGCGATGCCGCGCGCCGCCCGGATTTCCCGGACCGGATACGTTTCGGAGCCGGCAATGACGGCCAGGACATCGCCGCCCAGCGTTTCGGCCGCTACCTTCAGGAGCAGGGTGCTGTCCACGCCGCCCGAGAATGCGACCAGGACCTTTTTCATCTCCCGGAGGATGCTCTGGAGCTTTTCGAGCTTCCCCGCAAGGGCGGCCGTCCGGGACGGCCGTTTCTTCTTCGTCATGAAGGTTCCTTTCCTTTTCCGGCGAGCCGGTCGATTTCGCGGGCGAGCTCGGCGGCGATGTCCTTTCCGGGCACGCGCCGGAGGAGCTTCCCGTTTTTGAACAGGACGCCGGAATCGCGGCCGCAGGCCACGCCGAGGTCGGCCTCCCGGGCCTCGCCCGGGCCGTTGACCATGCAGCCCATGACGGCCACGGTCCAGTCTCCACCGCGGCCGGCCAGGCCCTTCTCCACCGCCTCGGCGATCGGCCGCAGGTCGATCTCGCACCGGCCGCAGGTCGGACACGAGACGACGTTCAGGCCCCGGCGGCGGAGGCCGAGACTGGCGAGGATCTGGAAACCCGCCCGCACCTCGGCTTCCGGCGCCGCGGTCAGAGAGACCCGCAGCGTGTCCGCCAACCCGTCGGCGAGGAGGAGGCCGAGCCCGACGGCCGACTTCACGGTCCCGGACAGGAGCGTGCCGGCCTCGGTGATGCCCGCGTGGAACGGATAATCCACCCGGCAGGCCAGGAGGCGATAGGCCTGGAGCGTCCGGGGGACGTCGGACGCCTTGAGCGAGACCTTGATATCGCGGAAATCGAGCTCTTCGAGGATGGCGATGTGCCGGAGGGCGCTCTCGACCATCGCTTCGGCCGTAGCCCCGCCGTGGCTCTTTAGGAGGTCCTTTTCGAGCGATCCGGAGTTGACCCCGATCCGGATGGGAACGCCCCGGTCCCGGGCCGCGAGAACGACCTCGCGGACCTTGGCCTTCGAGCCGATGTTTCCCGGATTGATCCGCAGGCCGTCGATGCCCCGGGCGAGGCAGCCCAAGGCTAGGCGGTGGTCAAAGTGGATGTCGGCCACGAGCGGCAGGCTGACCCGGCTCCGGATTTTTCCCAGCGCCTCGACGGCCGCTTCGTCGGGCACCGCCAGGCGGACAATCTCGCAGCCGGCCTTCTCCAGCCTTCGGATCTGGGCCACGGTCGCACCGACGTCGCGCGTGTCGGTCTTGGTCATGGACTGGACCGAGACGGGCGCTCCACCGCCGACGAGCACCCCGCCGACCGAGATCTGCCGCGTCTTGCGTCGCGGAAAAGTCGCTCCTGCTATTTTAGTCATCGATATTCTTCCCATCCTGAAAAAATGATGGAGAAGTTCTAAAAGAAGCGGGTGGCGCGGCGGTGCCCCTATCGCTTGAAGCGGCGGGGACCCGCCGACAGTGGGTGAGCCGCAAAAGCGATAGGGGCAAAAGCCGCGCCACCCGCCGACCAGAGACAGTCGCCATCATTTTTTCAGGAACGGCAGGAGGCTTCCCCAGCCGTGCGGCAGCCGCCGGACGATGTCGTTCAGGATGAGGAAGGCGAAGAGGACCATGAAGACGATGAACATGACCTGGGTCCAGACCTGCTTGAGCTTGGTGCTGAGGTTGCGCCGGAGGAGACCCTCGATCCCGAGGATGAAGATCTGCGTCCCGTCGAGGGGCAGAACCGGAATCGGCAGGAGGTTGATGACGCCGAGCTGAAGGCTGAT
>JADGNV010000216.1 GCA_017883285.1 Candidatus Aminicenantota bacterium | reverse complement strand
GTTCCTCGTCCTGCTCCAGGCCTACGTCTTCTAGCCATAGGGGTCAGGTCTCAACATTTAACATTTATTTGCGCCTTCTCGGAATCCCGCGCTTCTCTCTTTGGTGGCAGCCCGGATTTGTTAAATGTCGAGACCTGTCCCCGTCTACTTGGCGGGGGCGGCCGGGGCCGTGAGGTCGGGCTTCGGGTCGCCGAAGATGTAGTGGCCGAACCAGGCCAGGTTGTGCTGCATCACCGCCCGCATGGATTTGGGCTTGGTGATCCCGTGGCCGTATCCCTTGTAGACGATCATCTCCACCGGGACGCCCCGGTCCTCGAGACCCTGCCGGAGCTCGTAGGCGTTCGGGATGGGCACTCGGCGGTCGAGCTCGCCGTGCTGGATGAGGGTCGGCGTCTTGGCCTTCTTGATGTAGGTCATGGGCGAGGTGAGCTCGTAGATCTTGGGGTCGTCGGCGGGGTTGGCGCCGAGATAATTGACCGTGAACGGGGTGATGTCGGTGTTGTAATAATACGTCGCCCAGTTGGAGATGCCGGCCCCGACCGAAATGGCCTTGAACTTGTCGGACGATGTCGTCAGAAAAGCGGAGATATAGCCGCCCTGGCTCCAACCCATGCACCCGACCCGGGCGGGATCCACCCAGCCCTTCTTGACCAGATAATCCAC
The DNA here is from genome assembly GCA_017883285.1 of Candidatus Aminicenantota bacterium. Lineage (GTDB taxonomy): Bacteria > Acidobacteriota > Aminicenantia > Aminicenantales > UBA4085 > FEN-413. The sequence continues at coordinate 7,806 of JADGNV010000216.1, read as the reverse complement.
GCCCGCGAGGACGTCCCAAGCGTCGCCCACGCCGAGATTGCGGTAGTTGAGCCGCCGGAACTTTTCGCCGTAGCCGGCGCTGCCGCGGTAGTTGACCTTGAGAATGAGCGCTCCGCGCGCGGCCCAGATGTCGGACGGATAATTCCGGGCGTCGGGCGAGAGGAGGGCCGGCAGGTCGACGCCGGTCGGTCCGCCGTGGATGATGCAGAGCAGGGCATATTTCTTGCCGGAAGCGAAGTCCGCGGGCTTGATGAGAACGCCCTCGATCACCGTCCCGTCCGCGCTCTTCCAGGCGATGACTTCCCGCGTGCCGAGGACGAAATCCTTCGCCTGGGCGGTCATGTCCGTGAGGGCGCGGGGGTGGAAGTCGCCGTCGGTGACGCAGATTTCCGAGAGCGTCGTCGGCGACGCGGACGAGAACGCCATCCGCATGCCGTTCCGGGAGAACGTGAAGCTCCCGCCGATGAACGCGTCGGGCGACGTGACCCGCCAGATCTTCAGGCTGCCCGGGTCGAGCCGGAACAGGTGCGCGGCCGTTTTCTGCTGCGCGGAGAAGTAGATTCCGTCGGGCGTCCAGGCGACGAAGCCGGCGTTCTCGTCGAAGCCGTTCGTCAGCGCCTGCACCGGTCCGCCGTCCGCGGAGACGAGGGCCAGACGGGTGTTGGAGGCGAAATAGTTTGCGTTGCCGAGCGCGGAGGAGAAGGTAATGCGTGTCCCGTCGGGCGACCATTGGGGGGAGGAGTCCGGCCCGGGCTGGGCGACGATCTTCTTTACCGCGTCGTCGGCCATGTTCAGGACGTAGATGTCCGCTGTGCCGCCCTGAATGAGGTCGGCGTTGACGGTCGCGCTGAAAGCGATCCTCCGGCCGTCGGGCGCCCAGGAAAACGGTCCGACCGTGTAATCCCGGCCTTTCGTTCGTTGTTTTCCCGCTTGGGGCGTTTTCAGGGCGTCGGCGACGTCGAACGTCCAGATGTGGTTGAAGGTATATTCCTTCCGGACGACCTCGTAGTCGCCGAAGCTATCCTTGCGGTCCTTGACCGCTTTCGGCGCGGGCTCGGAGGCCGCGAAGGCGATGGTCTTTCCGTCCGCCGCCCATTTGAATCCGTCAACGGCGGTCTCGGCATTCGTCAGGCGGATAGCCTCGCCGCCGGCGGGGTTGATGACGAAGATCTGGCTCTTGTCTCCCACCCGGCTGCTGGTGAAGGCGATCCACTTGCCGTCGGGCGACCACTCCGGCCCCGAGCACGATTTATCGCCCTGGGTCAGCTGGAACGTCCGTCCGGACGCGACCTCGGCCAGCCAGATCTGGGTGACGTAGGCGTCCTGCTTGAGGTCGGTCTCGGTCACGGTGTAGGCCACGCGCCCGCCGTCGGGCGAGATTTTCGGCCCGCCCGCCGACTTGAGGGCCAGCAGGTCTTCGACCGTCGGGACGCGCTTGGCGTTCTGGCCGGCGGCGAGCGCCGGGAGGATGAGGATCACGATCGCCAGGGCAAACCAGGGGGATTTCTTGGTCATCGGCCTTATTTCTTATACAGGAAAACCGTATGTTCCGTTCCCGAAGCGTCGGTCAGGGTGGCCGAATCGATTTCCTTGCCTTCCCAGCCCGGGATAATGTAGTTGTGGGTGACGATGATCGTCCCCGGCTTCAGCTCGCGCTCGAACTTCGGACGCAGAAGCTCGTTCGACTCGGGCAGGAGGTAGGTCGTCACGATGGTGGCCGCGGAGATGTCGGTCTTGGTCGCGTCTTCGAGCAGAAACTTGACAAGCTTCTCCACGCCTTCCTTCTTGGCATTTTCCTTCGATTCCTTGATCCGCTCGGGATCGATGTCGATCCCCACCCCGCGGGCGCCGAATGTCTTGGCCGCGTAGATCACGATCCGCCCGTCCCCGCAGCCGATGTCGTAGATGACCGAGTCCTTATCGGCCTTGGCCAGCTCGAACATCTTGGCCACGACCTCGGGCGGCGTAGGGACGAACGGCGCCAAGTCCTCGGCGTCCTCGCGGCCATGAGATCCCTGCCAGATGTCGATCTTGCCGCTGCTGTCGAAGCGGAAGGAATACGGCTTTCCCGGATAGAGGGAATAGGAGACCTCGCGGCCGTATTTCTCGTAGGTGACGATCATGGTGTCGACCGCCCGGACGCGGTCGATGGCCCCGGGAGCGAGCTTTTTGACCTCGGGCTTGGCTTTCGAACCGGAGGCCAGGAGGGCGTACGTCACCTCTTCCTTGGTGATGTTCCGGATCGTGATTTCTTTGGGGGAAGGAAAGCCTTTCTGGGCGTCGAAGACGATCCCGGCCATCTCGTCCTGTTGGGGGTGCGTCCGGAGGAGGAGGAACGCGCTCGCTCCGACCAGCATGAGCGCCACGGCTATGAGGATCCCGAGCCTGCGATTTTTCATGTCGTCAGCTCCTTTCGGAGTTCGTCTTCCAAGCCTGTCCCTTAGTCTAGCCCAAACGGCGTTTCAATGCTACTGGCCGGCCCCGGAATTCCGAGGGTTGTTGCGCGCCTCCGGCCGAAAAATATAAGATAGAACCTGCGGCAATCATCCGATCGGAAAGAGGAGGTCCGCATGGCCGGACGCAAGACCCTGGGCAGGCGGGAATTCTTCAAAAAATCCCTCACCGCGGCGGCCGCGTTCACGATCGTCCCGCGCGCGGTGTTCGGCGGGCCGCGCGCGACGCCCCCGAGCGACCAGCTGACCCGGGCGGTCATCGGCGTCGGCGGGATGGGCCTCGGGCACCTGAGGTACGACGACGGCCGGCTCCTCGCCGTCTGCGACGTGGACGCGGGCCACCTCAAGACCGCCCTCGATGCGGCCGGGCCGGGTGTGAAGGGATACCGGGACTTCCGCGACGTCTTGGCGCGCACGGACATCGACATCGTCCACATCGCCACGCCGCCCCACTGGCATGGCCTGATCGCAATAGCCGCGGCCGAGGCGGGCAAGGACATCTGGTGCGAGAAGCCCATGACCCGGACGATCGGCGAGGGCCGGAAGGTCGTGGAGGCCGTCCAGCGCAATAGCCGCATCTTCCGGATCAACACCTGGTTCCGGTTCAGCGACCGGTTCTACGGATTCGGCTCGACCGTCAAGCCCATAAAGAAGATCGTCCAAAATCGGCTCCTCGGCTGGCCGTTGAAGGCGACGGTCAGCGGTGTGACGGGCTTTGACTGGAAATTCTACTGGAGCGGGAAGACCCACCTCCCGCCCCAGACCGTGCCCCGGGAGCTGGATTACGATTTCTGGCTGGGGCCGGCGCCGTTCAAGCCTTACCATTCCCACCGGGTCCACCAGACCTTCCGGGGCTACTGGGACTACGACGGCGGCGGGCTGGGCGACATGGGCATGCACTACCTGGACCCCATCCAGTACCTCCTGGAGAAGGATTCGACGAGCCCGGTCGAGATCGTCGCCGACGCGCCGCAGCAGCACCCCGACGCCTGCGGAAGCTGGAGGCGCATCAACCTGAAATACGCGGACGGCTGCGAGATCGTCCTCGACGGCGAGAACCGCGACGCCGACGCGCCGTTCCTCGAAGGGCCCGCCGGCAAGCTCTATCGCGGGTTCCGGTCCGACATCCCCGACATCCGGGAGAAGGCGGCCGCGGCTCCCGACCCCGAGCCGCAGGTCACCGATTTTGCCGAGGCGGTCCGGACGCGGACGAGGTTCGCCCTTAACGAGGAGAACGCCCACCGGTCCTGCACCATCGTCAACCTGGCCAAGATCGCGGTCCGGCTGGGCCGCCCGCTCCGGTTCGATCCGGACGCCCAGCGGTTCATCGGCGACGAGGAAGCAAACCGGCTCATCGACGAACCGATGCGCGCCCCCTGGCGGATGTGAGAAGGAGACGGACATGAGAGTGCAACTCCGGAATCGTCGGGTTCTCCGCATCGCCGTCGTGGTCCTGGTCCTCGGCCTCATCGGTCTCCTGCCCACGACGGCCGGACAGGATCCGGCCGGGCTCTCCGCCAAGGTCGCGGCTGTCCTCCTGAAGTTCCCCGCCGAAAGCGCCGCCGGGCGCGACGCGGCGGCCGCCGAACTCCTCGCCCTCGGCCCCGAAGGCCTCCAGAGCGTCTGCCGGCGGCTGGCCGCTCCGGGCGAAGACGACGACAGCCTCGCCCGCTTCGCCCTGGATGCGGCCGCGGTCTATGCGGCCCGTCCGGGCGCCGAAAGCGAGCGCCTGATGTTCTCCCGGGAAATCCTCAAGGTCCTCGCATTGCCGCGGGAGACCGAGGTCAAAGCGTTCCTCCTCGGCGAGCTCCAGCTGGCCGGGAAAGGAGAAGTCGTCCGTCCCGTCGGCGCGCTTCTCGCGGCCGCCCGGCTGGCCGGACCGGCCGCCCGCGTCCTCGCCGCGGTCCGAAATCCGGAGGCCGAACGCGCCCTGATCCAGGCGCTCGGGTCGGTGCCCAAGGGTGCGGCCCTGTCGGTCGTCCAGGCGCTCGGCGACATGCGGAGTGTTGCGGCCGTGAAATCCCTCCTGACTCTTGCTTCGGGGAGGGATGCGGACCTGAGCCGGGCCGCGGTCGCCGCTCTGGCCAATATCGGCGATCCGGCCGCGCGGCTCCTCCTCGAAAAATCGATCGTGACCGCCTCGTCGTTTGAGAGGGCGCAAGGCGCGTCCCTCTATCTCCTTTTCGCCCGCCGGCTCTCCGAGTCCGGAAAAGGGGAGATGGCCGCGCGGATCTGCCGGGATTTCATCGCGAACTATTCCTTGCCCGGGGAGAGCCAGGTCCGCGCCGCCGCGCTGGACCTGCTCGCGGGAATCCAGGGCCCGTCCGTCCTGGACGTCCTTCTCGAAGCGGCGGAATCCGCGGACCCGGCCTTCCGCAAGAAGGCGCTCGATCTGACAATGGCGATCCCGGGTGAATCGGTGACGTCCCGCCTGATGGAAAAGGCCGCCCAATCGGGGTCCGACATTCAGGCGGACATCATCGCCCTCCTCGGGCGCCGGGGCGACAAATCGGCGCTTCCCGCCGTGCGGGAACGGCTGAAGAGCGAGGACAAGGCCGTCCGGCTGGCCGCGGTTTCGGCGGCCGCCCGACTGGGCGGGGCCGGTATCCTCGATGAGCTCTGGCCGTTGATGGCGACCGACGACGAGGACCAGGCCCGCGCCGTTCGCGATGCGCTGTCGGGCTTCCCCACGGAGCAGGTCGTGCCGCGCGCGGCGGCAATGCTTTCCGAAGCGCCGCCGGCCGCCCGGGCGGCGCTCATCGAGCTCCTCGCGGAACGGCGGGCCCGCGCCCATTCGGGCCTCGTTCTGGCCCAAGCCGGGAGCGAGAACGAGATTGTCCGTAAAGCCGCGCTCGCGGCCCTCGAAACCCTCGCCCGGGGCGAGGATGTCCCTCGGATCATCGAACTCGTTTTATCTTCGTCCGCGGCGCCGGAGACGACACTCCTCCAGAACGCGCTGGTCGCGGCCGCGAACGGTTCGCCCGACCCGGAACGGCGGGCGGATACCGTGCTGGCCGCTCTCGAAAAGGCGCCGGTGACGAAGTGGGGCGACCTCATCCGGCCTCTCGCTCGGATCGGCGGGGCGAAAGCCCTGGCTTTTGTAGCGGCGACGCTCGCCGATCCCGATCCGCCGGTGCGCGCGGCGGCCCTATACGCCTTGTCAAACTGGGCGGACGCCTCCGCTCTCGACGAGCTGTTCAAGGCGGCCCGGTCCGCAGCCGACCGCCGGACCCGATACATGGCCCTCCAGGGAATCGCCCGCCTCGCGGGCGGGCCGGGGCTGAGCGATGAACGGAAACTGGCGGCCTTGAAGTCCGCGCTCGAAATCACTGCCGAAAACGATGAGAAAAACGTCGTCGTGGGGGCTTTCGGCGGCGTCCGGAGCCCGGAATCCCTAAGGCTCCTGGCCGGCTTCATCGACGCGCCCGTAACCCAGCTCCGGGCGGCTCAGGCGGTCCTCCGGGCGGTGCTTCCCTCGCCCGGCGTAGCCGGGATGACCGGATTCGAGACGGCTCGGATCCTGAAAAAGGCGCTTCTCGTCATCGACAACGATTACGATCGGGACCAGGCCGAGGCCTATGCCCGGAAGCTCCTTTTCCAGGAAGGATTCTCGTTTCTCTTCAATGCCAAGGATCTCTCCGGCTGGAAAGGCCTGGTGGCCGATCCGCCCCAGCGGGCCAAGATGGCGCCCGCGGTCTTGAAGAAGGCCCAGGTCGAGGCCGACGCCCTGATGCGCGCCCACTGGAAGGTGGTCGAGGGCGGGCTCGTCTTCGACGGCAAGGGCCACAGCCTCTGCACGGCCCGGGACTACGGCGATTTCGAGATGTTCGTCGACTGGAAGATCGAACCGAAAGGGGACAGCGGCATCTATCTGCGCGGCTCGCCCCAGGTCCAGATCTGGGACCTGATCCAAAGCCCCGACGGCTCGGGCGGGCTCTACAACAACAAGATCAATCCTTCAAAGCCCCTCGTCCGCACTGACCGTCAGGTGGGGGAGTGGAACACGCTCTACATCCGGATGGTCGGCGACCGGGTGACGGTGGAGCTCAACGGTGTCGTAGTGACGGACAACGTCGTCATGGAGAACTACTGGGAGCGGGACAAGCCTATCTATCCCACCGGCCAGATCGAGCTCCAGGCCCACAGCACGCCGCTCTATTTCCGGAACATTTATATGAGGGAGATTGGACGGTAGGACGCAGCGGTCTTGGGGGGATAGGAATTCGAAGTCCCGCGTCGAGGTCACGGTCCTGTCGAAGCTCAAGGGGAGCTGATCAGGGTTCCGAGCTTCCCGAGGATCTCGGCCACGGCGGCCGGAGGAAGGGCGGCGATCTTTTCGACGTGGCGGACGCGCCAGTCCATCGACCTGACCTGGTCGGAAAGGACGACCCCGGAAACCGGCAATCCTTCGGGAACTGCGACCTCCCAGGGATAGCCTTTTATTTGGCTCGTCAAGGGACAGAATAGCGCCAAGCCGACCTTGGCGTTGTAGATTTCGGGAGAGAGCACGACCGCCGGTGGCCGCCCGGATTGCTCGTGACCCGCTTGCGGATTGAGGGTGATCCAGACGATATCCCCTTGTCGCGGGACGTATTCGGCCGGGGTCACCACTGTTCCTTCCCAACAGGCTGATCCGTTTCCCACTCGCCGTGAAGATTCTCGTCCATTACGCCGGCCAGAAGATCGTCGAGGTCCCAGCCGGTTTCCACGACGGGGATTATCTGCAGCGCGCCTTCTTTTAACACCAATTGAATGGACGTGTTTTCGGCGACATTCATCTCATCGGCGAATACCTTGGGAATTCTGACCGCCAAGCTGTTGCCCCATTTCAGGATTCGCGAAATCATGTTATCCGGTTTCTGTATCTATTATGTAGATACAATTTTATTCTGTCAAGGCCATAAATTTGGTGAAATGGACGCGAAGCAAGCCGTCCAGCGGAGTAATCGTTGTGTGTGACCGCTTAGACTCCGGTCATTTCAGCGTACAGAGATACCCAATAGATGAATTTTCCCTTCCGGGAATCTATATAGGGGAAGCCGATCAATATCGGCTCCGCGGCTCGCACTCCGATTAATTGATCGAGCAAAATCGTCGATTTCCCGGGCATATTGAGTCGTTCTTCCACGAGATCGAATTTAAGAGCGAAGATCCACCGGTCATTTTGTTCGGATATAAGGTCAAGTTTGAGTTCTAACGATTCCGAAGCCTGGAATTCCGGTTTATTGGCAGGAATGGCGGCAGAATCTGTTTTCGTCAATTTACCGTCTGGGAAAACATAAGTCATTTTTCCAATAAGATTGACGGGAAGTCCTTGCGATAGGGCGTCGCCACATTTAAAGACAAAATTTTT
>JADGNV010000215.1 GCA_017883285.1 Candidatus Aminicenantota bacterium | reverse complement strand
TGCTGCGAGCGCAGAATGAGGAATGCGTCGGAAGATTCGCCCAGGGCGAAGACGACCATGATGGCCAGGAAGACCTTGAACCGGCGGTCGTAGCCCCTGAGCGAAAGGCGCGGCAGGGCGCGCTTCTCCCCGGGCGAAGCCGCTTTGTCCCGGACGAAAAGGCCTACGAGGAGGACCCCCAGCAGGCCGGGAACCGCGGCGACAAGGACGAGCATTTTGTAGGTCCCAAGGGTCATGGCCTTGACCGTGTAGACGCCCAGGGCCAGAATGGCCGAAGCCGTCAGGAGCCCCAGGACGGCGCCCAACGGGTCCATGGCCCGGCTGTAGCCGAAGGCCCGGCCCTGGCGTTCTTTCTCGGTCGAATCGGCGATGAGCGCGTCCTTCGGCGACGTGCGGACCCCTTTGCCCACCCGGTCCAGGAAGCGGAGGACGAGGACGGACGGCCAGGTCCGGGCGAAGTAGAACAGGGGCTTGGAGAGGGAAGACAGGGCGTAGCCGGCGAGGACGAGCGGCTTTCTGCGGCCGATCCTGTCGGACAGCCAGCCCGAGAGCATCTTCAGGAACGTGGCGGTGCTGTCGGCGATGCCCTCGATCAGGCCGATGATCGAGGTCTTGACCCCGAGGACGTTGGCCAGGAACAGCGGCAGGGTCCGGACCGTGATCTCGCTGCTCCAGTCGTTGAGCAGGCTGACGAAACCGAAGACGAAGACGTTCCGGCTCAGGCCGAAATAGCGCCGCTCGCCCTTCATCAGCCCTTGATCTTTTTAGCCGCGAAAACTCCGCCGGGCGTGATGAGATCGGCGCTCAGGACCCGCCCCTTCTCATCCAGGCGGAAAGCGAGGCTGACGCCGGGCGACTGCTTGATGACGAATTCGCCTCCCAGGCCGGGCACGAGATCGAGATCGGGTTGCCCGGGGATGGAGGCCGAAAGGGCCGTCCCTTTCAAGGTGATGGTGACCCGCTGCGTCCCGGTGTCGTAAATCCCCTCGAGAGTTTTGAGAAAAGCGGGGTCGGAGAGCTTGGTGTCGGGCTTGCGCAGAAAGACGGTGTCGGGAAGGCTGGGCTCGAAGGGGGCTTCGACCGAGGCGATAAAGCCGTTGACGTTCGTCCGGAAGGTCAGCTTCCCGCCGTCGAACACGGGGTCGTCGATCTTCTTGCCGCTGAACGTGTCGTAGTGCCAGTGCTCCAGGCCGGTGGTGATGGCGTTGAAGGTGAAGGCCAGCTGTCCCTCCCGCAGGAAAACCTTGAGGTCGCCGTAGCCCGGGTGGAAGTAGTCGCCGGCATAGTCCTCGAGCTTGTGGGAGGGCTTGGTTCCGGGCGTCCGGCGCGTCTCTTTTTTCTGCTCGGCAACTTTCCCGATCTCCTCGCCCTTGACCTTGTTCTGGGCCGCTTCGAGGATCCAGTTCCGCGTCGGAAGGCCGAGGATCATGTCCGAGGCGTGCCGCACCAGCAGCTCGGCCAGGGGCGACCCGTTCAGGTTGGTCAGGACGACGAACCCGATATTGTCCTGGGGCAGGAACGAGACCAGGGCGGAAAAGCCGTCGATGTTCCCGCCGTGGTGGACGCGGGCGTGGCCGCGGTAGGTGTCGGTGAACCAGCCCATGCCGTAGATGGAAGCGCCGATTTCGGGGCTCGAGGGCGGGGCGCCGGTCGGCATGTGGGGGTTGTGCATGTCGGAGATCGTCCCGGCGTTGATGAGCGGCCGGCCGTCGAGCTTCCCGTCGCTGAGGTGGACGCGGACCCAGCGGCTCATTTCGTTGGCGCTCGAATTGATGGCCCCGGCCGGCCCCACGGTGGTGATGTTGCGGAAGGGGACGCGCTTGACCTCGCCGTTCTCCTCGCGGTAGGGCCAAGAGAAGTCGGCGTCCTTCTGGGATTCGTCCACGGAGAAATTGGAGCGCGCCATCCCGAGCGGAGCGAAGACGAGAGACCGGACGGCGTCCTCCCATTTCTTCCCGGTCAGCTGCTCGAGGAGGAAGCCGGCGGTGAGGAACATCAAATTGTTGTATTGCCATTTCTGACGCAGGTCGGCGGTCGGCGGGAGGAAGGCCAGCCGGCGGACGAGATCCTCCCGGGTCGAAGTCAAATTGTTGTACCAGACGAGGTCGTGGCGGGGGAGGCCGGAATCGTGCATGACCAGGTCGCGCGGGGTGATGCGCTCCGTGGCCGAGGGATCATAGAGCTTGAACCAGGGGATATAGGTCCGGACGGGCGTGTCCCAATCCAGCTTTCCGGCGTCGACAAGCGAGCCCAAAGCGAAGACGGTGAAGGCCTTGGAGGCGGAGCCGATGGCCAAAATGGTGTCCGCGGTCATGGGCGCTTTCTTCTCCAGGTCCTTGAAGCCGTAGCCCTTGGAAAGGATTACCTCGTTGCCGCAAACGATGGCGACGGCGGCGCCGGGAACCTTGAGGCTCTTCAGCCCGGCTTCGACGGCCGCGTCGAATTTGGCCAGGGCGGCCTTGGCCTTGGCCGCGGGGCTCTCGCCGCGCCGGAGCGAGAAGGGGAACGTCTGTCCGCCCTGGGTGAACTTTCCGCCGATCGAGGTGCCGTCGGAGCTCAAGGCGCCCTTGAACGTCGGGTTCCCGGGTACGTTGGCGATTTCAAAGGACACGGCGTCGCTCTCGACCGCGATCTTGGCCAGGGGGAGGTCTTTGCTGTTCTGGGCGGGAATCGAGACGGCTCCGGTCCAGAGCCCGTCCTTTTGGCTGAAATCGATACTGATCGCCAGCGGCTGGCCGGGGATCTCGATCGCCCCCTCCCAATGTCCGGCGATCGTTTTGGCTTGGGGTACGGAGATGGCCGGAACGGCCAGAACCAACGCGGCGATCCAAATCGCGGCGAGCCGGCGGGGCGTTTTATTCATGGGCGTCCTCCTTTTGCGCTATTTTCGTTCTTTTCGCCTAAAGAATTCAACTGCCGGCGGGCAATTGACAGTCCTTCGGTCCGGACGGTATGCTCAAGGCCGTGAACTCCCTTTCCCGCGAGGCCGAAATCACCTTCGAGGTCAAGCGCTCGAAGTTCGTCGGACGGAGCTTCCGGCGCAAAACCCCCGTCGAAGCCATGGCCGCGGTCCGCGAGATCAAGAGCGCGCATCGCGACGCCTCGCACAACGTTTGGGCTTATCGGCTCGGCCTGTCCGGGGAGCAGGCCCGCACCAGCGACGACGGCGAGCCCCAGGGGACCGCGGGCCCTCCCATCCTCCAAGTCCTGGAGCGGCGGGAGATGACGAACACGGTCGTCGTGGTGACCCGCTATTTCGGCGGCGTCAAGCTGGGCGCCGGCGGGCTCCTCCGGGCTTACGGGGACGCGGCCAAGCTCGTGCTCGACGCCTCCCATCCCCGGGAGATCCGGCGCATGGCCGAGATCGAGGCGATCGTCCCCCACGGATCGCTCGCCCTTTTCGAGAAGCGTGTCGCCGTGGAAAAAGGCGAGATCCTCGACCGGAGATTCGGCGAACACGTGGCCGTCCGGCTCCGCCTCCCGGCGGAAGCGCTGGCCTCGTTCCGGAATTTCCACGCCGGCCTGGTCGCCGGCAAATCCGAGATCACTCTCCTCGGCGAGGATTTTCTTTGAGGAAGGAGCCCCCCATGACTCGACGAATCCGGCTTTGTCCATCGCGGCGGTCGGGACGCCGGTTGGCGGCGTTGACCTTGATGTTCGTCTTGGCCGGTTCGGCCCTTCTGGCGCAGGCGATTCCCACGCCCGAACAATTCTTCGGGCACCGGGTCGGCGCGGACAAGAAGCTCGTCCGCTGGGACAGGATCGTCGACTATATGCGCGCCGTGGACAAGGCTTCGGATCGGATGGTCCTCCAGGAGACCGGGAAGACGACCCACGGGAATCCTTTTCTGCTGCTGATCGTCTCCTCGCCGGCCAACCTCCGCGACATCGAGCGCTACCGCAAAATCAACAAGCGCATTTTCGACCCTCGGACCGTCGGTTCGGAGGCCGAGGCCAGGGCCCTCACCCGCGAGGGCAAGGTGTTCGTCCTTGTCACCTGCAGCATGCACGCGGACGAGGTCGGGGCCACCCAGATGTCGCCCGAGGCGGTCTATCGCCTGGCGACCGACGCTTCGCCCGAAACGCGGAAGATCCTGGACAACGTCGTCTTTCTCCTCGTCCCCAGCCTGAACCCCGACGGCGAAATCCTGGTCGCCGACTGGTACGCCAAGAACCTGGGCACGCCCTTCGAGGACGCGCCCTTGCCCTGGCTCTACCACCCCTACACCGGCCACGACAACAACCGCGACGCCTACATGTTCACCCAGGTCGAGACGAAGCTCATCGGCCGGATCCTCTACCAGGAATGGCTGCCCGAGGTCTGGCTGGACGAACACCAGATGGGGAGCGGGGGACCGCGGATCTTCGTCATGCCCGCGATGGACCCCATCAACCCCAACGTCGACCCGCTCATCTACCGCTATGCCGGGCTTCTCGGCTACGCCCAGGCCGCGGCGCTGGAGCGGGTGGGCAAGGACGGCGTCATCAACGCCAGCATGTACACCTACTGGTGGGAAGGGGCCATGGGCTGGGCGGGCTGGTGGCACAACATGATCGGCATGCTGACCGAAGTCGCCTCGGTCCGGGTGGCGACGCCCATCGACCAGGACCTGGCCGACCCCAAGGCCGCGCCGCCCGCGGCCGCGGCGGAAAGAGGGGGCGGCGGACCGGGCTCGATGGATTTCAGCCGGCCGCTTCCCGCTCCCCGCGACATCCAGTTCCGCTCCCAGTACCCCCGCCCCTGGCTGGGCGGGCGCTGGACGCTCCGGGACATCGTCGACTACGATCTCATCGCCACGTTCGGCCTCCTCGAAACGGCGGCGGATCTGCGCGGGCAGATCCTGGATGCGGTCTCCACCGCGGCCCGCCGCCAGGTCGAAATGGGGCGCAAGGGCGACCCCTATGCCATCATCGTCCCGGCGGAACAGCCCGACGGGCCGACGGTGGTCAAGATGCTCCAGACCCTGGCCCTGGGCGGCGTCGAGGTCCACCGGGCGGTGAAGCCGTTCAGCGCCGACGGGAAGGACTTTCGCGCCGGCGATTATGTCATCCTCCTGGCCCAGCCGTTCCGCGCCTACGCCAAGGATATGCTCGAGGCCCAGGACTATCCCAAGATCGCCCCGGGCCCGGGCTTGCAGCCGCGGCCCCCCTACGACGCCGCGGGCTGGTCCCTGGGCCTGCAGATGGGCGTGGAGACGGTCTTCGCGGCCAAGCCCTTCGCCGCGGACTTGAAAAAGCTCGACTCGATCGATCTCCCGCCCGGACGGATTTCCGGCCGGGGGCCGGTCACTGTTTTCGGCCACGAGACCAACAACAGCCTGGTCGCCGTCAACCGGCTCCTCAAAGCCGGCGCCGAAGTCTCCTGGCTGCTGGAGCGGGCGGACCTCGCGGGGCGGAGCTTCGCCCCCGGGGCGATCGTGGCGCGCCCGGGAAACGACGGAACTGCGGGGATGGGCGCGATCGTCGAATCCCTCGGCCTCGAGGCGCTGGCCCTGCCCGAGCCTCCCGCTGGGAAATCGATCCGCATCCGGGCCCCCCGGACGGCCCTGTATCAGCCCTGGGGCGGAAACGCGGACGAGGGCTGGACACGCTGGCTCCTGGAGCAGTACGAATTCCCCTATGTCACGATCCATCCCGAAGATCTGCGCTCCGGCGGAACGGCGGGGAAATTCGACGCGATCATCTTCCCCGACATGGCCCCGTCCCAGGTCCTCTCCGGCCTGTCGGGACGCAACATCCCGCCCGAGTATAAGGGCGGGATCGAAGAGAGCGGGCTCAAGGCCCTGCGCGAATTCGTCGAAGGGGGCGGATCGCTCATCACCCTCGGCCGGAGCTCGGGCCTCGCCGTGGACAAATTCGGCCTGCCGTTCCGCGACGCCCTTCAGGGCGTGAGCCGGGACAATTTTTTCTGCCCGGGCTCGATCCTGCGGATCCTGGTGAACAATGCCCACCCCATCGGCTTTGGCATGCCTGCCGAGGCCAACGGGTATTTCGTCAACTCCACGGCTCTCGACCCGGCGCCGTCGTTCGCCGCGATCCCGGCCGCGGACCTCGTCCTCTTTCCCAAGGATCACATCCTGAAAAGCGGCTGGCTGCAGGGGGAGTCGTATCTTTCCAACAAGATCTGCGCCGCCGAAGCCCGGGTCGGCCGGGGCCGGATTGTCCTTCTTCCGCTGCGTGTGCAAAACCGGGCCCAGCCCCACGGGACCTTCAAGCTCCTGTTCAACGCCATCCTGACGTCGAAGACGGAGT
>JADGNV010000214.1 GCA_017883285.1 Candidatus Aminicenantota bacterium | reverse complement strand
TTGATATCGGACTCCCTGAAGGCCTTCGAGCGCGATCCCGCGAGCGCCTCCGCTTTCGATAGACTCTTGCGGATCATGGAACAATCCGGATCTGCCGCCGGCGATGCCGCCGTCCCGGAGGTCGTCCGGGTTTTCGAAAAGCTCCTCGCGGCCCATCCCGGCAGTGCTCGCATTCACTATGGCTTGGGCGTCGCTTGCATGAAGCTTGGCGATTTCGGCCGGGCCCGCGCGCAGTTCGAAGCCAGCATCCTGTCCGGTGCGGATTTCTGGGAGGTGTTTGAGGACCTCTCCAATGCCTATCTTACCGAGGCGGACATCCGAAAGACACTCGTCTTCCTTGAAGCCCGCCTTGGACAGAACACGATGAACCCATTCGTCCATCAGGCCATCGGCGTGCTGCATTATTATTCCTCGGAGTACCATGAGGCCTTCGTGTCGTTAGAAAAAGCCCGGGAGATCTTCCGGGCCAGGGGGCTCAAGAACGAGGAAGTCAAGTGTCTTCTCAATCTCAGCGACGATTTCACCTACCTTAATGACTATCCACGCGCGCTCGAGCGGGCTATGGGGGCGCTTCGCCTCGCCCGTGCGCTCGGCGACAAACAGCTCGAAGCCCTTAGCCTGGAGCGCTGCGCCTTTATCTGGGCGGATCTCGGAAAGGACTCCAAGGCCTATGATGCGTGTACGCTCGCCTTGGCCCTTTCCCGCGACCTGGCCAGCCGGAAGCTCGAGATCCTTTGTATTCGTACCCTGGGGGTGGTTCTCCTAAACAGGGGGGACCTCAGAGGGGCCGAGGAACACTTGTCGCAAGCCCTGAGCTACTATCGAATGACCCGGGCCCTGCGCAGCCAAGATATATGCCTTTACTGGTTGACTCTACTTCTCAGGAACAGAGGAGAGTATGCCAGAGCCATGGACTGCGCCCAAGAAGCCCTTCGGATAAGCCGGCTGATCGGATTCAAGACTGGCGAGGCCTTCCACCTCACGACCATCGGAGCCATCCACCTTTCTCTGGGCAACTATGAGCGAGCCCTCGAATTCAACAAAGACGCGCTCGTCATCGCTGAAAGATACGTCGGCAAATGGAGCAAGGAGGAGTGCCTAAACACGATAGGGTACGTTTACATGGAGCTCCAGGACTACGACCGGGCCCTCGCTTCTTTTGACGAGGCCCTTCGGTATATCGAGAAGATTGGCCACACGCGGGAAAAAGCTCGTTGCCTTTATAATCTGGGCTTCGCGCATTTCAAGCTTGGAGACCTCGGAAACGCGGCCTCGTGTTTCGAGAAGAGCCTTTTGGCCGCCGACCTAAGCCGAAACCGAATCGTCAGCGCTAGCACCCAGAATCGATTGGGGGATCTCTACCTCCGACAGGGTCTTTGGGACAAGTCTGAAGCCGCCTATAATCTAGCTGCCGCCGCCGGACGGTCCATCGGCCAGCCCACGGTGAGCTGGGAGGCCGCCTCCGGTCTTGGAGCGCTTTGCGCGGCTCGGCACGATGTTCCTCGGGCCATCGACCACTACAAGGACGCCATCGCCGTCATCGAGGACCTTCGGGTTCAGCTCCTGCTTCGGGAGCAGAGTTCCGGTTTTTTCCAGTCCAAGATTTCTATCTATGAAGCCCTTGTCAACCTGCTCTACGAGGCCTATCAGGCAAGACCCGAGGAAGCAATCCTCGAGGAATGTCTGTTCTATGCTGAAAAGGCCAAGGCGCGGTCTTTCTTGGACGATCTCCAAAAGGCCGGCGTCGCCGCCCG
The DNA here is from genome assembly GCA_017883285.1 of Candidatus Aminicenantota bacterium. Taxonomy (GTDB): domain Bacteria; phylum Acidobacteriota; class Aminicenantia; order Aminicenantales; family UBA4085; genus FEN-413. Next base: position 9,295 of record JADGNV010000214.1, on the reverse strand, counting down.
AGTCCTTCCCCGAGAGATGGCGCGGCAACTGGATCTGATCTCGAGCAGTGTGTCTCGCCTTTCGTCCGAGCTCAGTAGCGGGCTGACGGAAGAAGCGGACCGCCCTGAAATCCGCCGACAGCTCGAACGGGCAGAGGACGACTACGAGATTCTCGTCGCGAAGGTCGGAGCCGAGACCCCCGGATCTGCGCTCGCCGTTTCGAGCGAGCCGCGCCGCCTGCCGGAAATCAGGCGCACACTGCTGGACGGCCGGACAGGCCTCATCGAGTATTTTGTGGGTGACGATAACATGTTCGTCTTTATCGTCACCCGCGATCGCCTGACTGTCGAGCGGTTGGTGGCACCGGAGAGCGAGCGGACACTCCGCCTGGCGGCGGACTTCGTTCGTCTCTTGTCATCGAAAGAAATCGTCGACACGGATGTCCTGCCGGCGGGACGCAGACTGTATGGCGCGCTCATCGGCCTTGCGGACAAGGGAATCCTCGCGGGCCTCGAGAACCTCATTATCGTCCCGGACAGGAGCCTGCATTACTTGCCCTTCGAAGCCCTCGTTCCCCCGGATGGCGCCGGGCCAGTATCCGGGCGGGCTCATTTTTTGATGGAGAACTACGGGCTTTCATACGCGCCTTCGGCATCCACGCTTGTGAGCATCCTCGACCGCAAAAGGCCCGTGGGAGCCCGGCAGGACTTGATTGCGATCGGGGATCCCATTCCTGGCCCCGGACAACGAGGCCCGGGAGGTCCGGCGGCCGGCCAGGATATGCTCTTCGAGTACTATCGGGACAAGCGTTTTGCGCTTTTCCCTCTCAAATTCGCCTCCCGGGAAATCGACGCCATCGCCGGGCTCATCGATTCTGAGTTCCGGCGTACATTGACTCGCGCAGAGGCGACCGAGGACAGGGTTAAGCGCCTCCCCCTGGCGGACTACAAGGTGCTCCATTTTTCCACCCATAGCCTCCTTGACGAACAGGTCGCGGCTCATTCGGCTCTCGTCTTAACCCGGGACCAGGATTCCAGAGAAGACGGATTTCTCCAGGCCCGCGAAATCTACGACCTGTCCCTTAAAGCCGACCTCGTCGTCCTATCGGCCTGCCAGACCGCCGCGGGAAAGATGGAAAAGGGCGAAGGGATTCAGGGCTTGGCCCGGGCCTTTTTTTGCGCAGGGTCACGTTCCGTGGTGGCGAGCCTTTGGAATGTCAACGACGCTTCGACGGCCCGCTTCATGCGGACCTACTATGAATATCTGACGCGCGGAAGGACCAAGCAGGAAGCCCTCCGCCTCACCAAGATCAAGATGAGCCGGTCGCCGGGATCTCGGCCCTTTCATTGGGCGGCCTTCATCCTGATCGGCGAGGGAGGCGCCGGAGTCCCCCTGCATCCGTCGCCCTGGTGGCGCCGGCTGCTTCATCTCTGAACGAGGAATCTGCCGAATTCGGATTCGACGGTCTTGCCGTCCTCCATGGTCGCGGTGATCTTCCAGAAATAAACGGACCCCTTCTGAAACGCGGCTGCCGCATCCGGCGGCAGGGCGTAATGGGGCTCGCGGAGCGGAGGGGATTGGTGGATCGGTTCGAGCGTCCGATCATAGATGTCCAGCCGGTAGGTTCGAACGGCGGGTATGCCCGTCCAACGGAAGTCGACGGATGCCGAGGGGTTCGGCCCCAGCGGCGTGACAAGCCCGATCTCGATGCCCGCGGCATTCCGCTCGGCGATTGGCGCTCGGCCGGTCCTGAGCCCGGGGAGCACGACGAGCGCGATGAACAGGGCCAAGACAGAGCCCGCAACGGGAACGGCCAGCCAGCGGCGGGTCCACACGCCGGCCCCCCCGCTGCCGCGCAACGCGCGGAGCTCCCGTCGGGCCTGGGTCCTGAGCCTTGTCCGGGCCCCTGGGCTCCCGAGGTCCATGCCTTCGAGACCTTGGAGGATGCCCCGGCTTCGCGACTGGATCTCGATCGTCGCTTCGGCGATGACCCGGCAGCCGGGACAGACGAGAACATGGTCGAGGAATCTCTTTTTGTTCTCTTCGGACACGTTCCCCTCGAAGAACCGGATGATCTCTTCCCGGGAAGGGCATCTCTTGGAGGTCATGACGTTGTCCCTGGAGGCGGATTCTCGGATAACGGCGCCCCGGCGTTCCCTGCTCGGGACCGGCTGATTTCTCTAAGATCCTCGACGCCCCGATAGAACAAGTGGCGGACCTTCGTTTTCTCCCAACTGAGCGAAGAAGCGATCTCTTCGATCGTCTGGCCCGTCAGGAAGAGACTCAACACCTTCCTTCGGTTCTCGCTCAGGGAATCCACCATCTTTCTGACGGTCTCCCGGGTCTCGCTTTCGTCCAGAAGGTCCTCCGGAAAAAAATCCCTGGGAGGCGAGGCGATCTGGTCAGCTCCGGTGAAAACCCGCCTCAAGGACTCGGGCTCGCTCGACGGCCGCTGCTTCATCGCTTTCCTCAATTCATCGATGGTCTTGGAATAGGCCACTCTCTTGATATAGGACGGCAGATTGTCGACCTTTTTACCTTTTTTGAGGAAAGTCCAGATCTTGACCCGGACCTCCTGCTCGACGTCCTCGAGGTCGATGCCGTCGCTGCGGTAAAGGTTCTTTTGTATGACCTGCCTGATGAGCAGCGAAAACTGTTCGATGACAGCCTTCGTGTTTGATTCGAGATCCTTCATAGGGCCCCACATCTTATCACATTTGGTACACATGGGCCGCTTTTTGCGTCAGATAATATGATACGGAGGAATCATTGCATAAACCAACGACACATCGGATGACGATCGCCGCCGGAGCGATCGCTTGTGCCCTGATCATGACCCTGGGACTCGCGGCCTGTTCTCCGCCGCCCCGAGCGAAGGCCCCTCTGCAGGCGCTTTTCGATGAAGGTCGGGACGTGTTCTACAAGGCCGTTGAAGTGAATGTCGCCCAGCACCCGGACCGCCATCATCTGACCGACGCCGAACTTGCCAAGGTCGTCGGACTCAAGGGCGTTTATCCGCGCGTCTATGCGCTCATGATGAATTATCTCTATCCGAAAGATGCCCCCGTCTTCGATGCGCTCCTCGCCGAGGGAAGCGAGGCGTCGATGGGGCGCTTCCGCGAGAAATACCTCGACCTCGCCCGCTTCAGCGCGCGCATGTTCTCGGACTGCCTGTTCGTAACGAGCCCGACGGGGCTCTATTTCAAGAACCTCATTCCGATGTTCAAGGACAAGGACACCGTCGACATGGTGGTCATGGAGACCGGCGCCATGGCCAACATCGATCTCCCGGCGCCCGACAAGATCGTTCCCAAGACCCTGAGTCCCGAATTCGACAAGCAATGGGGGCTCGATGCGGCCAGGTTCCGGGAGGCCCATCGGCTTACGAAGGGCCGGGGCGTCCGTGTGGCCGTGCTGGATACGGGGATCGACATGAGCCATCCGGTCTTCCGGGACACCGTCTGGGGCCGGCATTTCAATTTCGTCGGACGCGACGGCCTCCCCTGGGTCGAGTCCGGCCCTCCCATGGTCGACTGGGGTTGGCATGGCACGGTCGTGAGCTCGATAGTGGCCAAGTACGCGCCGGAAGCCCGGATCACGCTCTATCGTTATCTCGACGGGGATAGCCAGAATGATTCCCCTTTCCCGATCATCGTCAGCAGCAATATGGGAGCGGCAATCTATAAGGCTGTCCACGACGGTAACGACGTCATCAACATCAGCGCGGGCACGAACCTCCATGTCCCCTATCTCGAGCAGGCCTGCCGGTATGCCTGGGAGAATAACGTCATCATCGTCACAGGAAGCGCGTATTACCAGGGCCGTTATCTGGGAGGTGCGGAGGACTATCCGGCCCAATATCCAACGACCGTCGCAGCCACCGCCATAGACCGTCTGGCGGAAAACACCTACGGCTATTGGGGGATCGCCGCCCCGGACCCGATGACGGCTGTGGGCGCGCCCAATGCCCCGTTCGTGGCCTTTCCCGCGTACTCCGGCGAGACGGACGTCTACGCGCCCGGGATCTCGTGTGCGACACCGATCGTCGCCTCGCTCGCTGCCCTGGCCGTCTCCGTCTACCCGCGGCTCGGAACCGAAGCCCCCGGTCAGTATGTGGAGACGATCAGGAAGCTCATTACCGACAACGCCAACGCGAGATTGGTCGGATTCGACGGATTCTCGCCGGAATGCGGTTTCGGCATGGTCGACGCCGCGAAGACCGTCGAGGCTGCCCAAAAACTCGGCGCCACCCGCCCCGTCCGTGATCCCGTTGCTGTCGGACCGGCTCGCGTCCCGACTCCCTCGACCGATGCCGTCTTTGCCGCGGGCGAAGGGATCTTTTATAAAGAGCTCAATTTCGCTTTGGGCCTGCATCCGGAAAGAGACAGGCTCCTGCCTGCCGAAATCGAGAAGATCGAAGGCGGGCCCGCGGGTATTCCGTTCCTGTATGAGAACCTGATCAACATCATTTTCTGGCAGTCGGCACCCGGCCTGCTCGAAATCCGGGCCAAGAACGAAGCCGCCTTCCGCGACCGGTATTTCGCGCTCTGCCGCGAGGCCGCGGACCGTTTCGTCGAATCTCTCTTCACTGAAAGCCAGTCGACCCAGGACCTGCTCCAGGTTCCGGAGAACCGGGGGCGCGGACGCCTCGATCTCATTCTCTCTTCTCTCGGAAGGAATGCTCGGGACGGCCGCCTCCTGGACACACTTAAAGACTTGGCCCCGGCCTTTCTGGACAAGAGCCGCGGACTGCGATCGGTCAGTTTCAGCGAAACGCGGAGACCGGCCGGTGGTCATGGCATCAAGGTGGCGGTTGTCGATTCCGGCTTCGACTTCGATCTCGCCGCCCTGAAGACGGTGAGGTCCGACCGGGTATCGGGCCTGTCCCTTGTCGGCGGAACCCTGGCTCCCTGGAATGGAGACAAAGCCGTCCCCAAGGACACGGATGGCCGTGGCACGCTCTTGACCATGATCGCGGCGTGGTGCGCTCCAGGAGCGGAAATCCGGACGTATAAGATCAGTGCCGCCCCGGGCCAGCCTTATGAGTACTGGCCGGCCCTCGAGCTCGCACAGGCTCTTTACAAAGCCGCGGACGACGGCTGCGAAATCGTGATCACCGGCGCAGCCTTTGGCCGCGATTTCCCGTTCCTGAAGGAGGCCTGCCGGTCTGTCTACCTGCGCAACGTCATCGTCATCGCCTCGAACGGGCTCGCCCTTCCGGGTGCTTCGCAGGAAATCCCGGCTTACCCGGCCGCCTATAACACAGTCATCGCCGTCGCCGGTGCCGACGATGTAACCGGCCCCGGCCTGAGGCCCTGGGCGCCGTCCGCTCCGTCCAAAGAGACCGCGGTCACGGGCCCGGCCTTTGCCGCGCCGGGCATCCCGCCTTCGAACGCGTATGCCGCCGGAGTGTGCGGCGGCCTGGTCGCGCTCCTGTCTCCGGAGATCCCGCGGACAGGGAAGGAGCTTCCCGGCCAGTACGTGCAGCGCATCGCCGAGATCCTCAAGATGTCGGCCGATCCGGAGGTGCTCGGCTATGGCAGCTTCAACATCAAGATCGGCTACGGATTCATCGACGCCGCAAAAACCCTGGGAACGGGACTTCAGAACTATATCAAGAAGATGAACCAGCTCGACGACGACTTCAAGAAACGGATGGCCAGAAGAGCTGACCAGGCCGCAGAGGCCGCCAAAAGGGAGGCCGAGATGAAACAGCCTCCGGCCGTGAAGAAATAGACTGTCCGGACAGCCGCAATGGAGGGTCTCATGATCGCCAAAATCCGACGCTTTCCGTTCCTCATCCTGGGTCTGGCCATTGGCCTCATGCTTCTTATGCCCGGCCCTGGCCGGGCGCAAGACGGCAAGAAACCTTTGACACTCGAAGGGATGATCTCTATCAAGTCCGTCGGCACCGTGGCCTTGGCCCCGTCCGCCAAGATGGTCGCCTTCGACGTGACGTCCGTTGATTGGGCCCGCAACACCTTCACCTCGGACGTCTGGCTGGCGGACGTCGAAAGCGGAAAATGCTTCGCCGTGACCAAGGGACCGGATATGAACATGGGTTCGGCCTGGTCGCCGGACGGCAAGGCGCTAACCTTTCTGTCCACCCGGCGCGGCAAGCCGCAATTGTTCGTCTTCCGGCCGGGCCTCGGCGAGGCGGAGCCCCTGATCGAGGCGCCGGGCGGCGTGCAGAAGTACGCCTGGTCCCCAGATGGGAAAACCATTGCTTTTCTGACGCCTGAAACCCCCGACAAGGATCAGGTGAAGGCCCGGGAATCGGGTTTTGACGCCTCCGAAATCGACGCGACCCGGCCGCGCTCGCAGATGCAGATCTTCGATATCGCAGGGAAGACGACCAAACCGCTCGTTTCGGGCGATTTCCACATCATGGGCTTCTCCTGGTCGCCCGACGGGTCCAAGCTGGCCCTCGTGACTTCGCCGAAGAACGTCGAGCACGTGACCTGGGATTTCCAAACTTTGAGGGTCGTCAACGCCGACGGGAGCGGCCTCATGGCCCTCGACTTCCCCTACTATGCGGCCTTTACGCGTCGCGGTGAAGCCGTCTGGAGTCCGGACGGCCGATACCTGGGGCTCGAAGTCGGCGATCTCAAGAAGCCGGAGCTCCACAATCACATCATCCAGCTGTACGATTTCAAGACCGGACAGGTCTCCAATGCCTCGGGCGACACAGACCACTTCCTCTATAACTGCCGCTGGGCCGCCGACGGGGACGGGATCTACTATGTCGCCTATCATCTCCTGAACAGCCAGATCTTCCGTCTCGACCTCAAGACCCGGACGGCCCGCCAGCTGACCCATTTCCCTCAGATGGAGATCAACGCGGTGTCCTTTGCGGCCGACGGCCGGACGATCGCGTTCTCGGCGGGAACGCCGGGCTGGCCTCAGGAAATCTATATCGGTGACGTCAACGATCCCGACAAAGCCCGGCGCCTGACCGATCTCCACCCCGAACTCGCGGGGACGTGGTTGGGAGAGACCGAAGAGATCACCTGGAAATCGTCCGATGGGCTCCAGATCTCCGGGAACATCGTCTATCCGCTCGGGTATGTCAAAGGCCGATCCTATCCCACGGTGACCCTGATCCACGGCGGACCGGCCGGGAATTTCAACAATTCCTTCGCCGGGAACTACTACTGCCCCGCGCAATACTTCGCGGGACAGGGCTATCTCGTCTATATGCCCAACGTGCGCGGCAGCATCGGATGGGGATCGGCCTTCCTGAGGGGCGATCTCCGCGACTGGGGAGGCGGGGACTATCGGGACCTGATGTCCGGCCTGGATGGGCTCATCGCGCGCGGCCTGGCGGACAAGGATCGGCTCGTCGTCTGGGGAGGGAGTTACGGCGGATACATGACCAACTGGATCGTCACCCAGACGACCCGCTTCAAGGCCGCCCACAGCGAGGTCAGCATCGCCAATCTCCAGAGCCTGTGGGCGGTATCTCCGATAGGCAGGATACTCTTCCGGCAGTATTTCGGGAAGACGCCGCTGGAGGATCCCGACATCTACAGGAGGCTTTCACCGGTCACCTATGCGAAGAATGTCAAGACCCCCCTCCTCCTCACGCAGAACGAAAAAGACGAACGCGTCACAGTCGAGCAGGCCTTAGAGTTCTTCCGGGCCGTCCAGACGACGGGGACTCCTGTCGAGCTCTATATCTATCCTGGAGAATCCCACGGGACGATGATGCCCAACCACCAGCTCGACAAGCTCCGGAAGACGGAAGCCTGGTTCAGGAAGTACCTCCGATGACCGCGGCGGGATCTTCGTCGATGGGGGAGCCCGGCTCGACCGGTGGTACAAACGTCCGGCTTCGGCCGTCCTATTATTCGAGTTGAGATAGGAATGACATTTTTGGCCCAATCCCAAAATCACGGGCACGGAGGAGAGAATGAGTAAGAAGTTGAAAGTCCTGAACGTCCTTTTTTTGGGTCTCTGCCTGGTCCTGTCCGCAGGTCTTGTGCGCGCCCAAGAGAATGGAAGCCTGAAGGGCAAGATCGTCGATGCCAACGAAAAGCTGCCTCTGCCGACCGTCAAGGTGACGATCATGGGAACCCGCAAGTCGGCGATAACGAATGCCGAAGGGGTATTCCTGGCTAAGGATCTCCTCGCGGGGACCTATAAAGTCGTTTTTGAACTCGCCGGCTTCCTGACGGAGACGCGGAAGGACGTGGTCATCACGGCGGGAGGGACGACGGAGTTGGAGATCGCGATGCGCACGGGCTTCGCGAACGAGATGACGGTTACGGCCCGCCGGGAGGTCGAAAGCCTCCAGAACGTTCCGCAGAACATCGTCGTTTTGACCTCCGCCAAGCTCACCGAAACGCCGCAAGTCAACATCCTCCAGGCCCTTAACAACGTGCCCGGAGTCGACGTCGAGACGGGGAGCAGCTCGACAGCGCTGGGGACGTTCATGTACATCGACGGCTACTCGGATGAATACATCAGAAAGATGGTCGACGGCGTCGATGTCAGCCAGGTCATCAATAACTGGAGCATGCTGAACGTCTACCCCGAGGAAATGATCGATCAGGTCGAGGTCATCAAGGGCGGCTCGTCTTCGGTCTGGGGATCGAACATGGGCGGCATTATCAACGTCATCACGAAGCGGCCGCGTGACCTCGCCCGGCCTCTGATCACCCTGAAATCCACGTACTCGCATTTTGGGGCGATGGACTTCACCGGCGCTAATGCGATCGGCCACGAAGGCAGCAACTTCGATTATGCGGCTTCGATCTTGGGGAACGTCAAGAAGCTCGGCTACATGCTCGGCTATAACGGCACGAACAACGGCGGCTTCATCGAAAACGGCCGGGAGAAAAATTATAATTTCTTCGGCAAGCTGAACTATGATTTCAGCGACAGGACGCTCCTCGACGTTTTTTACAGCGGGAACAAGATGAACACGCGGACCATGTCGTTCCTGAAGCTCGAGGACCTGCTCGGCTCGGAGTTCCCTTATTACTGGAATTACAAATCCAATTACTTCGGGACCTCCAACGTCGGGTCTGTCAAGTTTTCGACGGCCATCAGCCCGGCCTTCGGTCTCGAGGGCCAGGTCAAGTTCAACCGCTCCGTCATCGACGGGACGACGGAGTACCTCGACGGATCGATGTTCCAGCCTCCAGCAGGCACGATCGCGACGACTAAAACGATCGAACAGAAGACGGGGTTCACTCTCAAAGGCGCCTACAATCCCGGCGAATCGTTCTCCCTTGTCTCGGGCCTCGACTACTATAGGACCATGGCCGATTTCTCCGGATACATCCCCGGCCAACCGGTCATCTACGTCGA
>JADGNV010000213.1 GCA_017883285.1 Candidatus Aminicenantota bacterium | reverse complement strand
GATCGACGGGGTGGGCGAATGGACCACGGCCGCCTTGGGGAAAGCCAAGGGCAACGAGATCACCCTCCTCAAGGAAATCCGCTTTCCCCACTCGCTCGGACTGCTCTACAGCGCCTTCACCGCTTACCTGGGGTTCCAGGTCAACGAAGGCGAATACAAGGTCATGGGCATGGCCCCTTACGGCAAGCCCAAATACATGGACCGAATCCTGGACAAGCTCGTCAAGGTGGCCAAGGACGGGTCGTTCTGGCTCGACATGGACTACTTCTCCTTCCACTACTCGGACGAGGCGACCTACAACGCCAAGTTCGTGGACCTGTTCGGGCCGCCGCGCGATTCGAAGATGCATTTCTTCACGTCCGAGACGCGCTTCCCGTCGTATTTCGGCGAGAAGCCGGCCGATTTCGCCGAGCAGTGCCGCCTGAACGAGCACTACGCCGACATTGCGGCCAGCATCCAGAAGGTCACCGAGGAGATCATCCTCAAGCTGGCCCTGGACGCCCACGCCCAGACCGGCCTTAAGAAGCTCTGCATGGCCGGCGGCTGCGCCTTGAATTCCGTGGCTAACGGCCGGATCCTGAACGAGACCCCCTTCGAGGACCTGTTCATCCAGCCGGCGGCGGGGGACAGCGGCGCCGCGCTGGGGGCCGCCCTCCATGTGCATCACGCCCTGCTCGGCCGGCCTCGGAAGTTCACCCTCGAACACGCCTATTGGGGCAAGAAATACGGCGAGGGAGAAATCCAGTCTTTTTTGGAGGGGCAGAACATCAAGTACGAACGCTTCGCCGACGACAACAAACTCCTCGATCGGGTGGTCGAGGACCTCGTCGCCGGAAAGGTCGTCGGCTGGTACCAGGGCCGTTTCGAATGGGGCCCCCGGGCCCTCGGCAACCGGAGCATCCTGGCCGACCCGCGGAGCGAGTTGATGAAGGACACGATCAACATCAAGATCAAGTTCCGCGAGCCGTTCCGGCCGTTCGCGCCCGTCATCCTCGAGCAGAACACGGACGAGTACTTCATCGGCCGGAACACCGCCCGGCAGTATCCGTCCCGCTACATGCTCCTCGTCCTGCCGCTCAAGGAGGACAAGAAGGACTCCATCAAAGCGGTCAACCACATGGGCACGGGCCGGCTCCAGACGATCCGCGAGGAATGGAACCCGCGGTATTACCGGGTCGTGGAGAAGTTCGGCCAGGCGACGGGCGTGCCCGTCCTGCTCAACACGTCGTTCAATCTCCGGGGCGAGCCGATCGTGGCCACGCCGGCGAACGCCTATTCGACGTTCAGCAAGAGCGGGATCGACGTTCTGGTTCTCGAAAACTACATGGTCCGGAAATAGTTCTCAGAGAGAGACGAAGATGGGTATGTTCAAACGGTTTTTCGGAAAAGCGGGGGTCATCGGCGAGCTGCTCTCGTTCCTGTGGTCGAACAAGCGCTGGTGGATGATTCCCGTGGTTATCGTCCTGGTCGTCGTCGGGCTGGTCCTGATCTTCGCCCAGAGCTCGGCCATCGGGCCTTTCATCTACAGCTTGTTCTAAAACGCGAGGGGAAAATCCGGGCATCGGGGCGGCTTTCCTCGGACGGCCAATTCCGCTACAATGGGAGACCGACGCGCCTGTAGCTCAGCTGGATAGAGCAATTGGCTTCGAACCAATAGGTCGGGGGTTCAAATCCCTCCGGGCGCGCTCCCCGAAATCGTGCGCAGGCTGGAGGCCCGACCAGACGATGTCCGGGATGGGATGTCGCTGCGCTGAAGCGCGGCCGCCGCCGGTTGATTTTTTCCGTTTCTTGTTGTAGATTCGATTTTTCATGAACATCCGGAGCCGGCGTTTGCCTTTTCCGACCCCCGCCTTTCGCCCATTTCCAACCCCAACCAAGGAGGAGTCCGCATGAAACGCGTCCTGATCGCCCTTTCCCTGATGTTTGTCCTCATCGCCGCGGCGGGGTCCGCCCCGGCCGGCGAGGCCGCCCCGGCGAAGAAAGCCAATTACGACCTGGCCGCCCAGTGGATGTCGGCCAAGGTCGGGAAGCTGGTGTTCGATACCTCGGTGTCGGCCCGCTGGCTCGAAAGCGACCGCTTCTGGTACAGCTACGAAACGAGCCGGGGGCGCAAATATTATATGGTCGATCCGGTCCGCAAGACCAAGAAGCCGCTGTTCGACAACGCCAAGATGGCGGCGATGCTGACCAAGATCACCCTGTTCCCTTATGACGCGCAGCACCTCCCCATCCGGACGATCAAATTCATAAAGAAGGACACGGCCATTCAATTCGATATCGAAACCGCCAAGGACGCCGATGTGCTGGTCGGCGACAAGCTGATGAAGGTCGGTGACCTCAACAAGGAGATCGAAGACAAGCAGAAGGAGAAGGAGAAAGAGCAGGACGTGCAGAAAAAGGACGAAAAGAAGGACGCTCCTCCGCCGCCGGCCAAGGAGCCCGAACCCAAGACCAAGCCCCTGACTTTCGAATACGACCTCGCTTCGGGCAAGCTCCAGCTGCTCGAGAACTACAAGGCTCCGGACAAGCGGCCCAACTGGGCATCGATCTCACCCGACGAGAAGACGATCATCTTCGGCCGCGGGTACAATCTCTTCATGATGGACGCCGAGAACTACAAGCTGGCCCAGAAGAAAGCCGACGACAAGGCCATCAAGGAGGTCCAACTCACGACGGACGGCGAGGAGCATTTCAGCTACACCCGGGAGCTCAACGACGAGGATAAAAAGGAATATCAAAAGGACGAGAAGGACCGCAAGGATTACCGCGTCCCGGCCTCGGGGCTCGTCTGGTCCAAGGACTCGAAGAAGATCTCGGTCGACCGCGACGACCAGCGGAAGGTAACCGATCTGTGGGTCATCAACGCCCTGGCCAACCCGCGCCCAACGCTCGAGACCTACCGGTATGCCATGCCGGGCGAGGAGAATCAGCCTCAAGCCGAGCTCTCGGTTATCGATCTCACGACCAAAGCCAAGGTCAAGATCAAGGCCGACGCGTTCAAGGACCAGACCGTGTCCGTCTGCACCCAGCCCCGGAAAAACGCCGGCCGCGACCCCGAGAAGCCGGTCCCACCCCAGTGGCTGTCCGACACCTCGGACAAGATCTATTTCTGGCGCCAGAGCCGGGACCTCCATCGGGTCGACGTCTGCCTGGCCGACACGACGACCGGCGAGGGCAAGGTCCTCATCTCGGAAATCCTCAACACCTACGTCGACACGATGCCCCTCCGCCTCGTCAAGGGACGAGCCTTCGCGGAGGAAGTGGACCCCCGGGCAAAGCCCGGGGCCCCGGCCGCCGTGGACGGCGGCAAGGAGCTGCTGTGGTGGTCCGAGCGCGACGGCTGGGGGCACTGGTACCTCTACGACGGCGCGGGCAAACTGAAGAACCAGATCACATCGGGCGAGTTCGTCACCCAGCAGATTGCCGGCGTCGACGAGAAGATGCGCGTCCTGTTCTTCCTGGCCTGCGGCCGCGAACCCAATGAGGACCCGTACTTCATGCACCTTTACCGGGTGAATTTCGACGGCACGGGCCTCAAGCTCCTCAATCCGGGCGATGCCAACCACGCCTCCGACATCAACGACGGGGCGAAGTTCTTCATCGACAACGTCTCCCGGGTGGACGCGGCCCCCAAGTCCCAGCTCCGGGACGCGATGGGCAACCTGGTGATGGACCTCGAGGCGACCGACGTCAGCGTCCTGCTCGAAGCCGGCTTCAAGTACCCCGAGCCGTTCAAGATCAAAGCCGATGACGGCATCACCGACCTCTACGGCGTCATGTACAAGCCGTTCGACATCGACGCCAAGAAGAAATACCCGGTCATCCTTTACGTCTACCCCGGCCCACAGACCGAGAGTGTCTCGAAGACGTTCAGCCCGCGGAACGCCAACGTGGCCTTGGCCCAGTTCGGATTCCTCGTGGTCGAGGTGGGGAACCGGGGCGGCCATCCCACCCGGTCCAAGTGGTACCACAACTACGGCTACGGCAACCTCCGGGACTACGGCCTCGCCGACAGGAAGCGGGCGGTCGAGCAGCTCGCCCTGAAATACCCCTACGTCGACATGGACAAGGTCGGCATCTACGGCCATTCCGGCGGCGGCTTCATGTCCACGGCGGCCATGCTCGTTTATCCCGACTTCTTCAAGGTCGCGGTCTCCTCGTCGGGCAACCACGAGAACAACATCTACAACCGCTGGTGGAGCGAGAAGCATCACGGCGTCAAGGAGGTCGTGGACAAGGACGGAAAGGTCACGTTCGAATACACGATCGAGAAGAACTCCGAGCTTGCCAAGAACCTGAAGGGGCACCTGCTGCTCGTGACGGGGGACATCGACAACAACGTCCACCCGGCAAACACCATCCGCATGGCCAATGCCCTCATCCTGGCCAACAAGCGCTTCGACTTCGTCCTGATGCCGGGCCAGCGGCACGGCTACGGGACGATGGGAGATTACTTCTTCTGGATCCGGGCGGATTACTTCTGCCGATGGCTGCTCGGCGACTGGGAAACCGGGATCGACATCACCCAGCTGAACGTCGAGAAGGAGCAGATCGGCAACAAGGCCGCCCGGCGATAATTTCAAGAGGGGAGAAGTCCTCAGGGACGGGGCGCCCGGGTTTTCAAGACCCGAGGCGCCCCTTTTTTTAATCAAATTCTTGTTGACAGCGGCTCGAGATTTTCATAATATTTTTCGCATCATGAACGAGTCGAAATTCTCCGCCGGATCGAGCGGCTTTCGCTCCGTTCTCTGCGCCTGGTTTTGGTGGGCGGTCTTCCCCGCCCGATAATTCCCTCCCCTTTTCATTATTTTCCCAAGGGTCATTTGCCGCCATCGGCTTTTAGGCCGATGCCGACTTTGAAATCCCAAGCTTCCAGGAAATCCCATAGGAGGAAAAAACCATGAACACTTCGAAGATAACCCGTTTCGCGGCGAGGAACGCCGCGATCTTGCCCACCCATTTCTATAATATCAAGGCCGACCTGCCGTCGCTTCCGCAGCCGCCGCTTCATCCCGGCACGCGCCAGCCGAT
>JADGNV010000212.1 GCA_017883285.1 Candidatus Aminicenantota bacterium | reverse complement strand
GACGACGGAACGCCCCAAATCGCCTTCATCGGGCGGTCCAATGTGGGGAAGTCCAGCATCATCAATTCGTTAACCAACCGGAAAGACCTGGCCAGAACCAGTTCTTTTCCGGGGCGGACCCAAGAGATCAATATCTTCTCGATCAACGGCGCTTTTTATTTGATCGATCTGCCGGGGTACGGGTTTACAAAGGATTCGCGGGGAAAAAAGGAGCTGCTTCACGGATTGATCGATTGGTACCTTTTCGGATCGCATTATGAACAGAAATGCGTCGTCTTCATCATCGACGCGGAGGTCGGTCCGACGGCCAGCGACCTTGTAACCCTCGGGGCGTTGGAAGAACATCGGAAGAACGTCGTCGTCGTCGCGAACAAGACGGATAAATTATCGCGATCAAGATATGAAGCCCGGCTTCAAAACATCCACGACAAGATCGGAGACCATACGATCATCCCGTTCTCCTCCAAAACAAAGACCGGGGTGAGGGAATTGGCTGAAGAAATTTTCAAGGACTGAACCCGGCAAATCAGGCCGGGTCTTCGGCCAGGACGCGGCCCAGCGTCCCGACGAGCAGGTCGGCATCGGTCGCGTCGAACACGAGCGGCGGCTTGATCTTGAGCACGTTGCGGTCCGGCCCGTCCGTGCTGATGAGGATCCCTTCCTCGCGCATCCGCTCGGCGACATAGGCCGCCTGGCGAGGCGCGGGGATGCGCGCCTCCCGGTCGAGGACGAGCTCGACGCCGAGGAACAGGCCCAGCCCCCGGACGTCACCGACGCGCGGGTGCTTCATTTTCAGGCGCTCCAGACCAGCCTTGAGACGGGCCCCGGTGCGGGCGGCGTTGTCCTGCAGCTTTTCGTCGCGCATGACGTCGAGCACCGCCAGACCGACGGCGCACGCGACCGGATTGCCGCCGTAGGTGTTGAAGTATTCCATTCCGTTGGCGAACGCGGCCGAGATCTCGGGGGTCGTCACGACCGCGGCCAGGGGAAATCCGTTGCCGATGGGCTTGCCCATGGTCACGATGTCCGGAACGACGCCCTGGGTCTCGAAGCCCCAGAACCGCGTCCCCACCCGGCCGAACCCCACCTGGACCTCGTCGGCGATGCAGAGCCCGCCCGCGTCCCGCACCGCCCGGTAGGCCGCGCCGAGGTACCCGGCGGGGAGGACGATCTGCCCTCCGCAGCTCAGCAGGGACTCGCAAATGAACCCCGCGGGCGCCCGGCCTTCCCCGCGGATCCGTTCGATCGCCTCCCGGACGTGGGCCGCATATTTTTCCCCGCCCTCAAGACCCGCGTCCCGGTACGGGCCGCGGTAGGGGTCGGGCATGACGACCGTCTGGGTGAACGGAGGCCGGCCCGAACCTCCCGGCCCGTCGAACTTGTAGGGGCTGATTTCGATGAGCGAAGTCAGGTGGCCGTGGTAGGCGCCGCCGACCACGATCATGTCCCTCTGCCCCGTGAACGCGCGCGCCAGGCGGAGGGCCAGGTCGTTGGCTTCGCTCCCGGAATTGACGAAATAGCAGACGCGGAGCGGGGCGGGGAGGCACGCCGTCAACCGCTCCGCGTAACGGACGATGTTTTCGTGGAGATAGCGGGTGTTCGTGTTCAGGACGGCGATTTGCCGCTGCGCCGCCTCGACGACGCGGGGATGGCTGTGCCCGACGTGGGGGACGTTATTGACCGCGTCTAGGAACGCGCGCCCGGTTTCGTCGAACAGGCGGCTCCGGAACCCGCGAACGATCTCAAGCGGCTTGCGGTAGGAAATGCTCAGGGACCTGCCGATGCGCTCCCGGCGGAGCCGGAGGATCTCGTCCTTCGACAGGCCCCCTGCCGCGAGCATCTCCCTCGGGATGCCGAGGATCAGGTTCGGGTCCGGACAGAGGCTGCGCCAGACCTCCCGCTCGCTCGCCCGGGCGACGCCGGGGAAGTCGCCTTCATGTCCCAGCATGTTAAGCATGATCTGGAAATGGAGATGGGGCGGCCAGTCGCCGTTCTCGGGGAACGTTCCGACAGCGGCGAAGAACTCCCCCTTGTGGATCGTGCGCCCTTTCATCAGCCCTTGGAGCGAGGCTGCGCTCAAATGGCCGTAGAGCGTATAGAAGGCCGGGGCGCCGTCGTCTGGCCGGTGCTCGAGGATGATGGTTGGGCCGTAATCGAGGCGCGCGGCGTTGTTCCGGACGCTGTGCACGGTCCCGTCGAGCGGGGCGAAGATCGGCGCGCCCGCCTCGAGGAAGAGGTCGATCCCGATATGGACCGTGCGGCCTTCGGCAAGCGGCCGGTCAGGCGGGCAAAAGGCCGGGCTCGTATAGACCAGCCGGGCCTCGTCGTAGCGCCCCATGCCGACGGCGGCCCCCGTCCGCTTCATCTCCCCGAAGAGGAGCCGGGAAAAGGATTCCGTGTCCTCGACGAGGCCGGGATTCGCGATCAGGGGGCTGCCGACGCTCAGATCGAACACCGCGAGGGGCGCGGACGCCAGGGGAAATCCCGTGACGGGGGCGAAGTCGGCCGTCCGGGCGGCGAGCCAGCCCACGACCTTCGGCGAATCCGGATACGGGGTGTTTCCGCAGGCGCTCCGGAAAACGCAGGCGGCCAGCGACGGAGGGACGCCGGCCAGCCGTTCGAGGGCCGCCCACGCCGGCTCGTTCGAAATCGCGAGGTAGGCGTTGTCGGGCCGGAGCTCGGTCTGATGGGCGCAGATCGCGACGCTCATGATCAGGCGGAGGCAGATCAGATGATAGAGGACGTCAAGCTCGGCGTCCGCGAACGGAACGACGGAATGGGTGCCGGCCACGAGCCGGGCCGCCGCCGCCAGCGGGTCGTCCTTGCCCAGCATGATGTAGGCGCTCGCCACCGCCGGCTCGGCCAGGTGATACGAATGCACCATGTCGCCGAAATCGATGAGTCCTGCGATCCGGCGTTCGCCGTAAGCCTCCGGGTCCTCGGAGGGCGGGCCGACGATGACGTTGAAGTCGTTGGCGTCGTTATGGATGACGCCCGTCTCGAGGGAATCGAGCTTCGCCCGGAGCCCGTCGTCGAAGCGCCGGAGGAAGGTCTTGACCAGGGCGCGGCGGCCGGCCTCGGCGATGAGCGGCAGATATTCCCGGACGGTCTCCGGCCCGCTCGCCATGTCCCAGAGGAGCGGCCGGCGGGCAGACGGATGGGCGAAACCGGACAGCCCGCGCGTGAGCCGGCCCAGAAAACGGCCGAGATCGAAGAGGAGCCCGGGCGTCTGGGGATTGACGCGGGCCAGAGGCACGCCCTCGACATAGGTGACGAGGCGCATCGCCGAAGGCGCGCCGTCCTCGTCGGGGACCGAGATCATGTATTCGCCGCCCGCGTTCGGCAAAACCCGGGAGCAGGGCGGCCCATCGGCGGCTCGCGCCAGATGAAGCATCGCCCGGTTCTGCATGTCAAGGATGGCCGGATTTTCGGACCGGTTCGCGAACTTCAGGACGAAGCGGGCACCGGCTGGCGCGGGGGTGCGGGCCGAAGCGCCCGTCCCCTCGGCCGTCGTCAGCAGGAAATTCCGGTCGCGCTCGCTCGGGAGGTCCTCGGCCCGCGCCTCCAGACCGAAGAATTCGCGGGCCAATGCGGCGGCCCGGAGCGGGGAGAACCGGGGGGCCTGGGATACGGAGGTCATGGCGAGGTCAGGACGATCGACGCGACGATCGGCACATTGCCCTTGAGCATCGCCCAGACGGGGCAGTATCTCTCCTCGGTCAGCCGGACCGCCTTGTCGACCTTGTCGTGTTCGAGCGCGTTTCCCCCGATCCGGAACTCGAGGCGGATCTCGGTGAAGACCCGGGAATGGTCGTCCCGCTTCGCGCCGGACGCCGTCACCGAGAACGTGCGGACGTCCTGGCGCATCTTCTCGAGCAGGGACATGACCGTCTGGCCGCTGCAGCCGGCAAGGCTCATGAGGAGGACTTCCATCGGGGAAATCCCCTGCCCCTCGCCAAGGGGCGGAGCGTGGTCGACGGGGACGTCGTGGGCGAACCCGGCCCGTCCCACGAAATGCAGCTTCTGCGTCCAGCGCACCGACGCCGTGAGCTGTTCGGCCATGGATTTTCTCCTCCCCCGGCGCGGGCCGGACATCGGAACGCTCGTATCCCTCGAGTTTATACCATAGCGTTTTTGGAGGGTCAAACCGGGGTTGCCCCCGGCGCGCCGAACGGCTACCATAGGAGGGCGAACAAGGAGGCTCGATGAAAATCCCGATCTACCAGGCGGACGCATTCACCGACCGCCTCTTCGGCGGCAATCCGGCCGCGGTCTGCCCGCTCGCGTCGTGGCTCCCGGACGCGACGATGCAGGCCATCGCCCTGGAGAACAACCTGGCCGAGACCGCTTTTCTCGTCCCCCGGGGCGGCGTGACCGAGATCCGCTGGTTCACCCCCGCCCTCGAGATCGACCTCTGCGGCCATGCGACCCTGGCCTCGGCCCACGTCCTCTTCCGGCACCTCGGCTATCCGGGCGACGAGATCGTCTTCTCCTCGAAGAGCGGTCCGCTCAAGGCGACCCGGAGCGGCGACCTCATCACGCTCGATTTTCCGGCCACCGAGCCCACGCCCATCGCGACGCCCGAAGCCCTCGTCCGGGGACTGGGCCGGGCGCCCGTGGAGACGCTCCGCGGCCGCGACATCCTGGCCGTCTTCGGCAGCGAAGCCGAGGTCGCCGGACTAAAGCCCGATTTCGCGGCGATCGAGACCCTGGACTGCATCGGGGTCATCGCCACGGCCCCGGGCGATGCCTGCGACTTCGTCTCCCGCTTCTTCGCCCCGCGGGCCGGAGTGCCCGAAGACCCCGTCACGGGCTCGGCCCATACGCTGCTCGTGCCGTTCTGGGCGAAACGGCTGGGCAAGACGAAGCTCCACGCCGTCCAGGTGTCCAAGCGGCGCGGGGAGCTGTTCTGCGAGCTCCGGGGCGACCGGGTCCTCATGGGCGGACGGGCGGTGACGTATTTGAAAGGAGAGATCGAAATCTGATGCTCGTCAGGCGGTGACGATGTTCTCGATCTCGACGGGCGAATCGACCAGGAACGTGGGGTTCTTGGCCCGAAGCAGGGCCTTCCGGTGGAAGCCCCAGCTCACGGCGATGACGGCGACCTGGGCGTGATAACAGGCCTCGATGTCCCGGATCTCGTCGCCGACGTAGATCACGTCGTCCTTGCCGAGCCCGTGCTTGTGGAGGAGATGGAGCAGCGCCCGGGTCTTGCCGAAGAAGTTGGACTCGGAATGGATGAAGTCGAAGACGTCCAGGTCCCGGGCGCGGAGGAGCTTCTGGACGTTCTCCCGGGAGTTCGAGGTCAGGATGCCCAAGCGGAACATGCGGCGCTTCAGCCCGAGGACGAGATCCCGGATCCCCGGGAAGAGCTCGACCTGGTCGATCTTCTGGTGGAGTTCCTTCTGGGTCCGCAGGATGAGCGACGGGAGCTTCATCAGGGGGATGTGATATTTCCGGATGATGTCCAGGTTCGACATGCCCCGCAGGCTCTCCACGTCTTTTTCCCCCAGGGGCTTGATCTGGTACTCCTGGGCGTGCCCGTTGATGAGCTTGATGATGGCCGAGAGCGTGTCGGCCAGCGTGCCGTCGAAATCGAAAATCAGCCAAGGCGGAGACGGATGGGAGGAGACAGGCGTGGGAAGCGTTAACGTAGCGGGGCCGGTCGACATGCTTTCATATCCGCGCGTCATTTTACGCCCCGCCGGCGGGCAAGTCAATCCGGACGCGTCCGCCGCGCTCGCGGCGATGAACGGGACTTATGCCCGGATGGTTAAAACGGAAACGCTGATCGCCGAGTTGCGCTGAAGCCGCCGGACCTCAAAGCGCCCGGAGGTTGGCGTCGATAAGTTCGATCTGGGCCATGAGGTCCCGGAGCTTCTGGCGCTCCTTCTCCACGACGTCAGCCGGAGCGCGGGCCAGGAAGCCTTCGTTCGAGAGCTTCGCCTCGGCTTTGAGCCCGTCTTCCACGAGCTTCTTCCGCCGGTTCTGGAGCCGCTTCCGCTCCTTTTCCGGATCAATGACTCCCAGGAGGTAAATCTCCACGTCCCCGACGACCTGGCCGACGGCCGTCTCCGGCCGAACGACACCGGGGCCGATCTCGAGCGCCTGGAGCGCTCCGAGATGGGATACGAAATGCCCCATCCGGCGCAGGATCGCGGCCGATCGGCCGTCGGCTTTGATCCGCGCTTCGAGCTTCCGGCTAAGCGGAATGTTGTGGAGCGCGCGGATCTCGCGGACGCCCCGGACCACGGCCTGGGCGAGGGCGAATTCGTCTTCGAGGCCGGCGTCCTCCCATGCGGCGCGGGCGACGGGCCAGGCGGCCCCGATCAGCAGGGCCGACCCCGCGAGCGGCCGCTCCAGGCCGCGGACCGGACATTGGGCCCCGAGGAGCTCCCAGAGCGCCTCGGTGATGAACGGGACGAACGGATGGAACAGACGCAGGACCTGGTCGAGGGCGAGGGCCAGCACCGACCGGGCGACGGACGCCGAAGCCGAGTTCTTGAAGCGCGGCTTGACGATCTCGAGGTACCAGTCGCAGAGATCGCCCCAGAAGAACTCGCGGGCCGCGCCGAGGGCCGCGGAAGGATTGTAGGCCCGGAGCTCGGCCGTGACGGCGGCCGTGACCCGCGACAGGCGCGACAGGATCCAGCGGTCCTCCTCGGCGAGGGCCTCCGGCCCGAGCGGCGTCCAGGCGTGTTCGCCGAGGTTCATCAGGACGAACCGCGACGCGTTCCAAAGCTTCGTGCAGAAGGCCCGCCCGACCTCGAACCGCTCGCTGATAATCTTGGCCATGGGCACGTCGGGCAGAGTCCCCAGAACGTCGAACTCCCTGCCGGTCTTGGGGCAGATGTAGGAGAAGATGCTCCGGCCGTGCCGGGCCGCGGCCAGGTCCACGAGCTCGCCGGTGTAGGGCGAGACGGCCTGCACCGGAAGGCGGATGTCCTGGGTCCCGGTCTGCATGTCGCAGATGACGTAGCGCATGGCGTCGGCGCCGTATTTTTCGATGATGTCCTCGGGGTCGATCCCGTTGCCTTTGCTCTTGCTCATCCGCTCGCCCTTGCCGTCCTGGATGTTGGCATGGATGAAGCAGTCCGTGAACGGGACGTCGCCCAGGAGGTAGAGGCCCATGAGCTGCATCCGCGCGACCCAGAGGGTGATGATGTCGCGGGCCGTGACAAGGCACGAGCCGGGATAATAGTAGCTCAGGCAGTCCGGACGGCCGCCGGCAGCGCCAAGCGGCCGCTGGCCGGGGTCGAGGGACGCCGTTTCCGGGTCGGGCCAGCCCAGAGTGCTGAACGGCCAGAGGGCGGAGCTGAACCAGGTGTCGAGAACGTCGGGGTCCTGGAGGAAGCCGGCCGCTTCGAGCGCGGCCGCGCATTTCTCTTCGGCCTGGACGTCCCGGAGACAGACCAGAATGTCGAACGTCCCGGCCGGGTCGAGGGCCAGGCTCTCCGCAGGTGCGACCAGGCGGCCGTCGCGGTCGGCGATCCAGATCCGGAGCTCGGCCGCATCGGCTTGGGGGATCCGCTGGAGGACCAGGACGACGTCGGCTGCGGCGCAGCGGGCCTGCCAGATGGGGATGCGGTGGCCCCACCAGAGTTGGCGGCTGATGCACCAGTCGCGTTTCTCGGAAAGCCAGTTCGTATAGGTTCCGCCGTAGCGGACGTGGTCGGGATGGAAGTTCAGACGGCGGCCGCTCGGAGAGGCGACGTCTTTGTCTGTCCTCGTTGCTGCAACGAGGGCGAATTCTCGGCTTGCCGCGTCGATGGCGACCTGGGCCAGCCCGGCCGCGCGGAACTCCTTCGGCGTCCCCGCGCCGCAGACGATGCGGCCAGGGATGTCGCCCATGCGGACGAACCACTGGTCCGAGATGTAGGGCTCGATCGGCGTCTTGGAACGGTCGGAGTGTCCGATTTCGATCTCGCGGTCCTCGACCTCGCCGAGGAGGCCGGCGGCCGCAAGGTCGGCCACCACGCGTTTGCGGGCCTCGAACCGATCGAGGCCGGCATAGGGGCCCGCGTTCGCGTTGAGCGTCCCGTTGGGATTCAGGATGTTGAGGATCCCGATCTTGTCCTTGTGGCGGACCCAGACCGCGTAATCGTTGGGATCGTGGCCGGGCGTGATCTTGACGCAGCCCGTCCCGAGGCCCGGATCGGCCCATTCGTCGAGGATGAGGGGAATCGGGCGGCCGACGAGCGGCAGGAGGGCGCTCCTCCCCCGGGCGGCCATCTCCCGCAGCTCGAGGAGATGGGGCAGGACAGCCGTCTTCTGCGCTTCCAGCCGCTCGATTTCGCGCTCGAGCTCGTCCCGCACCTTGCGGGACGAGCCCTCGCATTTCTCCCGGAGACCGGCGATCCGCCGGTCGAGCTCGCCGGCCGGGTCGGGATGGACGGCCACGGCCGTATCCGCGAGCAGGGTCTCGGGCCGGGTCGTGGCGACCGTCAGAAACTTGGGCTCGCCCAGACCGGGGTCGCGGAGGGGATAGCGGATGTGCCAGAAGTGCCCCTTGACCTTCTCATAGACGATCTCGTCGTCCGAGACCGCGGTCTGGAGCTGGCAGTCCCAGTTCACCATCCGGTTCCCGCGATAGATCAGGCCGTCGCGGAAAAGCCGGAAGAACGCCTCGCGCACGGCGCGTGCGCAGATCTGGTCCATGGTGAACCGCTGGCGGCCCCAGTCGCAGGAGCAGCCCATGCTCTGCTGCTGGCGGATGATCCGCTCCCGGTATTCGTCCTTCCAGGCCTGGATCTTGGCCACCAGGCCGTCGCGGCCGAGATCGTGGCGGGTCTTTCCCTCGAGCTCGAACAGGCGCTTCTCGACGATGGCCTGCGTGCCGATGCCGGCGTGGTCCGTTCCCGGCATCCAGAGAGTGTTGTCGCCCATCATCCGGTGCCACCGGACGAGGAGGTCCTGCATGATGTTGTCCATGGCGTGGCCCATGTGCAGGGCGCCGGTGACGTTGGGCAGGGGCATCATGATGACGTAGCGGTTGTCCCGGCCGTCGGGGACGGCGGCGAAAGCGTCGGCCTCGAGCCAGCGCCGGGAGATCAGGGCCTCGTATTTCTGCGGTTCGTACAGCTTCGGGATTTCGTCTGGCATGGGTCCATTCCTTCGAAAATATCCCAATATTATTACCATATCGGGCTGTTGCAGGCAAACGACGGCTTTCCCGCCCCCCGCCTTGTGCTTCGGCGAGCCCCCCCGGCGCTATATCTACATCCTGACCGCTCTTGTCATTCCCCCCGATTTTTTTATGATAATTCGGCTATAATAGCGTTCATCTGAGCCGGATGCCGGTCCTTGCCGGTCCGAACCGGCAAGGGAGAGGAATCTTACATGTCTCTCTTTTCGAAAATCGCGGAACTCTTCAAGCGGTCCGAGACGATCACCCGGACCAAAGATTCAAAAGCGTATGAAAAGCAATACGCCCAGGGCAAGCTCGGCGCCCGGGACCGGATCCAAGCCCTCCTCGACACCGGCTCGTTCCACGAATACGACCTGTTCGTGGAGCACCGCTGCAAGGACTTCGACATGGGCAAGAAGCAGCTCCCCGGCGACGGGGTCGTCACCGGGACGGGGACCATCGAGGGCCACCCGGTCGCGATCTTCGCCCAGGACTTCACCGTGGCCGGCGGCTCGCTCGGCCTGATGCACGCCCGGAAGATCACAAAGATCATGGACCACGCCATCAAGCTCGGGATCCCGCTCATCGGGATCAACGACTCGGGCGGAGCGCGCATCCAAGAGGGCGTGGATTCGCTCGCGGGCTACGGGGAGATTTTCTACCGGAACACGAAGGCCTCGGGCGTCATTCCCCAGATCTCGGTCATCCTCGGGCCGTGCGCCGGCGGAGCCGTCTACTCCCCCGCCCTGACCGACTTCGTCTTCGTGGTCGACAAGATCTCCAAGATGTTCATCACCGGGCCCGAGGTCATCAAGACCGTCCTCGGCGAGGAGATCTCGATGGAGGACCTGGGCGGGGCGCGGGTGCACACCGAGACCTCGGGGAACGCCCACTTCTTCGCCGCGAGCGAGATGGAGTGCTTCGCCCAGATCAAGAAGCTCACGACCTTCATCCCCTGGAACAACCGGAAGAAGGCCGACCCGTTCCCGGCCGCCCCGCCGAAGCCCGGGTTCCGCATCGACCGGATCATCCCCGAGCAGCCGAGCAAGCCTTACGACATCCGGGACGTCATCGCCGCCCTGTGCGACAATTCCGACTTCCTCGAAGTGCACAAGGCCTGGGCGGCGAACGTCGTGGTCGGGTTCGCCCGCCTGAACGGCGAGACGGTCGGGATCGTCGGCAACCAGCCCGCCGTCCTCGCCGGGGTCTTGGATGTCGACTCGTCGGACAAGGCCGCCCGCTTCGTCCGCTTCTGCGACAGCTTCAACATCCCCCTGATCACGCTGGTCGACCTGCCGGGCTACCTCCCGGGCGTCGACCAGGAGCACGCCGGCGTCATCCGCCACGGGGCGAAGCTGCTCTACGCCTACAGCGAGGCGACCGTCCCTAAGATCACGGTCATCCTCCGGAAGGCCTACGGCGGCGGCTACATCGCCATGTGCTCCCGCCACCTCGGCGCCGATTTCGTCTTCGCCTGGCCGACCGCCGAGATCGCGGTCATGGGGCCCGAAGGGGCGGCCAACATCATCTTCAAGAGCGAGATCGCCGCGTCCGCCGACCCGGACGCGACCCGGAAACAGAAGGTCAAGGAATACACCGAGAAGTTCGCCAATCCCTACGTCGCCGCCGCGGCGGGTCACATCGACGCGGTCATCAATCCGGAGGAGACGCGCGGCGCCCTCCTCCACGCCCTCCGCATCTCGACCGCCAAGCAGGATGCCGTGCCGGACCGGAAGCACGGCAATCCGCCCT
The DNA here is from genome assembly GCA_017883285.1 of Candidatus Aminicenantota bacterium. Taxonomy (GTDB): domain Bacteria; phylum Acidobacteriota; class Aminicenantia; order Aminicenantales; family UBA4085; genus FEN-413. The sequence goes on along the minus strand of JADGNV010000212.1, from coordinate 7,910 downwards.
TTTAGGACCGGCCATGGGCGACGCGATCATCACCCGGGTCCCTACGACGCTCGAGATCGACGACACCGTCTTCGAGACCGCTTACACCCGCAAGTTCGAGAAGCGGACGCGCTACGCGCCGCGCGATCCGCGGAAGGTCCTCTGCTTCATTCCGGGTGTTGTCCTGAAGATCCACGTCACGCCCGGCCGGAAGATCGGACGGGGAGACCATCTCCTCGTCCTCGAGGCCATGAAGATGCGAAACGACATCTCCTCGCCCGAAGGGGGGACGGTGAAGCAGGTCCACGTGGCCGTCGGCCAGATGGTCACGAAGGGGCAGCTGCTGATCGAATTCGAATAGTCCCCGCGCCTTTTCAGCCGCTCAGTAGATAACCTTCGCGGGGGGCTTCATCCCGAAAGGAGAGCCGTACTTGTCCGCGTCGGTATCGATCGGCTTTTCGGTCGCCGGATGGCGCTCGGCCTTCCAATCCCAGACCACGTCCTTGCCCCCGTCCTGGAACCTGACGGCGCCGGTCAGGGAATGACCGCCGATCCGGCCTTCGAACGTCGCGGCCACGGTCTTTCCCTGATAAGGCAGGTCGAGGACGAAGCGAAGCTGGTCGCCTTTCAGGGACAGGTCGCGGGCGACGGCGGCCTTGCCTCCGATCTTGAACGACGGGGTGACCTGCTGGAAGAGCTGAGCATTGACCATCTCGCCCTTCATTTCGGGCTTGCCCATGGTCCAGGTCCACGTCCCGCTGACGTTGGCCGGAATGATCCAGAGATAGACCTCGTGGGAGATGTCGTCGATCATGACCGTCGAGGACTGGTCCGGCTTCCATTCGCCCATGCCGAAATTGTGGGAGACGATGCGCGTCCCCGGCTTGAGCTCCTTCAGCATCTTCGGCCGGAGCTTGAGGTTGACGCTCGTCAGCAGGTAGAGGGTCATGACCGAGGCCTCGTGGAAGTCCGCGGTGAAGAGGTCCTGCTCGAAGAACTTGACCAAGTTGGTGACGCCGGCCTTGGTCGCATTGTCCCGGCTTTCCTGGATGCGCTCGGGATCGATGTCGTAGCCGACCCCCCGGGCGCCGTAGCGCTGGGCGGCGCCGATGACCAGGCGGCCGTCCCCACAGCCCAGGTCGTAGACCAGGTCGCTCTTCTGGATGTCGGCCATTTTCAGCATTTCGTCCACGACGGGGTATTTGGTCGGGACATAAGGCACGTCGAGTTGCTTCTGTTGGCCGGCCCAGAACGATGGGGACAAGACCAGGGTCAGACAAATCAAGGCCGGAATCACACGTTTGATCATTGCCGCTCCCCTCTCATCGAAATAAAAATCCACCTCAGGAATGTAGGGCAATGCTCCCCTCAAGTCAAGCCCAAGCATAGAACCTGCTACCCCCGGGGCCCGGATTTCGATAGAATAATCGACGGCCGGGATGACCCATGGAAGGAGGAGCCGATGACCCGAAGACAGCGGGAGATCGAATAACCGGTCCGGCATGCCCGAGCGCCAAGTCCCCCGCGTGATCGCCGGGGTCGTTTCCGGCCTCGTGGGCGCGATCTTCGCGGTCCTCCTCGCGGCGTTCACTTGCGTCCGCTTCCCCCGGGAGGTCGTGTTATACAGCTCCCGGCCGGTCGCGCCGGCCAATGTGTTCCGCCATGACTTCGAAACGGCGCCGGGACCGGCCGGCAATCTCTGGACCCTCGAGATCGAGCTCGCCGGCGATCTGAAGCCGGACCAGGCTTTCACCCTGGCCCTCAACGACGTCTCCCTCGCGGTCTTCACCGCGGACAGGAGGATCCGGAAATTCGAATTCCCGGGTTCGATTCTGCTCGACGGCAGGAACGTCCTCCGGGTCGAATCGGACCTGCCTTGGACCTGCCCGAGATTCAGGATCGTCAACGTGTCCGGCTATTCTTCAGGGCTCGTCGCGGCCGTCGTCTTCCCCAAGACAAACTCCTATCCCGGAGTCCCGGACCGGCCGTCCTCTTCCAAGGAATGGGCCTTCTTCGTCCTGGCGGCCGTCGCCGCGGCCGTCCTGGATTTCCTCTCGTCAAGGAAACCCCGGCGGCGCCCCACCGTCTTCAAAATCCTGCGGGGGGCCCGGTTCGCCGTCCTCGTCCTGGACCTGATCCCGCCGATCCTGCCCCTCCTTTCCCGATATCGGGCGCTGGTGGAGCGGCGGTCCGTCCTGGTTCTGATCGTGATCTATCTCGGTCTGGCCTATAGCCAGGAAGTTTGGACATTCCTGGCGCGAGCCAGCCGCGTTCTGGGACACCTCGGCGCTGCGCTCGCCGCCGCCGTCCGGCCGGTCTCCGCAAAATTGCCGTTTCTCCGAACCTGGGACCGCGCCCTGAGCTCCGCGCTTCTCGGTGTGCTCGGCTTCATGGCCCTGATCGCTCCGGGCCCGGCGCACATCATCCGAGGAGACGGCGTCGAATACTATGCCGTGGCCACGAGCCTGGCCCGGTTCCAGACTCCGTATCTCACACCCGAATCCTGCGCCTACACAGAGAGGCTCCTCGGCCCCCTGTCCTGGGCCCCCGACAAAACCCTCTACGACTGGATCAAGCAGGTCCTCTCTCCGATGGTCAAGAACGGCCGGGAACTCGACCCGGTCCATTTCTGGTTCTATTCCCTCCTGGCCGCGGGCTTCTTCTGGCCGCTGAGGCTGCTGGGGGTCAGCCCGGTCTATTGCTTCCTCCTTCTCCATATCGTTCTGCTGATCATGGCATTCGCCGTCGTCCGGAAAAAATTGGGCCGTCTGGCCGGAGTCAGCCTCCTCCTGCTCATCTTCGGCTCCCCACTCCTGTGGTTTATCACCCGGCCCCAGATCGAATTCTTCACGGCCATGCTGGCGGTTATCGGGATCGCGTTTCTCGTGGCCGAGGATTTCTTGCCGTCGGCCTTCGCCTTCGTCCTGGCCTCGACCCAGAATCCGCCCTTCGCCCTTCTCGCGGGCTTGGTTTTCGTGTTCGGTTTCGCCCGGAAAAAATGGGCCACGCTGCGGACATCCTTCCCTCTCTGGGCGGGAGCCGGGCTTCTCACGCTTCTCAACCCTGCCTATTATTATCTCCGGTACGGAGTCCTCAGCCCGCTGGTCGCGGGCGGAGCGGCGCAGTTCGGCCCCGATCCGTATGCCGGGAAAAAGATGTTTTCCATCGTGTTCGATCCGGACATCGGCTTGTTCCCGAACTGGCCTCTCGCGCTGGTCCTGCTCATCGTCCTCGTCGTTTTGGCCATCCGGAAAAAAGCCGGGTTGGGAGCCCGCGTCTGGATTTATCTCGGCCTATCTTCGCTCCTCCTTCTCTGGAGCCAGGCCCGGACCACGAATTTCAACCACGGCGGAACCTACCACATCACCCGTTATGCGGTGTGGTATGCGCCGGTTTTTTTCCTGGCGTTGTGGCGGATCCTCGCCTCCCTCCCGGCCGGAAGAAAAGGGACCCGGCGCACGTTCATCATCACCGCCGCCGTTCTCTGCCTTTTCCAGGGTCTTGACTATCTTCCGACTAAGCCCGAGACCTACGTCGAGCAGACGCGGTTGTCCCGGTATATTTACGACCGCATACCGGGGCTCTTCGACCCCGTCCCGGAGGTCTTCGTGGAACGCCAGATCGGCAATGAGGAAAAACCGCCCTGGGACGTCTGGGCGGTGAGCACGCCGTCGGGGAACAAGATTCTCATCTGGGAGGACCGGCTGGTCTACATGAGCGAGGACGTGCTCCCGCCGATTCCGACCGCTCCCGATCTCGACCCCGTCCTCGTTTACAAGGAAGCCGTCCGGAGGTCGGGAGGCGAACGGGAGGAGATCGCGTTCTATATCAACGGAATGGGGGCGGCTTTCCGGAAACCCCAAAAAGGTTCCTGACCGGCGCCGGGCCGATGACAAGCCGCCTGCTCCTTGACGGCCCGGCGCATCCTGATAAAATGAAACCCGTGAACACCCGGCGGTCCGCCCGTTTCGAAATCCTGGCGCCCGCGCTCTTCTGGGGCTCGGTCTGGGGCCTCTGGGAGGCGACCGCCGGGCACGCCGTCCATCTCCTCCGCGTCCCCGGTCTGGCGGGCGCGGTCATGCTCCCCGCGGCCGTCCTGTTCATGGGCCGGGCCTTCGCCGCGAGCGGGCGCGAGGAAGCGATCTTCCTCGCGGGCTGCGTCGCGGCCGGGCTCAAGCTGCTCGACCTCCTCGTCCCGGGCCACGATCTCCTCGCCGTCCTGAATCCCGCCCAGTTCATCCTCCTCGAGGCGCTGGCCGTTGCCGGCGCCCAGGCCGCCGCCCGTTCACTCGCCGAACGGCGGCGGGCCGCCTCGCTCCCGAATCGGGACCCGGGCCGCTCCCCTCTCGGACGAACGCGATGAGCGACGGTTTCATCAAGAAGAAAATCGAGAGCGCTCCGATGGGCCGGCGCCGGTTTCTGGGTTGGAGCTCGTTCTTCGGCGGCTCGGCCCTGACCGCCTCGAAATGGGGAAAGAAGCTCAAGCGACCGGTGCGGAGCGGCGCCCGGACGGCGGGCGCCGTCCAGGAGGCGGACGCCAAGGAAAAGATCGTCCGCACGGGCTGTCCCTCCCACAACTGCGGCGGCCGGTGCCTCCTCAAGGTCCATGTCGCCGACGGCAAGATCGTCCGGATCGAGGGCGACGACCGGCCGAACGATACGGTCGAAGACCCCCAGCTCCGGCCCTGCATCCGCGGCCGCCTCTACCGTCACCGCCAGGACCATCCGGACCGCCTCCTCTATCCCCTGAAGCGGGCGGGGAAGCGCGGCGAAGGCAAGTTCGTCCGGATCTCGTGGGACGAGGCGCTCGATAAGATCGCGGGGGAGATGAAGCGCATCCGCGACGCCCACGGCAACGCCGCGATCTACGTCCCGTATGGGACGGGAAGCTACAACCAGATCAACGGACGCCAGACCGCGCAGCGGCTGATGAACCTCTTCGGCGGCTCGCTCGGCTTCTACAACAGCTACTCCTGGGCGGCGATCTCCTGCGCCACGCCCACCGTCTACGGGACGAACATCACCGGCAACCAGCGCCAGGACTGGCTGAACTCGAAGTACATCCTCATGTGGAGCTGGAACCCGGCCGAGATGCGCGACGGGACGAATTCCGACTTCATCCTCCGGAAGGCGCGCGAGAGGGGCGCCCGGATCGTGTGCCTCGATCCCCGGATGACCCTCAGCGCCGTGGCCCTGGCCGACGAGTGGGTGCCCATCCGCCCCGGTACCGACACGGCCATGATGTCGGCCATGGCCCAGGTGATGATCACGGAGAATCTTTACGACGCCGCGTTCGTCCGGACGCACTGCGTCGGGTTCGACGCGACGCAGATGCCGCCGGGGGCGGAAGGCGCCGAGAGCTACAAGGATTACATCCTCGGCACGCGCGACGGGACGCCGAAAACGCCCGCCTGGGCCGCGCCGATCTGCGGCGTGCCCGCGGCGACGATCGCCCGTATCGCCCGCGAATACGCGACCCTCAAGCCGGCCGTGCTCTACCAGGGCTACGGCATGCAGCGCCGGGCCTACGGCGAGCAGGTCGTCCGGGCGGGCTGCGTCTTGGCCGCCCTGACCGGCAACGTGGGCCTTCCCGGCGGCTGGGCGGGCGGGATCGCCCTCCAAGCGCCCGACGGCGGGCCGGCCTGGATCGTGTTCCCGACCGGCGAGAATCCGGTCAAGGCCCAGATCCCGTCGTTCCTCTGGTCCGAGGCCGTCCTCCGGGGGAAGGACATGGGCCCGGCCGACGGCGTCGTCGCGGCCGACGGCCGCGACGGCAAGCTCGGAACGAACATCAAGATGATCTACGCCGTGGCCTGCAACGCGCTCGTGAACCAGCATGCCAATATCAACCGCTCCGCCGGGATCCTCCGGGACGAATCGCTCGTGGAGTTCCTCGTCGTCCAGGACAACTTCTTGACTCCGACCGGCCGCTTCGCCGACCTCCTCCTGCCGGCCTGTACCCAATTCGAAACCTGGGGCGTCGAGGACGGCTGGAAATACGGCGACGAGGTCCTCCTCATGCCGAAGATCGTGGAGCCGCCGGGCGAGGCCAAGAGCGATTACGCCATCTGCGCCGAGATCGCGGGGCGGCTGGGGTTCCGCGAGGCCTACACTGAGGGGCGGAACGAGCGCGACTGGGTCGCGTGGTCGATCGAATACTTCCGCAAGACGCGCTTCCCCGGCATCCCGACGCTCGACGAATTCGAGAAATCCAATGCCGGCGTGTATTCGGTCCCCGTGACGAAGCCGGCCGTAGCCTTCACCGATTTCCGCGAGGACCCGGTCGGACACCCGCTCCCGACGCCCTCGGGCAGGATCGAGATCTTCTCCAAGCGCCTCTTTGACATGGGACAGCCCGACGTGATCCCGGCCGTGCCCAAATACATCCGCGAATGGGAGAGCCCCTTCGGGCCCGAAGCCCGGACATATCCGCTCCAGGTCATCGGCCATCACTACCTGGCGACCGTCCACTCAACGCTCGACAACGTCGATTGGCTCCGCGAGGCCTGGCCGCAGCGCCTGTTCATAAGTACCGCCGACGCGGAAGCGCGCGGGATCGCGAACGGCGACACGGTCAAAGTGTTCAACGACCGGGGCGCGACCCTCGTCCGGTGCAGGGTGACGCGGCGGATCATGCCCGGGGTCGTCGCCCTGCCCCAGGGCTCCTGGTGGTCGCCCGGGGCCGACGGCGTGGACCGCCGGGGCTCGGTCAACGTCCTGTCGTCCGAGCGCTGGACGCCGCTTGCCTTCGGCAACGCCCAGCACACGATCATGGCCCAGGTCGCGAAGGCGGAGAAAACGGAGACCGTTCCATGACCCAGGCCTTCGTCCGCCAATACGCCTTCTATTACGACTCCAGCGTCTGCTCGGGCTGCAAGACCTGCCAGGGCGCCTGCAAGGAAAAGCACGACCTGCCGCTCGACGTCCTGTGGCGGCGGGTCTACGAGGTGACGGGCGGGACCTGGAAGAAGGACGGCGGCCTCTGGGTCCCCGGCGTCTTCGCCTACAACCTTTCGCTGGCCTGCCACCACTGCCGGAAGCCGATCTGCGGCGAAGGCTGCCCGACCAAGGCCATCACCAAGCGCGACGACGGGATCGTCCTCATCGAGACGCTGGCCTGCATCGGCTGCCGGTATTGCGAATGGGCCTGCCCCTACGGGGCCATCCAGTTCGACGTCGAGCGCCGGATCGCGTCCAAGTGCGATTACTGCTACGACGAGGTGGGCGCCGGGCGGCCCCCGGCTTGCGTTGCCGCCTGCCCGATGCGCGCCCTGGACTTCGGCGATTTCGAGGACCTGAAAAAGAAATACGGCGGGACGAGCGAGGTCTTTCCCCTCCCGGAAGCGTCCGTGACCGAGCCGGCGTTGCTCATCAAGCCGCACAGGGACGCCGGCCGGGCCTCCAAGGACACGGCCGAGGTCGCGAACTGGGAAGAGATCTGACATGCCGGGCCCGTCCGAGCGGGAATGGTCCCTGATCGCGTTCACCCTCCTCTCGCAGACCGCCGTGGGCGCGTTCTGGACGGTCGCGGCCGCGTTCCTCATGACGGACCGGCGGCAGGGCTTTCTCGAAAACCGGGTGTTCACGATACCCTTCCTGGCCTCCGTCCTGGCCCTCCTCGGCCTCGCCGCCGCCGTCTCGCTCGCCCACCTCGGCCGCCCCGGCCGCGCCCCCTCCGCCCTCTTTAATCTGAGGCGGTCGTGGCTGAGCCGGGAGATCTTCTTCGAGCTGGCGGTCATCGCCCTGGTGCTGATCCTGGCGATCCTCCGCTACCGGGGGCGGGAGACCGCACCCTCGTTCCGGACGCTCGTGCTCGCCGCCGGCGCGGCGGGCCTGCTCTTCCTCCATAGCATGAGCCGGCTCTACATGCTGCGGACGGTGCCGGCCTGGCGCGGGCTCCACACGCCGCTTTCGTTCTTCGCCTCGGCCCT
>JADGNV010000211.1 GCA_017883285.1 Candidatus Aminicenantota bacterium | reverse complement strand
GGAAATCCGTGACGCTCGACATCTATGAAATGGCCACGTCCGAGTGCGCCTACGGAATGTATACCTTCAAAATCGGAACGAAAGGGAAATCCCTGTCGATCGGACAGGATGCCGCGCTCGAAGACTATTACCTCAATTTCTGGAAAGGCCGCTGCCTTGTCACGATCACCGGCCCCGACGGCAGGCCGGACAGCCTGGACGGCATCGAATGGATTGGCCGGGCGGTCGACGCGAAGATCGGCCTCGAAGGCCTCCGGCCCGTTCTCCCCGGCGTCCTGCCAAAGACCTGGGCCGCGGCGGGACGGACGGTCTATGTCCGGGGCATCCTCGGCCTGCAGAACATCTTCGCCTTCTTCGCCCGCGACGTGTTCCTCTTCAGGGAAGGCGTCGTCTCCGACCAGGACGCGCTCAAGGTTTTCGTTCTCCGCTACGCCGACCCGGACGACGGCCGAAAGAGGTTCGCGGCCGTCAAGGACGCTTTCAGGAAAGCATCCGCCTATCAAAATTTTCTGGAGCTTCCCGGAGGGATTTTCGAGGTTACGGACACGAAAGGGAACGCGATCTTCGGCGCGGCATTTGAGGACTGCCTCGGACTCATCGTCAACCGGGGAAGCCTAAAAGCCGCCGCGGACATCTTCGACATGCTGAAAAGCGGACGGGCGGCCATGCCCGCCTCCTCGGGGACGCGGCGGTAGCTCTCCCGCCCCGTCTTATTCGGGCCGACCGGCACCGGCCACGGAATATTTTCGGCTCCCGATCGTCTTTACAGGCGAAGGAAAAAATGCCGTGGTTCTCGAAGACGCCGGGACGGAACGGGCCATCACCATGATCGCCGATCCATCGGGCCTCCGGGACGACGCCCGGCCGGCGGACGAAAGCCGGGCGGCCGTCTCGCTCGAAAGCCTGTTCGCCCATCGGGAGATCGTGTTCCGCATCTGCCTCGGGTTCTCGCGGAATTATGCCGAGGCCGAAGACCTCGCCCAGGACGTGTATCTTAAGGCCCATCGGAACCTGCCCCGGCTGAAGAACCCGGACACGGCCCGGGAGTGGCTGTTCCGGATCGCGAGAAACACCTGCCTCGATCATCAGAAGACGTCCCGCCTCCGGCGGTTTCTTCTCTTCCAATGGATGGTGAGGCGGCCCGAAACCCGGCTTGCAGGCGTCGCCGGCGAATCGGCGCCCCACTCGCCCGACCCCCGGCTCGCGGATTTGAAAATCGCCGTCCGGTCGCTTCCGCCCAAGCTGCGCGAGGCCTTCGTCCTCCGCGAATACGCCCATCTTTCGTACGAGGACATCGCCGCCTCGCTGGGCCTCAAGACGGGAACGGTGATGTCCCGCCTCCACCGGGCCCGCGCGGCCGTCGCCCGAAAGCTCCAGGAGAACCGCCATGAACAACGATAATCGCAAATCCCGGCCCGATGCGATCGAGCGCCTTATCGCCGACGAGGAAGCCGCCGCGCTGGCCGAATTCCGGACCAAGGATTTTCCAGCCCTCGTGGAACGGCGCATCGCCGAAGAAACGCGGGCCGGGGTGCGGCCCCGCGCGTCCCTCGCCAGCCGCCTTTTGCGTCCCGCCGCCATCGCCGCCGCGGCGGCCCTGCTCTGCGGCATCATCGCGTTTTTCGTCCTGCCTAGAAGCTCATCGTCGGGCGGAGCCGCAGCGATGATCCAAAAGGCTCTGCTCGGAATGCCCGGCCTGCAGGAACTAGATAGGACGACCGTGGCCGATCCCGAAGCGGCGAACATTTCCGGCGGCGCCTCTCGATTCTCTTTCGCCGCGGTTCTCGCCGCGGCCCGAGAGGAAATCGTTGCCGGCGGACACGCGGGAACCGGATCCGCCGCACCGGACGGCGAACGCCGCGCGCCCCGCCTTAGCCTGCAGGAGAAATACGAGATCCTTATCATCGAAAAATCCGTCGAGCGGGTCCTGACCCAGCTCGCGAACAAATTCAAGGAGGGATGAAATGATCCGCAAACTGCTGTGCTGCGCTCTGCTGGCCGCTCTGGCCATTCCGGTTTTCGCCGAAGACCAGGCCGTCCCCATCGGCGACAAGAAAGTCGGGTACGCCCTGCTCGACGGCATCGGCCAGATGTTCCACCAGATGGCCGCGACGGGGGCGGGCGTACCGGATACGCTCGAAAAAGGGATCCAGCAGTTCATGGCTGACGCCAAAAAGGCCAAAGCCCAGAACCAGATCAATCCGGTGTTCTACCGGCGCTACGCCTATCTCCTGGCCGTCATCAAGATGGTCGCAGCCCCCGACCCCGGCGGGATCCTGAGCCCCGTCATCGACCGCGAGCTCGGCCAGTTCGTGGGCAATGTCCTGGGCGAGGAATGGAAGCGCTCGGGCGGGGAGGCGCTCGGCCAGGTTGCGAACGCGATCGCCTACGAAATCATCGACCTTCAGATGTACGTGGACAACCTGGAAGCGCGGGAAAAGCTGCGCAAGGCTTGGGACGAGAAATTCATGAAAGCGACGCCGGCCAAGAAGGACGCCGCTCCGGCGCCGGCGGACCGTTGAGGCGCGCTATTTCTTCCTCACCTGATAGCGGATGATCGTCCAGTAGTCATCGGGGCCGGGCGCCATGCCCGGCCCTTTCAGATATTCCTCCTCGTGCGGTCCCGCGACCGCATATCCCTCGTCAAGCGCCTAAACTGCAGGCAGCCTCATCCCCCGAGCCCTTTTCCATATCATTCAGGGCTTGATGAATACCCCCGACCTCGGCGGGACGTCCTGCCCGCCCGAAGTCCGAGGGACATCGGAAAGATTGGCGGCATAGCGGAAGATTCCGGCCGGGCCTCCCCAGGAATCGATGAGATAGAAATCGTCGCCGAGGAGCTCCCGGACGCGCACGTAGCCGCCCTTGAGCCGGATCGCCTCTTCGAGCAGCGCCCGCCCCCAATCGTCCACGAGCTCAAGATCGTCGCTCTCGATGAGCATGTTGTCCAGGGCGCCCGCGGTCCGGGCGTAGAGCTCCTTCTCGTTGTCCGAGAGCTCGATGTCCCGCCGCCGGAGGAGGAGGCAGTCGGGATCGTTGAGCCACCACTTCCGGTGCATGAACGAGCGCAGGATCGAGTTCTTGAGCGCGTGGTAGGCGTTCACGCCCTCGAGCGAGGTTTTGCCGGAATCCCAGAAGGGGGCCGTGTCCTCGCCGACGCGCATGCCGTCCACGAACCCGATCGAAGGCAGGAGCGGCGCGCCGCAGCCGAGGAGGAACGCGTCGCCGATCGCCTCCCGGACGACGGCCAGCCCTTCGCGATAGGCCTGGACCGGGGTCACCCGGCGCGACCGGACGCCCTCCATCGCCGCGGAGAAGACGAAATCGATTTTATGGTAGTCGAACCCCATTTTCCGGAGTTCGCCGAACGTCTCGTAGAGCCAATTCTTGGCCCGGGGATTTGTCGTATCCAGGGCGAAGATGTCCTTCTTCCAGCCGCGGAAGCAGAACTTCGGCAATCCGATATCGCTCACCATCCAGTCGGGGTGCCGTTCAAACAACCGCGACGTCTCCGCGGCGGCGAACGGCGCGGTCCACAGCCCGGGGTGGTAACCATGGCCGCCGATGAGCTGGGCCAGATCGGGCAGGCCGCAGAATCCTTCCTTGACCTCCAGCCAGTCGCCGATATCGGACTCGTAGCCGTCGTCGATCTGGAAGACCTCGAAGGGGAACCGCGCCTTCGCGATGCTCAAGTTCTTTTCGACGTCGGCGTAGCGGAGTTCGGTAAAATATTGATACCAGCTCGACCAGCCGACCGGGTTCCAGGGATTCACCCGGGCCTGGTTCTCCGCGCCGACGCGGATGGCATATTCTTCGAGGAGCTGTTCGACCGGGCCGCCCTCGACGACGACCAGCGGTTCGAGCGGGACCGGATCCTCGAAGGGCGTATCGAAATATTCGATATACCCGACAAGGTCGGAGCCTTCGACCGCGAAATACGGATGCCCGATCCGCGAAGCGAGAAAGCCGGCCAGGCCGCCGTCCCAGGCAATAAAATAGTCGCTGACGAGCCTCCGGAGGAAAACTTCGGGGACTGGAGAAAAGACGTAGCGGCCCTGCTTCGCCATCCGCTCAGCCACGCCCTCGAGCTTCTCCCCCGCCCGGATTTTCCGCATCGGGCCCCAGGATTGCCAGTTGTTGAGGAGGAATTCGGCGGGCGCCTTCCCCCGGAAAACTTCGATCGTCCCCGCCCGGCCCCGGACCGTGCCCGTGATCCGCCAACCGCTTCGGATGCGCGCCACGTCGGCGTCCACCCGGACCCGTCCATCGTCATAGATCGCCGCGCCTTCCGCGATCTCCCGGCCGAAAATCTTCATGCCTCGCTCCTCGCGGGGTATTGTACTTGACAATCGGCCGCCTTCATATTGGAAGGATGCTGATTAGGCGCAGCGGCAAGCTTGCCCGCAGCGC
>JADGNV010000210.1 GCA_017883285.1 Candidatus Aminicenantota bacterium | reverse complement strand
GGCCGAGCACCTCTTCTTCCGTAGGCGCATCGATCCGGCCACCGAACCCGACCCCCTGGACTTCGACAACCGGGATATCGAGGTCTGCCGCTGGTCCGACAACGCGCCCGACTGCGCGCCGCCGGGCAAGACCGTGCTCGTGCTGCGGGCGGGATTGCCCTACCGGCTTTTCGAAGAGTGGAGGACGGGGGAGAAGCTCAGGAAGCCCGGCTACCGGGAGGCCAAGGACCGCGCGGCCTGGGCCCTCATCAGGACCGTCGAAAGCGCCCTTCCCGGCCTCGCGGGCGCGGTCGAAGTGTTGGAGGCGGCCACGCCCCTGACCTATCGGGATTGGGGCCAGCGGACCGATGGCTCGATCGCCGGTTGGACCTGGTCGGCCGAGGCCGCCGCCCGCCTCCCCGGGAAGCTCCTCATCGAGACGCCCGTGGAACGGCTTTACATGGCCGGCCTCACCGCTGCGACCGAGCTGTTCCTTGGCGGCGTTCCCACCGCTCTCCAGACCGCTTCGCTGGCCGCGGACCGGGTCCTGGGACAATAGCGGGAAGGAGGGCCCTCCGGACCGGCCGGCGGTTATTTCCAGATGTGGTGTTTTTCGACCAGGTGGTGCGGCTGGTAGGACAGTTTGGCCTGCCGCAGGCCCGGCACGCCCATGTCCTGCTCGCGGTTGATATATGTGGCGGCGGTGAGCTCGTTCTTCACGAACTCCCGGTTCATGAGCTGGGACAGCCCGTCGTAATGGGGGCTGATGATCTCGATGTGGATGACGGCCGTGTCGGGATTGAGCTTCTCGGCGATGGAGAACGCCGCGATCCGGCCCTCGACCTCGATCGCCCCGCCCGCGAGCCCCAGCGCCTCGTAATGGGTCAAGGCCTGCTGGATCGCGTCCTTCTGGGCGCCGATCATCTTGTTCACTTCGCTCTTTTTCCCGAACCATTCCTCGAAGAGCCGGCGGCAGTCGCCGAGATGCTCGGGCTCCAGGCGGAGATACCGGTAGGCGTGGCTCTTCTCGAATTTCCTGATCCGGTTGCGTTTGCCGTCGTATTTCTTGCCCTTGAGCTCGATGAGGTCGCTCGCAAGGTAGACGTAGTCGTAGTTGTCGCGGTCGCAGTCGCACTCGAAGCCGCCCGCGCAGTACCGGTCGGCGAACGATTTGGGGATGCGGGAGAGCCGGGGCGCGGCCCCGAGGCAGGTCTCGATCGTCGCGGGGATCTCGGTCCCGCCGATGGGCTGGAGGAAATAGGCCGGCTCGTCGGGCGACTCGAACCGGAGGCAGAGATTGCCGTGGATCTCGGTCATCTTCGGGAAATCGTAGTTCCGCCAGATGAACATGTTGCCGAAGCTCATTTCGCTGATTTCGCAGGGATACCGGTCGAGGAACGACTGTACGAGCGGCCGGTCTTCGAGCTCGACGGGCTTGAATTCGGGGAAACGGGGGAGGGTCATCGGGCTTTCCTGACCATGATCGTGCACTTCTCTTTCGGACAGCCTTCGCACCAAGCGGGGTCCTTGGCCATGCCCGGCGGCGCCGCCGGGATGACCGCGAATCCGCAGCGCTCGAAGAACCCGGGAATGATCGTCGCCAGGTGGACGTCGTCCGGAGCCTCGGCCAGGAGAGCCTCGACGAGACGGCGGCCGAGCCCTTTCGATCGATGCTCCGGCTCGACGCCGAGGGCCACGAGCTCGTCTGAATCCGGGTGTTTCATCAGGGCGACGATCCCGGCCACGCGGCCGGCTTCGTCGGCCACCCAGATCCGGTCCCGCTCCATGCCGGGGTAGTCGAGATCGAGACTTTCGGCCAGACGGCGCACCTGCCCCAGGTCCTCTGAGCGAGCTTTTCGGATGGGCATGAACGATTATTATAGCACGAAATCCGCCCTCGAGGCGCGGCTCCCGCCCCAGTCGCTCTCGCGGCTCACCCATCTTCGAAGGGTCCCCGCCGCTTCGAACAACCGGGGCTCGCGCCGCGCCGGATACCGGATTCACATCCAGCGCCGGGGGCGATCCCTATGCCGGACCGGGCGGCCCCGGTATTCTCCCCGCCCGATTTTTGGTAGAATAAGCGGGATTCCCCGCGAAAAAAAGGACATGTCATGATCACCGTGCGATTCGCGCCCAGCCCGACGGGCTGGCTGCACCTCGGGAGCGCCCGGACCGCGCTCTTCAACTGGCTCGCCGCCCGCCACGCCGGCGGCCGCTTCCTCCTCCGGATCGAGGACACGGACCAGGTCCGCTCCGACGCCAAGTTCCTCGATGAGATCCTCGAGGGCCTGAAATGGCTCGGCCTCGATTGGGACGGGGAGCTCGTCTACCAGAGCCGCCGCTTCGAGCTCTACCGGCAGAAGGCCGAGGATCTGGTCGCGGCCGGCCAGGCCTATCGCGAAGGGCCGGCCATCCTCTACAAAGTCGAGCCCGGACGGACGGTCGAGGTCGAGGACATGATCCACGGGACCATCACGTTCCAGACCGAGAATTTCAAGGACCAGGTCCTGATCAAGTCCGACGGCTCGCCCGCCTACAATTTCGCGTGCGTGGTGGACGATTCCAGCCAGGGCATCACCCATATCCTCCGCGGTGACGACCATATCACGAATACCCCGAAGCAGGTCCTCTTCTATGAAGCCCTCGGCCTGACCCTGCCGAAATTCGGCCACATGCCCTTGATCATGGGCCCGGACGGGGCCAAGCTCTCGAAGCGCCACGGCGGCGTGTCCGTCCGGGAATACCAGAACGAGGGGTTCCTGCCCGAGGCGCTGGCCAACTATCTCATCCTCCTCGGCTGGACGCCGCCCGGCGGGACCGAAATCCTGCCGCTGGCCGAGGCGGCGGCCCTCTTCGAAATCCAGGACATGAACGACGTCCAGGCCAAGTTCGACGTCCAGAAGCTCAAATGGATGAACGGTGAATACATCATGAAGCAGCCCGCGGCCGCGCTCCTGCCGCTCCTCCGCGGCCAGCTCGCCCGGGACGGCTTCGACGTCTCCCGGGTCGACGACGGCCTGCTGGCCCGGATCATCGAGGCCTACCGGGTCCGGATCAAGACCCTCCGCGAATTCGGAGAGCTCGCCGACTTCTTCTTCAAGGACGATTTCGCGGTCGACGAGCAGGCGCGGGAGAAGTTTCTCGGCCCGGCCGAGAACCGGAGCAACCTCCGCGAATTCGCCGCCCGGCTCGAGCGGCTCGACATCTTCAGTCCCGACCGGATCGAGGCCGTCTGCCGGAGCCTCGCCGCCGAACGGGATCTCAAGGCCGCCGGGATCATCCACCCCGCCCGGTTGGCGATTACGGGCAAGACCAAGGGGGCCGGCCTGTTCGAGCTCATGGAGATCCTCGGCCGGGACCGGACCCTGGCCCGCATGAAAGGCGCTGCGCTATGACCGACACGAAACCCAAGGACAATTTCATCCGCGACATCATCAATAAGGACCTCCAGGCCGGCAAGAACCAGGGGCGGGTCCAGACCCGCTTCCCGCCGGAACCGAACGGCTACCTGCACATCGGCCACGCGAAGTCCATCTGCCTGAACTTCGGCCTCGCGGCGGACTACAAGGGGAAATGCAACCTCCGCTTCGACGACACGAACCCCGAGACCGAGGAGCCGGACTACGTCCGGTCGATCAAGGAGGACGTCCGCTGGCTGGGGTTCGATTGGGAGGACCGCGAGTTCTACGCCTCGGACTATTTCGAGCGGCTCTACGGCTTCGCGCTCGACCTGGTCAAAAAGGGCGCGGCCTACGTCTGCGACCTCACGGCCGAGCAGGTCTCGGAATACCGGGGCACGCTCACCAAGCCGGGCAAGGACAGCCCCTGGCGCGGCCGGAGCGTCGAGGAGAACCTCGACCTATTCGCCCGGATGCGGGCCGGGGAGTTCCCCGACGGATCGAAGTCGCTTCGGGCCAAAATCGATATGGCCGACCCGAACCCCCTCCTTCGGGACCCGGTGCTCTACCGCGTCCGCCGGGCCCACCACTACCGGACGGGCGACGCTTGGTGCATTTATCCGACCTATGACTGGGCCCATGGCCAGAGCGACTCGATCGAGGGGATCACCCATTCGATCTGCACCCTGGAGTTCGAAGTCCACCGGCCGCTCTACGACTGGTGCCTCGTCCAGCTCGGGGTCCATCGGCCGCAGCAGATCGAGTTCGCCCGGCTCAGCCTGAGCCACACCGTCCTCAGCAAGCGCAAATTGCTGACCCTGGTCAAGGAAAAATACGTTGACGGCTGGGACGACCCCCGGATGCCGACCATCTCGGCCTACCGCCGTCGGGGCTACACGCCGGCCTCCCTCCGCCGCTTCTGCGACGAGATCGGCGTGGCCAAGGCGAACAGCATCGTCGACGCGGCCGTTCTCGAGCACAGCCTCCGCGAAGAGCTCAACCGGACGGCGCCGCGGGCCATGGCCGTCCTCCGGCCGCTCAAGGTGGTCTTGACCAACTATCCGGAAGGCCGCACCGAAGAGCTCGACTGCGTCAACAATCCCGAGGATCCGTCCCAGGGGACGCGGAAAGTGCCGTTCGCGAACGTCCTCTATATCGAGCGGGACGACTTCCTGGAAAATCCCCCGAAGAAATTCTTCCGTCTCTCGCCCGGCCGCGAGGTCCGCCTGCGCTATGCCTATTTCATCACCTGCACCGGCGTCGTGAAAGACCCCGCGACCGGCGAAATCGTCGAGGTCCGCTGCACCTACGACCCGGCCACCCGGGGCGGCGACGCGCCCGATCACCGCAGCCCGAAGGCGACGCTCCACTGGGTTTCGGCGGCCCACGCGGTCCCCGGCGAGGTGCGGCTCTACGACACGCTCTTCACCAAGCGCGACCCGAACGAGCTCGAGGAGGGATTCGACTGGACGTCGAACCTCAATCCGAAATCCCTCGAGACGATACCGGAGGCCCGGTTCGAGCCGGCCCTTGCGGGCGCCGCGCCCGGGAGCCGCTGGCAGTTCGAGCGGTTGGGGTATTTCTGCGTGGACATCCGGGATTCCCGTCCCGGCCGGCCGGTCTTCAACCGGACGGTTACGCTGCGCGACACCTGGGCCAGGATCCAGAAGTCGGGCAAAGAGAACGAATAAGGTCCGTGCCTACAGACACGGGTGAGTGGCGCTCCCTTAAAAAAAAGGCCCTCCCGCCCGAAGGCAAGAGGGCCTTTTCTGTTTTGGTCGAGAGAAAAATCCCCGCGCCCTGCGGCGCGGGGACATCAAAGTTCCTATTTGTCGGCGAAGGCGAAGATCGTCAGGTAGCCGTGCTGGCTGATCTTGGCGATCAGTTCTCCGCTGATCTTTTCCACGCTGTCGCTCGTTTGATGATAATCCGTGGTCATGGCCGCCATGTAGTACACGAACGGCTTCTTGACCGAGGCGAACGAGGCGTGGTCGGACCCGCCGCTGCCCACACCTAGGGCGTTGCCCTGCAGAGCCAGGTCGAGGCCGACGTACTTGTTCATCTCGCGGGAGATGTCGGCCAGGGTCGTGCCTTCGGTCCAGCTCAGAGTGACGAACCAGGGGGTGCGGATCTTCTTGACCAGCTCCTCGGCGCCGGGCACGTTGTAGCGCGTCCGGGCGCGGGCGATCGTCGTCTCGTCGTAGGGCCGGCTGATCATGTCGAAATTCAGGTAGCCGACGGTCTTGTCGATCGGGAAGGTCGGGTTCTGGACGTAGTAACGGGAGCCGAGGAGGCCTTCCTCCTCGCCGCACCAGAGGCCGAAGATGATGGACCGCTTTGGCTTGACCGGGTTGGCCGCGATGGCCTCGGCGATGTTCAGGACGCCGACCGAGCCGGAGCCGTTGTCGTCGGCGCCGTTGTAGATGTAGTCCTCCCACTTGCCCAGGTGGTCATAGTGGCCGCCCACGACGAAATATTCGTTCTTGAGCGTCGGGTCGGAGCCTTCGACGATGCCGAGCACGTTGATCCCGCGCACCAGGGCGGTCTTGGCCGTGGTGGCGATCGTCATGTGTGCGTCGAGGGGGACCGAGGCGGGCTTGGTGGTCGTCTCGATCTGCTTCTTCAGATCGTTGATCGTCTTGCCCGTGGATTCGAGGAGCAGGTTGGCCATTTCCCGGGTGATCGTCAGGGTCGTGCCGCCGCCCTGGCCCATGGGGGTCTGGGTGTCGCCCGCGACGGACATCCGGACGCGGGGCTTGTTGACGACCGGCCGTTCGTCGTTGACCCGCCGGGGGTTTGACAGCTGCCGGAAGATGGCGGCGTCGGTGCCGTTGTTCGCGACCTGGATGATGGCCGCGGGGCCGAGCTTCTGGAGCTCGGCGATCTTGTTGAAGCGCTGCGGGCCGCCGCCGCGCATGGCGACCATCATCTGATCGCCGGTCGGGGCCGCCGGGAAGTACTTGTCCTTGATCTCCTTCTTGGAGTTGAAGGGCGATTTGGGGTCGTCCCGTCCGGGCGCTTCGGTCAGCACCAGGACGATCTTGCCCTTGAGGTTGAGGCCCTTGAGCTCGTCCCACTGAATTGTAGGCTCGGTGAGGCCGTAGCCGACAAAGACCACCGGAGCGGTGATCGTCTCGGACCCGGCGCCGCCCATGCCGGCCGTAAAGTCCACGCCGCCCTGGAAGGTGCGGGATTTCTGGGCGCCGGACTTGTTCACTTCGATCGTGACCGAAGTCTGGACGTCGGTCACGGTCTTCAGGCCGAATTCCTGGAAGTAGGTCCGGGCCGGGGGATTGGCCGCCGGGGCGCCGCCGCGGGCCCCGCCGCGTCCGCCGCCGAAGCTGGGCATGTCGCCCGCGGGCTTGACGCCCCACATCTTCAGGAGGGAAGCCGCGTATTCGGCCGCCATGGCGTAGCCGTGCGTGCCGGTCTCGCGGCCTTCCATCGAGTCGGACGCGATGTAGGTCAGCATGGCAAGGCTGTCATTGGCCGTGATGGCGTCGAAGCCGGCCTTGTACTTCTCAGGTACCGGCTGGGGCTTGTCCACGAGGTTGAGGGCCTTCTGCACGTCCTCGAGCTTCATCTGCTGCTGCTGGGGCGCCTGGGCCTGCAGCGAGAAGATCATGCCGAAGACGAACAGAGCGATCAGAATGTTTTTTCTCATGCATCTCCTTTCATGAAATGGAAAAACACATTTCCGCCTTTTAGACGACGGGCGGCGGGATTTTCTTTCAATTATCTGCGAGCTGGCGAGCGGCGCTATGCCCCGGATCTTCCCGGCGCCCGTCGGAAGGGGTCTTCCCCTCCGAGTTGGTGAGCGGCGATATGCTCCGGGTCTTGACCCGGAGGGCCGCTCGTAGAGGGTTCCAAGGGGGAGTCGCCCCCTTGGTCGCAGGGCGGGGTTTCATGCCCCGCCCGAGAAGGGGAGGCAGGGCGGCCGGGTCTTCCCGGCGCCCGTCGGAAGGGGTCTTCCCCTCCGAGTTGGCGCCGGGCTTTCCAGAGAGGGATGCTGCCGGCGAGGAGGGCGGTGCCGATGGCGGAATAGAGGACGCCCAGGATGGGGTGGGGAACACCGCTCCTCCGGAGGAGGATCCCGGAGGTCATCATGACGGCGACAAGGAGCCAGGTCTTGACCGAGAGGAACCCCCCCAAGCAGTGGCCGTCGCCGCGCCGGAGCACTCGGGCCGCGTTCTTTTCGGCCAGGCGGCGGAGGACGAATCGGCCCTTGAGGGAGCCCGCGGTGATTCCGAGCACGGCCAGGACGAACGGCCAGGGGAGGCGGACGGCGAAACACCAGATAAGGCCGAGGGTCAAGAGCCCCAGGCCGACGACGGTCCACAGGCTCGCGGCCGCGAGCAGGTGGGTCCGGGCTTTGGCCGCGGGCTTCAGGCGCTCGGCCAGCCGCCGCAGCCGGCCGGATCCCGATATGTCCTTGTCCTCTGGCATCGTTGTAATTTATAGTTCAGAGACCCTTATTTTAGACGGAGCGGGCGGGATTGCCAATGGTTTTTTTAAGTACTTTTCCTTGCGTTCGGGCCCGGAAAAGAGATAAAATGGCGCATTCATTCTGGCCACGTGCCTGTAGCTCAGCTGGATAGAGCGACGGCCTCCGGAGCCGTAGGTCGCAGGTTCGAATCCTGTCAGGCACGCTCCTTTTTTCCCCTGATAATAACTGGGTCTCTTCCCTTGAGTGCGGGTAGCTGAAGGTCAGCCGACCGGCGACAAGATCCTTGATTTGGGTTTAATGATTCGGGGAAGTCCTGGTGACTTGTTTGCCCGATTCTGGTACCATCATTAATAATGTTTATCAAATTAATAAAATATATAGGTTGTATAGGATATTTCTGGCTGGCCGTATTCCCCCTCTCGTCCTGTCAAAAAAGGGGGCCGGACGACAAATTCAAGGTGGATTTTTCCCGCCGGGAAGAGATCCCGTACCTCGCGCCGGATCCCCAAAGGCCCCTTACGGCGGCAGTTTCGGCCATGATCTCGCCGCAGGAGAACTTCTTCTTCTACAACAGGATCTTTGAATATATTTCTAAAAAAATCGGCAGAAAAATCATCTATAAACAGGGAAAGACCTATCGTGAAGTAAACGATCAGCTCTCTCGGCAGGAACTTGATTTTGCCTTTATCGGCGCCAGCGCCTACGTGGAGGCCAAGAATGACGATATCACCATATCGGCGCGGGTCGAATATCTTTATGAGACGCTGGCTCTCAATCCCGTTGAAATGAGAGTGGTCATGGCCGAGGCTAGCCGGAAAATATCAAAATAATAAATATTTTTTAATCGGCCTTTCTGTCCGCAAGGGAAGAATTTAGCCTCTCCTTATCCGCCGATCAGCCCCAGCTCTTTCCCCACCTTGCCGATCATTTCCACGATCTTGTCGACATGCTCCTGCTTGTAGGTGGCGATGAGGCTCACCCTTAGCAGCTGCTGTCCCTGGGGGACGCCCGGGGCGATGACGGCGTTTACGAACACGCCGTTGTCGAGCAGCCGTTTCCAGGCGCCAAACGTGGCCATGTCGTCGCCGATGATGATCGGGATGATGGGGGTGATACCCTCGATGATCTTGAAGCCGTGGCTCTTCACGCCTTCCCGGACTTGGCGGGAGATCTCGAGCAGGCGCGCCACCCGTTCCGGCTCGCGCCGGATGATCCGCAGCGACGCGCGGACGGCGCCGACGCTGGCCGGGGACATGCTGGCGCTAAACCGGAAGGCCTGGGAGTTGAACTTGATGTAGTCGATGACCGACCGCTCCCCGGCGATGAACCCGCCCAGCGAGGCGAACGACTTGCTGAACGTGCCCATGGTCAGCTCGACGTCCGAGCCGTTCTTCAGCCCGAAGTGGGCGCATGTCCCTTGGCCGTCTTCGCCCAGCACGCCGACCGCATGGGCTTCGTCGATCATCACCCGGGCCTTGTACCTTCGGGCGAGCTCCACCATCTTGGGCAGATCGACGATCCGGCCCGTCATGCTGAAGACGCCGTCCGTGACGATGAGCTTCGGGGCGTCGATCGGGATCGTTTTCAGGGTCGCCTCGAGGTCGGCCATGTCGTTCGTCCCATAGCGGAGGACGTTAGCCCCGAGGGCCTTAGCTATCAGGGACCCGGCCACGATGCTGGCGTGGTTCTCCTTGTCGGAGATCAGGTATTCGTTCCGCTGGACGAGGGTTTGGATGACGCCCTGGTTGGTCAGATAGCCCGTGGTGAAGGCCAGGCAGGCCTCGGTGCCGAGGAAATCGGCCAGTTCCTCTTCGAGCCGGGTGTGGAGCGTCGTCGTCCCGTTGAGGAACCGCGAACCGGAGCAGCTCGAGCCGAATTCCTTGGCGGCCTGGCAGGCGGCTTCGATCACTTCGGGGTGTTGGGACAGGCCCAGATAATCGTTGCTGCCGGCCATGATGACGTCCCTTCCTTCCAACTTGACCAGAGGACCGTGGTTTTCCTGGACGGTCAGGAAATAGGGGAGGACGCCGGCGGCGATGATCTCTTTAGCTCTTGAGAACTGGTAGCATTTTTCGAATAAGTCCATGACGTATTCTCCTTGACGTGGGATCGGTCTTGGGCGTGAGCCCGCTTTGAACGATATCGAAACCGGCGCCGAGCAGGCGCTCGAGGTCTCCGTCGTCGATCTGCCGCGATTCGGCCAGCTGGATGACGCCGTTCATCATGCCCCACATGACGAGGCTGACCTCGACGGCCGGCCGGCCGTTCGCGTAGTCTCCGGCCCGCACGCCCTGCTTGACCACCTTCTTCAGCTCGGTGAGGCAGGCGATCTTGCGGAGCCGGATCTCCTTCCGGAGCGCGTTCGGGACCCGCTCCTGGTCGCTGACGACGTCGATGAAGAACAGCAGGCGGAAATATTCGCGGCGCTCCCGGTAGAATCGGAGATAGGCCGTCATGACGTTCCGCAGCCGATCCGCCGTATCGCGGCCGGCCTTCGCCGCCGTCCGGAGCAAGGCGAGGAGCAGGTTCAGCTGCTCGAGGAGGATCGCGGCGAAGATCTCCTCCTTGCTCTCGAAGTGGTTGTAGATCGTCCCCTTGCTGAACTCGATGGCCGTCGCGATGTCGTCGAGGGTCACGCCGGCAAAGCCCTTGCGGACGAAGAGGTCGGTGGCGGTCGAGAGGATCAGCCTCCGCCGCGTCTCGATGTCGCGCGCCTTGCGCTCTCGGATACCCATTGGTGACTTTCAGTAATAAATTGACTGCCGGTCAATATCGATAGAATAGACCATCCGGCGGACGATGTCAAGAGAGGCGGGGCGGTGCTCCGGCGCGCGGCAGTCCGCCCGGCGGTGCGGAAGGACAGGCGCCGGAAAGCGCCGGTTTTCTTTTGCCCGGGATATCTATATCATGGGCTCATGAACGCAAAAAGCGCGCTCATCCTGGCCGCCGGCCTCGCCGTGTCCTTCGCCGCGGCGCAATCTCCTTCTGTCGAGCCTCCGGATTACGCGAAAATCTTTGGCCGGGCCTATGCCACCGCCCTGGACTTCGCCGGACGCCACGCCGAAGCCGACGAGATCTTTCGCGCCTGGGGCATTCCGACTGACTTTGCCTGGGCGATCGTCTTTCCGGAGCTGATCCGGTATTCCGCCTTGGCCGATGCCATTGAAACGGGCAACCTAAAGGTCCTCTACGTCCAGTTCGGCCGGGGCTATGGCGATTTCTCGGTCGGACATTTTCAGATGAAGCCCTCGTTCGCCGAAACGCTCGAACGGGATTTCCTCCGCCTGGCCGACGAAAACGATCGGACCCGAATCGGAGACGCGCCTTTCGCGAGGGCGGACACCGTCGAAAACCGCCAGGCCCGAGCCCGGCGGTTGACCGACGTCGCCGGTCAGGCCCGATACCTGGCCATGTTCGTCAGGGTTTTGGACAAGCTGTATTTCCGCGAGACCTGGACGGACGACGCCGACAAGCTCCGGTTTTATGCGACCGCGTACAATATCGGTTACAAGCGGGGCGCCGCCCAAATCCGCAAGCTGGCCGCAATCCCGCGCTTTCACACGGGTCTCATTATTACGAAACCGGCCTACAGCTATGCGGCCATCGCCGCGGACTTTTTCGGAAAGCGATGACGAGCCGCGCGGCCTAGCCCTTGTCTTTCTTCCCGAACACGCGTCGGACGATGAGCGTCAGGATGAACAGCGGCCCATACAGGGCGGCCGCGCCCACGGCGAAGCCGATGTGCCGGCCTTTCAACAGCTCGATGCCCCAGCCGAACTGGTCTTCGTTGACGAGGTAGGTCCAGGTCGACGACGGTCCTTTCAGCCGCTCGAGGGCGAGCTCGGCCGAGTTGTCGCCGTGGATGACGACCTCCATCTCCGACACGACCATATCGTCGATCGAGCGCAGGAGCTCCAGGAACACCTCCGTGGCCGATTTCTGGAACTCGTCAATCGGGGTCTTTCCGCCCAACCCGACAAGGTGGATGCTTTCCCGCGTGTCCTGCACCCAGGCCAGGTGGTCGGACCAGAGGCGGTCGATATGGAACAGCGTCGCCCGGCGCTCGAGCCCGGCCAAGCGCTCGGCGCCGAACCGGCCCCGGCCTTCTTCATAGAGAGCGGCTTCCTTCTCGGAAAGAATCCCCGGCGCCGTCCCGAGGAGAGCCGTCTCGCGCCTCTCTTTGATGATTCTTCGCTGTAAATCGACCAGGGAGGTGAACTTGGTGAGCGACCGCCGGATGTCGAAATTCTGGCCTTCGATTACGCGCTGCACGTGCGGGATCTCGGTCTGGAGCGGCCCGGGCGTGAGCTCGCCCTCCTGGGGCCGGAGCCGGTAGCGCTTCGCGAGCCGGGTGGCCAGGCCGTAGCGGACGAACAGGTCGTCCTCGAGGCTGATGAAGAACCGCGTCGACCCGGGATCGCCCTGGCGCCCCGCCCGTCCCCGCAATTGCCGGTCGATCCGCAGGCTTTCATGGCGGTTTGTGCCGATGACGTACAATCCGCCTCGCTCCACGGCGGCGGCTCGTTCCTTTTCGTCCGCCCCGCCCAGCTTGATGTCCGTTCCGCGCCCGGCCATATTCGTCGAGATGGTCACAGCCCCCGGCCGACCCGCGTCGGCGATGATGCCCGCTTCGAGCTCGTCGTTCTTGGCGTTGAGGACCGCGCCTTCCACGCCTTCCGCCCGCAAGGCCGCGGCCAGCTCTTCGCTCTCGCGCACGCTCGCCGTTCCGACCAGGACCGGCCGCCCGGCATCGCGGGCCGCGCGGATCTCCCGCACCAGGGCCGCCGTCTTCGCCCCTTTATGGGTGAACACCGCGTCCTCCGCGTCGATGCGCCGGCTCGGCGTGTGGGGCGGGACGATCGTGACCGTCAATCCGTAGAATTCCTTGAGCTCGTCGGCCGCGGACCGGGCCGTGGCCGTCATGCCGGCCAGGCGCGGATACAGCCGGAAAAAGTGCTGGAGGGTGACCGATCCCAGGATCCGGCCTTCGGATTTCCGGGCCAGCCCTTCTTTGGCCTCGACCGCGGCCTGGAGGCCGTCGGGCCAATGGCGCTTGGCCACCACCCGGCCCGTGAATTCGTCCACGATCTCGATCCGCCCGTCGCGGACGATGTAATCCACATCGCGCCGGAGAAGCGCCTCGGCGTGCAGGGCGCAGTTGACGGCTTCGAGGAGCGTCTGGTTTCCCTCCTGGTACAGGCGCGCGCCGCCGAGGAGCGCCTCGATCCGGCCGATGCCGGCGTCCGTGAGGAAGACGTTCCGCCGCTCGGCGTCGGTCTCGAAGTCGCGGCCCTCGTCCAATTGCCGGATGAGGGCGCTGAGGTGCCGCGCGTCCCAGGTCGCCCGGTCCTCGACGCCCGAAATGACCAGGGGGATGCGCGCCTCATCGATCAGAATGGAATCGGCCTCGTCGACGAGCGCGTAATGGAACGGCCGATGGACGAGGTCGTCCACGTCGTAGGCGATCCCGTCGCGGAGATAATCGAAGCCGGCCTCCTTGGCCGTGGCGTACGTAACGTCGGCCGCGTAGGCCGCGCGCTTGGCGGCAGGGTCCATCCCCTCCTGCACGCAGCCGACGCTCAGGCCGAGGAGCCGGTAGATCGGCCCCATCCAGGCCGCATCGCGGCGGGCGAGATAATCGTTGAACGTGAGAATGTGAACGCCGCGTCCGCCGAGGGCGTGGAGGCAGGCGGGGAAGACGGCGGCCAGGGTCTTGCCCTCGCCGGTCGGCAGCTCGGCGATGCCGCCCGGGACCATGACCAGGCCGGCGATCATCTGGACGTCGAAGGGATCGAGGCCGACGGCCCGGCGCGACGCTTCGCGCACGAGCGGGAAGACGGCGACGGCGGCCCGCTCCGGGGAATCCGACGCTTTTTCCCGGAGCGCGCGGAGCCGGGCCCTCATCTCCTCCGCGCCCGCTTCCTTCCAATCGGATTTCTTGATCTCCTCCACGATTTTCCCGTAGTCCCGCAGATCGGTGACCACGGGATTCCCGGTCGCGCGGGCGAAAATCTTTCGGATGTTCATCTGGGTGACCTCCTGGGACGGAATTCGAAGGAACACGAAAATGAGGAGGTCAGGCGAGGGGAGGGCTGCGCGGCGAAAGACCGCACGGCGCGCCATGGGATTCCCGGATACAAACCGGGACTGGGGCCGCGAGGGCCGGGATCAAGACGACGATAATCGCCAGGGCGAAGAGCAGCGGCAAGACGATCGGCGGGAAGAGGACGGCCAATAGGATGAGGCCAAACGTCAGGGGACCGGCCCGAGCGACGCGCGATTCGACGATCTCGATCCGGATTCCGTTCATACTCATGGTCTGCGGAGTTCTCTGTCTATATTATTAATAGACCTGAGCCGCGGGCCTGTCAACCGGTTTGTATTTGGCTTGTATCCGGTCGCCTCTCGCGCCAAAACTCTTTTTCCATCCCCCGTCAGGCATTCCTCAGGGGAGCGGCCGCCCCCGGTCCGGTGGACTCCCCTTGAACAATCCGGGGACTTTCCATACAATGGCTTTGCGCCCGGGGCGATTCCATGGACAGCAAAAAGCGACTGCTCGTTTCCCTGACCATCTTTCTCTTCGTCTTCGTCCTCGGAGTCTCGGGTTTCATGATTCTCGGAGGTCCCGGGACGACCCTCCTCGACAGCGTCTACATGACCGTCATCACCCTTTCGACCATCGGCTACGGCGAGACGATTGACACCTCGCACAATCCTGCGGCCCGGATCTTCAACATCGTCTTTATCATCCTCAGCCTGAGCACCATCGCCTACGCCGTCTCGTCTATCACGGCCTTCGTTGTGGAAGGGGAGCTCAAGGACATCCTCGGGAGAAGAAAAATGGACAAGGAAATCGCCCGGCTTCGGGACCATTACATTATCTGCGGCGGCGACGAGACGGCGGCGACGATCGTCCGGGAATTGATCGCCACGCAAAAGCCCTTCGTGGTCATCGAGCTGGAAAAGGCCAAGATCGACAAGCTCGCCGCCCTGGGGCCGGTCCTCGCCGTCCAGGGCGACGCCACCGAGGACAGCGTCCTGGAGAAGGCGGGCATCGGCCGGGCCAAAGGCGTCCTCAGCGTCCTGCCGACGGACGAGGCGAACCTCTTCGTGACGATCAGCGCCCGGAGCCTCAACCCGGGCCTCCGGATCGTGGCCAAGGGGAACGATCCCCAGTCCCACAAGAAGATGATCAAAGCCGGCGCGGACAGCGTCATTTCGCCGACGAACATCGGCGGCATGCGCATGGTCTCGGAGATGATCCGGCCGGCGACCACCACGTTCCTGGACATGATGCTCCGCGAACGGGAGCGGGTCTTGCGCTTCGACGAGGTGACGGTGCCCGCCGGCTCGCGACTCGCGGGGAAGACGATCGCCGAGTCTCAGCTCGGAGACTCGTCCGGCGCTCTGCTCGTCGCGCTGCGGAAGGGCGGGGGAAAGGACTTCGACTTCAATCCGGCCAAGACGACCCGATTGACCGAGGGCGACGTGCTGATCTTCATCGCCAGCCCGGAGATGATAAAGGACCTCGAAAAACTGTCGTGCTGAGAGGGCGGCGTCTTTCGGCCGCTTGCGGGACGGACCCCTTTTCGGACGGGAAAATCCCGCTTCACTTTTGCCCGCGCTTTTGGTAATATACCCGCGCTTTTATGGCCCGCTAGGTCTTAAATCTCCTGCGAGGGTTGCTCGAACTTCAGAAGGCTTGGTCCCGCCATCGTCCATTTCCCGTTCTTGACGACCATCCAGGACGGCGATATAGTCGCTTTGCGTTAGGTGGTTTTAAGATTCCAGCCCCGAGGGTAAGTCAGTTGTAGAATGCGAAACAGCCATTTCTTTTCCACTCCAGTCCCCCGCGAAATCTGTGAACGGATCGATAACGGGCTTTATGACGCGGTCGGTGAACAATGGTGGGACCCAGTTTCCTCTTATCACCAGACTCTCGCGTTTCTCAATCCTGTCCGGGTTGGCTTCGCGAAAAAAGCCCTCCTGGGCGGACTCGGGATAGATCCACGAGGGAAAAAGGCACTTGAAATCGGCTGCGGCGGGGGAATCCGCTGCGAGGAAATCGCTAGGCTCGGTTTCGATACCATTGGAATCGACCCTTCGGAGGCGTCACTCCGGGCCGCCATTGGGCATGGGCACGCGAGTGGGCTGAATATCCGATACGGGACAGCTTACGGGGAATCGCTCCCATTCTCCGACCGTACGTTCGACGTTGTTTTCTGCTGCGACGTTCTGGAGCATGTCCGCGACCTGCCCAAGGTCATTTCCGAGGTCGCCCGGGTCCTGAACCCGGGAGGAGCGTTCCTCTACGACACCTTCAACCGGACTTGGGTCAGCCGGCTGGCCGCCATCAAGATCGCGCAGGAATGGAAGCGTTGGGCGTTCATGCCTCCCCGGATCCATGTCTTTGAGATGTTCGTCAAGCCGCGCGAAATGAAGTTGCTGCTTCGCCGTAACGGCCTCGAGTGGCGGGTGCATCGGGGGACGAAGCTCAATGTCTCCGTGTTCGAAGCTCTCGGCCTCCTGCGACGGCGAGCCAAGGGGGAATCCACATATAGGGACCTCGGAGAAAAAATCCGGCTGGTGGAAAGCGGCCTGCTCGCCGTCCTGTATCTTGGCTGCGCGGTGAAAAGATAGAAGGATAAAGGCCTGCTATAATTCTCATACAATTCCGTTTTTGATGGAGGAGCGCGATGGATGATGTCCTGACGACGGCCAAGAGTTGCCGCCATTACGCGATGTGTAAAATCGATTTCTTGGACAGCGGCGTCTGTCCTTCGGGGCCTGAACGGGTCTATGACAGCTTCTTTCCTCAAGGACGCATGGCGCTTTATGCCGCGTTGGCAGAAGGGCGGATCCCCGTCACGGAGAAGACGGTCGAGGTCGCCGAGAGTTGCGACTTGTGCGGCAAATGCGATTATCAATGCTATTTCGTCACCGAAATGCGGCCGACGCGGGTGATGGCCGCGCTGAAGGATTTCGTCGCCCGGCACATCGGCTCGGGAGGCGCCGTCGAACGCGCGGCTGAGGATGCCCTGCTGAAAGAAATCCGGTCGATCGTCGGCGCGGAGTGGGCCGAAAACGATCGGGGGATCGCCGTCACCTATTCCCGCGACCCCGGTCCTCTGACGCGACCCCGTATGCCGGCCTATGTCGTATTGCCCGGGACCCGTGACCAGGTCTCCTCGCTGCTCCGGCTGTTCCATGAGAAGGGGATTCCCTGGGCGGTCCGTGGCAACGGTTCGCAAAACATGGGCCTTGTCCTGAGCGAGGGCGCGGTGATCGACCTTGGCCGGATGAAGGACATCGTCTTAGACGAAAAGAACTGGGTGATCCGGGTGGGGGCCGGCGTATCGGCGTTCGGCGCGCAGCGCGAAGCCGTCCGGAGGGGCTATCGGGTCAATGTCGCCGAACCGGCCGCCTTGGTCTGCGCCAACGTCGTCTGCTCGGGCATTTTTTCGACGTTCATGCCCGCGTACGGCACGGCCGCCGACAATTTCGTCGACGCGGATTTCGTGGCCCGGGACGGATCGCTTTTTTCGCTCTCCGATAAGAACGCCGCCAATCTCTTCGCCTTCCGGCAAGCCGACCAGGAAAGCCCCGGGATCTGCACCAGCCTGAGCCTGAAGCTCCATCCGACGACCCCGGACGAGACGGGGATCCTCGTTCCCTTCGACTCCCAAGAGAAGGCCCTCCGCTTCGTCAAGGAATGCGCCGTCCGGCGCATCGGCCTGGCGCTCACGGTCCTCGGACCGGAATACGCCTCCGTGTTTCTCGCTCCGACAAAACAGCTGGCCGCGGAGGTCAAGGACGTCTTCATGGATAAGCTGGGCATCCCTTATCTCGTCCTGGTGATCGGGGACGCTTATGCCATTCGGAGCGTTGCCGAGATGGGCCATCCAGCCTTCGATCAGCGGCTCTTCAGGGCTATCGCCTTGGGACTGCCTTCGCTTCGCACGCCCGGCTGGCTGGAGCTGCTTGGCCAAATCTCGGCCGACGAGCCATATTCCTATCTGAAGATCAAAGGCTTCGCGGAGATGGCGGAGGTGGCGTTGGGGCCCTCGCCGAGGCAGCTTTGCCAGGACGTGGATCCGGACCTTCGGTCATTTTTCGAGAGCCTCTATGCCCGGCCTGAAATGACCGACCTGGTCTGGCTGAACATGTTCCGGATCCTCAGCACCCGGATGGGGCGCGAAAAACAGTTCTCGGTCAACATCGTTTTTCTTCCGCTCGAGGAGAAGCTGATCGGCGAAATCATCGGAGAATTCAAGCGCGTCGCCGAGCGCCATCATTTGAAGAACGATCTGGGATTCATCACCCCGATCGATCAGGGCAAGCGGTGCGTCCTCGAATACGATTATTTCTTCGACCAGAACGATCCGGAGGAGATCGCAAGGACCCAGCGCGCGGCTATGGATGCCGGCGCTGTGATCGAGGCCTATTCCGCCCGGCTGGGAACGATTCGCTGGATCCGGCACGTCGTAAACCAAGGAATGAGCCGCAGTGAAAATCTGCTCTACACATGAGCGGCGGCACCACGGATAAAGGCCGGGAGAGGACGTTCGTCCTGACCGGGGCGACGGGCTTTTTAGGCGGCCACTTGATGGCCGCTTTGCTCGAGCGGGGCGACCGCCTCGTCATTTTGGGTCGGCGCTCGAAGGGCATCAGTTTAGACGAGCGGATTTCCGGTTATCTGGATTGGTTCGGCCTGGGAAACCGGAGGGATCGTGTAGAAACGGTCGAATCCGACTTTCTCAGGCCCCTCTGCGGCGTGAGCGCGGAACGTTATGAGGCGCTCCGCGGAGGGTCCTGGCCGATCATTCACTGCGCGTCCGATACGCGCTTTTTCGAACTCAAGCGCCGCGAAATCACGGACGCGAACGTGCATAGCCTGAAGGGGATCCTCGGCCTCGCTGAAGACAGCCGGGCCCCGTTTTTTCATTATGTCAGTACGGCCTACGCCGCGGGGACAGGCCGTTTCCTATGCCCGGAATCGCCGGGGGGCTCTGGGGAATTCGCCAACGTCTATGAAGAAACCAAGGCCCGGGCCGAGCGGGATATCATGGCGTTTTGCACACGCCTATCGATTCCTTTTACGCTGATCCGGCCCTCGATCGTATATGGGGATTCGCGGACCGGCCGGTCGACCCGTTTCAATGCCCTTTATTTCCACGTGAAATCTCTCCAGTTCATCAGGGACATCTACCTGAACGACGTGCGGACGAACGCGGGCCGGAAATCCCGGGAGCACGGAGTTTCTCTCGATGAAAACGGCATCCTTCATCTTCCCTTGAGAATTTTTCTTCCCCAGCGCGGAAGTCTCAACCTTGTTCCGATCGATTATTTTGTCTCCGCTTCTCTCGCGATTTTGGACCAGGCGAAGGCCGGATTCGTTTATCACGTGACGAGCCATGATCCCAAAAACCTGGAAGAACTGGCGGCCTACTGTGAATCCTTTCTCAAAATCAAGGGGATCGAGCTCCATTACGGTCCGTCAAGCGGCACGGTTCTCAGCCCGCCCGAAGCGCTTCTCGACAGGTTTATCGAAGCTTACCGGCCTTATCTCGCTGACATGCGGAGTTTTGATCGGGCCCATACGGACCAGGCGACCGGGGGTCTTCGGGTGCCCGGCCTCACTTATGAAAATTTCAAGCGCTGTATGGATTACGCGGTCGCCGTCAACTGGGGTCAACGCTATAAATCCTCATTCTGACTCCGGCTCATCAAGGTCCCGGCGTGTTGTTTTCTGAACGCGAACTAAGCGTTCTGCACGTCCTCGCTCCATTTGGTGCAAAAGTAGATATTTTTCAGTTTCATTTGAATTTTCACGTGGCAGGCCCCGCAAAGACAGCCGTTTTCCTCGGTTATACATCCGCTTTTTCCGGCGTCGCTCATGCAAAATGTCGTCTCGGTGGCTTTGCCTTGCGTGCCGCAATCCATATAGGTGGGACAGCCTCCGCAAATGCACATTTTCAGAATATCCGACTTTTCCAGTCCCGGCTTTTCTTGGGTCGTCTTCTTCATTTCGGCTCCTCCTTGGGGCCAGGCTGATGAATCGATCGATGAACGTCTTAAGCGGCGTCGAAACATTGAAATTGTTCACGGGTGTCGCAAAGATGAGGGCATCCGCCTCTAGATATCACTCGCAGCAAAGCGCATGCGCGAATTCTCCAAGAGCGATCTACTCCCCATCAACGTAGCACTCGCAAGGCGAATTTTTCAACCTGATTTATCGGCCTGAGGTGGGGGGATAACCGGGATCCCCCGAGAAGAATCGTACCTTTTGTTAAACAGGACGAAGTCCTTAAAAGAAAGACTCTATTCTCGTATCGATCATCGCCCCTAAAGCGATCGGTCGCTTGAAGATGGGTCTATTTCCAGAGAGGAAATCGATTCCGCGACATCCGGATCAATCTGAAGGATGCTGGCACGAAAATTGCATCTATGGAATCCAAAGGACTAATTTGGTGACCACCGATCAATTCCAAAATAAAAAAAACGGAAATTGATATTCAACACGGAAAAAGGAGAATAAAGGCTATGACACTCATCATCATTATTGTCTTAGTAGTCCTCTTATTCGGGGGAGGCGGCTACTATTGGAGAAGAAGGCGCTAGGCCGTTTTTCCGTCGCGCGGAGCGCACGTCCTTAGAAGCCGGCACACGTTTCATTCGAAGTCATGAGGGGTTTTCGTCTGCCCTTTGAACGACAATAGGAAAAAGGAGTCAATATGAAAGGCTTTGTGAAAGACATTGAGGGTCTCGCCGTCAAGAATGTCGATTTCCGCCGGGTGCTTTACACAGCAAAATACTGCCAACTCGTCATTATGGCGTTGAAGCCTAAGGAAGAGATCGGGGCGGAAGTTCACACGCTCGACCAGTTCTTTCGCGTCGAGGTGGGGACTGGTGAGGCCGTCCTCGATGGCGTTCGGACCGCGATCAAAGCAGGGTTCGCGGTG
>JADGNV010000026.1 GCA_017883285.1 Candidatus Aminicenantota bacterium | reverse complement strand
TCAGTTGCTCAAGTACTGTCATTTTCTCGAGGACACCGAGGGTTTTCGGATGGAGCTGCGTTTCCTCCGGGATACCGACAAGCGGGAAGTCGATTTCCTCGTCCTCAAGGACGGCCGGCCCGAATTCGCGGTCGAATGCAAGACGGGCGAAAAAGCCGTCAATCCCGCTTTGTACTATTTCCGGGAGCGGATCCCGATCCCGCGGCTTTATCAGGTCCACACGGGAACTCGGGATTTCGAAAAGGCGGGTGTTCGCGTTCTGCCATTTCCCGTTTTCTGCCGCGAGGAGGCCATGCCCTGAATTTGGGGGGCTCATTGGGGGGTCAGGTCTTAACATTTGACAAATTTGACCCGGCCTGACCCTTTGGTGCCAGGTCTCGCCAAAAATGTCAAAAGTTAAGACCTGACCCCCCTCAGAAAATGAGAGACGAAGACATAAAGCTGTGTTTGGCGGAGCTCGAGGCTGATCTCTTGGCTCTTGAATACCATCGGATAGAGCTTCAAGAGAAAATACGCCGACTCAGAGAACGCGAACCCTTGAAACAGTCTTCATCGTCCGCGTCTCGAGATCGATCCCGAATCGAGGAGGCCAGTCCATCCCTCCTCGACTGCCGTAATTCCTTGCCGCCTTCGTCTATCTCGCCCAACCTGAACAATATCGATCGCGTTCCGATGCTCCCCGTGAACGAACCTCCAAAAGCCCGGTCAGTGCATATCGCGTTGTTCCTTTCTCTCTTTGCCGGGCGGACCGACGTCTACGCCGTTCGGTGGGAGAGCACCCAGACCGGAAAATCCGGCTATTCGCCCGCATGTCGGCACGAATGGGTTCGCGGCATTTGCCGGAAGCCGCAGATCAAATGCGGCGAATGCCCCGCGCGCGAGCTCCTCCCGCTTCAATCCGAAGTGATCGAACGCCATATTTTCGGCTTTGTCGATTCAAGCGATTCACATTCCAAGCTCGATGAGGATGCTGTCCGCGGCGGCGGTTTATCGCCAAGGCCGATGCGGGATTTCGTGGTCGGCATCTATCCCCTCCATAAAGATGAAACGTGCCGTTTCCTCGCCGCGGATTTCGACAAAAAGGATTGGGCGGCCGATATCAAGGCGTTCCGCGAGGCATGCCGCCGTCTCGGAATTCCCGTCGCTGTCGAGCGTTCCCGATCGGGCAACGGTGCCCATGCTTGGATTTTTTTCTCTGAATCCGTGCCCGCCATGCTGGCTCGTCGCCTCGGTTCGTCGCTCTTGACCGAAACGCATGAATCGCGCCCTGAAATCGGGTTCGATTCTTATGATCGGCTCTTTCCCAATCAGGATAATTTGCCAAGCGGGGGATTCGGAAACCTGATCGCGCTTCCTTTACAGTGCCGGGCGGTTCAGCGCGGAAATACGTTGTTTCTCGACGAGAATATGGTTCCCATCCCCAATCAATGGGGTTACCTGCGCAAGATTCGCCGGTTTTCATTTGCCGAAGTCGAAGAACTCGTCGAGCACGCAGCCCGCAGGGGAAAAATCATGGGCGTCCGCCTTCCGGTCATGGATGAGGATGGCGACGAGCCGTGGAAGCGACCGCCTTCGAGGCGTTTGCGGCAAGAACAAGAAGTGGATTGGGGGCCGGTTCCGGCCGAAATCAAAATCATCCTGAAGGATCAACTCTACATACCGAAACAGGAGTTGCCTCCTCTCCTTAGAAGCCGGCTCGTTCGACTGGCGGCCTTCCAAAATCCGGAATTTTATAAAGCCCAGGCCCTTCGCCTTTCGACATTCGGAAAGCCGCGTATCGTATCTTGCGCCGAGGATCATCCTCGGTATCTGGCGCTCCCCCGAGGGATTCTGGAGGAAGCGACGGCTCTATTGAGCGAGGCCGGAATCCGGACTTACCTCGATGACCAGCGTTTCTCGGGCATTCCTTTGGATGTAAAATTTTCTGGGATTCTCCGCCCCGAACAGCAAAGAGCGGTCGAAGCGCTCTTGTCGCATGAAACGGGGGTTTTAGCGGCCGCGACCGCATTCGGAAAAACCGTCGTGGCGACCATGGTCATCGCCGAACGGAAAGTCAACACTCTCGTCCTTGTCCATCGAAAGCAGCTCCTCGACCAATGGAGGACCCGGTTGGCCGAGTTCCTCAGCCTTCCCGAAGCGGCGGTAGGAGCCTTGGGGGGCGGAAAGAGAAAGTTGACCGGAACCATCGACGTCGCGCTGATCCAAAGCTTGAACCGGAGCGGCGAAGCGGACGATCTGATTTCCCGCTACGGCCAGTTGATCGTCGATGAATGCCATCACCTGCCTGCCGAAAGCTTTGAACGAGTGGCGAGGAGATGTCCCGCGAAATTTGTCTTAGGCTTGTCGGCGACGACCGCTCGGCGCGACGGACATCAAGTCATCATCTTCATGCAATGCGGGCCCATCCGTTTCCGTTGGACGGCCAAGCAGGGGGTTCAAGACCATCCTTTCCGTCATCGAGTCTTCATACGGACGACGGAATTCATCCCTTTCTTGCTGCAAGCGGATAAGAATACGACTATTCATTCCCTTTATGACGGAGTCATAACGGATGCGGCGCGCAATGATCAAATTTTTGAAGACGTCATGGACTGCGTGGCCAAAGAAAAGCGTTCACCGCTTGTTTTGACCGAAAGACGTGAGCATCTCGAGCTATTGGCCGCCCGGTTTCGCGGCTTTATCAGGAACGTCATCGTATTGCATGGTGGGATGGGAGTTCGGGAGCGGCGAGAGTCGATGAGGAGCCTTCTTCACATTCCTGATTCCGAGGAAAGGCTCATCATGGCCACGGGTCGCTATCTGGGTGAGGGATTCGACGACGCGCGGCTGGACACGCTCTTTCTCACCATGCCGATTTCGTGGCGAGGAACCTTAGCCCAATACGCGGGCCGATTGCATCGTCTCCATGCCGATAAACGAGAAGTCCGAATTTATGATTATGCCGATCTCTGTTGTCCAATGTTGGCAAAAATGTTCAAGCGTAGGCTGGCGGGATATAAAGCCATCGGCTATGAAAGCGAGGGGTCAGGTCTTAACATTTAACAAATTTGACCCGGCCTGACCCTTTGGTGCCAGGTCTCGCCAAAAATGTCAAAAGTTAAGACCTGACCCCTTCCGGTAGAGAAAAAATCGCCATGCCGCGCGTCCATATAGAGCGGAAGGCAAGACGCTATGGCCAGGCCGTTGAGATTCTGTGTACCAGGACTTTCGGTTCACGTCTATTGCCGCGGGAATCGTAAAGAGACTATCTTCTTTTCGGATAACGACCGCTTCGTTTTTCTCTCCAAATTACAGGAGACCCTAATCAAATACGGCTTCGCTTGCTATGCCTTCTGTCTGATGCCCAATCACTACCATCTCTACTTGAAAATGCGCCAGGCTAATCTCTCCGCGGGCATCCATTATCTCAACTCGAGCTTTTCAAACTGGCTCAAGGCCAAGCATAAAATCATAGGGCACGTTTTTCAAGGCCGGTTCGGTTCGATCATTGTCGATGATGTCGCGTATGCACTTTTTCTCTCCGCTTACATCCACCTCAATCCTGTCCGGGCCAAGATCTGCGCTCTTCCCGAGGAATATCGCTGGAATAGCTATAACGATTATTTCGATTTCCATAAGCCGCTTCTTCCCGAACTGGACCGGGAGACAATTCTCCATCTCCTTCATCCAGATATCGAAAAAGCTCTTCCACTCTATGAAAAATACGTTCGCGATCTGATGAAGGTGACCAACCTTAAGGGATTCATCACTCGCGGAATCGCCCTCGGGGATGAGGAATTCGTCCGTCGAGTTAAGGCTGAACATAATTTGACCGGAAATCGGAGAGAGCACGCGGCCGCACTAAGAACCGACGTCCAGCCGAAGACGATCGAGACGGTATCACGAGCGCTTTTTACGGTTTTAGGCAAGAGTGCCGGCGGGGGAGGGAAGGATGCGTTGCAACAAGAGGGAGAGGAGAATCCTGATGCCGCTCGGATGATGGGA
Organism: Candidatus Aminicenantota bacterium; assembly: GCA_017883285.1. Taxonomy (GTDB): domain Bacteria; phylum Acidobacteriota; class Aminicenantia; order Aminicenantales; family UBA4085; genus FEN-413. Next base: position 11,704 of record JADGNV010000026.1, on the reverse strand, counting down.
AAGACGATTGATACGGAAAAACAAAGTGCCCCGGGAGAAGTGGGCGAAGCCTTCTTCCTCGGCGAGCGTAACCTGTTGATTTATCTGGAAAAGAAATATTGCGCTTTGACGCTGACCGAGATCGGTGGGCCTTGGAAGCTTGATTATGCTGCGGTCGCCCAGATCGTGCGCCGGATGGAACGCCGCAGATCCGCCGATCCGGCAACTCAAAAGATTTTGCTTGAAGCCGAGAAACTCGTGGGGGTCAGGTCTTAACATTTAACAATTTTGACCCGGCCTGACCCCTCGCATAATCCGCATCCGACTTTACGGATGAGTAAAATCGTGCTAAACTGATTTTACCAGAGCCCCCTGGCGTGATCGCCATATCAAAAAAAGCTCCGCCGGCAAAGTGACATGAATATGGGGGTTAGATCCTAATATCTAACGTTTTTGGTGAGGTCTGACACCAAGGGGTCAGGCCGGGTCAAAATTGTTAAATGTTAAGACCTGACCCCAAACTAATAAAATGGCGTATCTGATCGACGGCAACAACCTGCTCGGGCATCTGTTCCCCGGCGCGCACCGGGACTCCGAGAACCGGCTGAAGCTCGTCCGGCGGCTGATCGCCTTCCAGCGGTTCACGCGCGCCCGCGTCATCCTCGTCTTCGACGGCCCGCCGTCGGCGGACATCGAGGCCATGATCGGTGACGCCCCCCGCTTCGCGATCCTGAACCCCGGCCCGGGCGGGTCCGCGGACACGGTCCTCGAAGAGTTCATCGCCTCCCGCAAAGACACCCGCCGCCTGTTCGTCGTCAGCACCGACCGGAGCGTGCGGACGGTCGCCCGCCAGCACGGCGCCGTATCGCTCGCCGCCCGGGAGTTCGCCGGGGAGCTCAACGGCGTCCTGCGGGAGCACAGGAACGTGCGGGAGCTCGACAAGAAAGAGCCGGGGCCCACAAAGCTCGAGGTCAGACTTTGGTCCGAGCTGTTTGGGGAGAAGAAATAGGATCAGTAGCGGGGTCAGGTCTTAACTTTTGACAAATTTGACACGGCCTGACCCTTTGGTGCCAGGTCTCGCCAAAAATGTCAAAAGTTAAGACCTGACCCCAAACTAGCAGGGTCCGGCTGCCGGGAGGAAAATCACCTCTTCCCCGAGGTCGATCCCGAAATGCGCTCGGACCCGGGCCTTGAGCTCCGCGGCCAGGGCGAGCACGTCCCGGGCCGTGGCGTTGTTCTCATTGACCAGGAAATTGCAGTGGCAGGCCGAGACGGCCGCGCCGCCGACCCGCCTCCCGCGCGCTCCGGCCTGTTCCAGAAGATATCCGGCGGCCATCTTGGTCCCGTCGGGCCCGACGGGGTTCTTGAAAAAGCTGCCCGCGTAGGCGGTCTCCGGCGGCGGGTGCTTCTCCTCGCGGAGGGCCAGATATTCGGAGATCTTCGCCCGGATCGCCTCCCCGTTTCCAGGTTTCATCGCGAAAACCGCTTCGAGGAGAAGATCGTGCTTAGCTTTGAGCATTGAATAGCGGTAGCCGAACTTGAAAAAGTTCCGGCCGACGCGGAATTCCGCTCCGTCGGGCCCCAGAAGAAGCGCCTCGTCCAGAAAATCCCCGATCGCATGGCCGAACGCGCCCGCGTTCCCGTAGACGGCCCCGCCCACGGTGCCGGGGATGCCCGCCAGGAATTCGATGCCCTCGAAACCGCGCTCCGCGGCAAATTCGAGGAGGCCGCTGATCGGCTCGCCGGCCGCGGCGCGGATCCGCCCATCTGCCATATCCACCCCAGCACATGTACGTACACCTGCTACAGCACCAGGCACGGCGCCTGCCACGGATTCCGCCCCTGCCCCCGTCCCTCTCCCAGGCTCTGTCCCCGCTCCCGTCCCCGCCTCTGTCCCAAGAAGTTCCATTCCCCTAAGGGCGATCTTGATCAGAAGGCCCCGGAACCCGGCGTCGTCGAACAGGAGATTGAACCCGCCGCCCATCACGTAATGGGGAAGGCCGCTCTCCCGGGCCGCCCAGACCGCCGCCCGGAGGTCCACCGCCGTCCGGGCCTCGAAAAAGTAGTCCGCCGGTCCCCCGATGCGGAAGTTGGACAGGTCTCGGAGGAGGATCCCTTCGAGAAGGGGCTTCCCGACGTGTTTTTGGAATTGTTCCCTGAAGTCGGAAGTCGAGCGATTCACGGCATTATTGTCCACCATCATTGTAATGGAATGAATCATCGCGTAGCAATCCCCTCCTCCGGCCTCCTCCGGCCGGGGGAGATCCCTCGCTTTGCTCGGGATGACATGGAAGGGAGTCGCTGCGAGCGACCGGAGGGAGCGAAGCAATCCCCTCTTGCCGGGGGGTTGCTTCGTCACATCGCAAGAGCGATGCTCCTCGCAACGACATGGGGCGAATTTGGCATATTTATTGCATTTTTATTCGTCGCCCCTGAGGCCGAAAAGGGGGCCGCGGGGCCCGGAAGTCATGGAATATTGACATGTTAGGGGATGTAGGCTATCATTCCTGAAATTATGATGTGAGGTAGCCAATGAAAAAAGCCATACTGAGCGCCATCGTCGCCGCCATTTTTCTGAGCGGCGCGGCCTACGGTCAGAGCGAATCCGACCAGGCATATATCAAAGCGATGACCGCCAACACCCCGGCGGAACGGGTGACCCTTCTGAAGGACTTCCTGGCCAAGTACGCGGGCAAGGGCAGCCAGTACGAGAATTTCGCCAACGCCAACCTGTGCCTCATCGGCTGGCAGGGCAAGACCGAGCAGGAGACCATCGGCTACGGCGAAAAAGCCCTCGCCCTCGGCGGCCTGGACAACGTGGTGAAGTGCCAGGTCATGATGAACGTCGCCGACCAGTTCAACAAGCAGGGCCAGGGCGACAAGGCCAAATCCTATGCCAGCCAGCTGATCCAGGCGGCCACCGAGGCCAAGGCCAAAGAGCCCGAAGCGGCCAACTGGAACGCGATGATCGGCGCGGGCCACTACCTGACCGCCCAGGCGCTCGACAAGGCCAAAGACGTCAAGGGCGCCCTCGCATCCTACGTGACGTCCTACGGCATCCTCAAGGACGCCAAGATCCTGGCCGAAGTCAAAAAGCTCGCCAAGACGCTGTACGAAGCCAAGAACTACGCCGAGGCCGAGCAGGTCTTCCGGACCCTCGCCCAGGCGAACCCAAAGGACACCGAGAGCCAAGCCCTCATCGCCCAGTGCCTCTACAAGGCCGGCAAGGTGAATGAGGCCATGGCCCTCTGGAAGGAGTCTTTCGCCAAGAGCAAGTCGGGTGACCTGGCCTACAACATCGGCATCACCCTGGCCAAGGAAGCCAAGACGAACCCGGCCCTGACGAACGATGCCATCCGCTATCTCCTCGACGCCGCGTTCCTTTCCCCGGCCAAGAGCAAGGAGGCCCGGGCCCTGGCCGAAAGCCTCTACTTCAGCAGCGATAAAGAATGGAACAATCGGGTGAAGCTGATGCAGGAGAGCAAGACGCTCATCGACGACTGGGTCAAGACGATCAACACCAAGTTCGGCGACAAGAGCGAAGAGGACCTGACCCCGGACCAGAAACGCGAATACCGGAAAATCAAGGAAAGCATCGACAAGGAACAGAAAATCCTCGACGACCTCAACACCAAGCAGAAGGCGGGGGTGGAGGGCTTCAACAAGATTCTCGAAGGCGAAAAACAGAAGCTCGGCATCAAGTAAGTCCCATCCCGTTCGAAACGCGGGAGCCCCTATATCCTCTCCCGTGCGGGAGAGGATATAGGGATTTTTTTTTAGCCGCGGAACCTATACAATGGAGGCGGCCGCGGGAGGATCTCCGGCCGGGAGGAGGCTCATGCCATCGAAATCGCCGACGCGCAAGCAGGCGGCGGCCCGCATCGACCGGCTGCGCCGCGAGATCGAATCCCACGAAAAGAAATACTACATCGACAACCTTCCCCAGATCTCCGACGCCGAATTCGACCGGCTGGTAAAGGACCTCGAGGCCTGCGAGGCCGAATTCCCCGAGCTCGTCACGCCCGAGTCTCCGACCCAGCGGGTTGGCGGGAAGCCGGTCGACGGGTTCCCGACCGTCCGCCACGTCCGGCCGATGATGAGCATCGACAACGTCTATTCGGTCGAGGAGCTCGAGGAGTTCGGGGAGCGCGTCCGGAAGCTCGTGCTTGACCGGCCGGTCGACTACGTGGCCGAGCTCAAGATCGATGGGCTCGGAATCTCGATCCTTTATCGCCACGGCCGGTTCGTCCAGGCCGTCACGCGGGGCGACGGCGTCCAGGGCGATGACGTGTCGGCCAACGTCAAGACGATCAAGAGCCTGCCGCTCATCATCCCCGACACGCGCAAGATCGAGGTCCGGGGCGAGATCTATCTCCCGTTCGACTCCTTCCGGAAGATCAACCTCGACCGCGAGGCGAACGACGAGCCGCTGTTCGCCAACCCTCGGAACGCCGCCTCGGGATCGATCCGATTGCTCAACCCCCGAGAGGTCGCCGCCCGCAAGCTCGACATGTTTTTGTATTCTTTCTTCGCCGACGGCGAGGAAGCGGAAAGCCAATGGGACAACCTGGCGGAGCTCCGGAGGCTGGGATTCAAGACCAATCCCCACTCCCGGCTCTGCCGCACGCTGGCCGAGGCCGTCGATTGCTGGCGGAAATGGACGGACAAGCGAGACATGCTGGACTACGACGCCGACGGCATCGTGATCAAGGTCAACTCCAGCGCGGAGCGAGAGGCCATCGGCGTCACGGCCAAGTTCCCGCGCTGGGCGATCTCGTTCAAGTTCCCGGCGCGCCAGGCGACGACACGCCTCAGCGACATCGTCGTTCAGGTCGGGCGGACGGGCGCCCTGACGCCGGTTGCCGTCCTGGAGCCGGTCAAGCTCTCGGGCACCACGATCAGCCGGGCGACGCTCCACAACGAGGGCGAGATCAAGCGGAAGGACATCCGGATCGGAGACTACGTCCTGATCGAGAGGAGCGGAGACGTCATTCCTAAAGTGGTCGCTCCGATGAAAGAGCGGCGGACGGGCCTGGAGAAACTGTTCGTCATGCCCTCCAAGTGCCCCGTCTGCCATTCGGCGGCGTTCCGGCCCGAGGGCGAGGCGATCGCCCGCTGCACCAACCCCTCCTGCCCGGCCAAGCTGCGGGAGGCGCTCCTCCATTTCGCGGCGCGGCGGGCCATGAACATCGAGGGGCTGGGCGAGGCCCTCGTCGACCAGCTGCTGGCGAAGAAGCTCGTGGCCTCGATCCCCGACCTCTACGGCCAGGACGCCGACACGCTGGCCGGCCTCGAGCGGATGGGCGCGAAGAGCGCAGCCAACCTGATCGAGGAGATCGAGCGCAGCAAATCGAACGAGATCGGGCGCTTGATCTTCGCTCTCGGCATCCGCCACGTCGGCGAGAAGCTGGCCCGGACGCTGGCCGCCCATTTCCGCGACATCGGGAAGCTGGTTGGGGCGACGATCGAGGAGCTGACGGCCGTGGAGGACGTCGGGCCCATCGTCGCCGAGAGCGTCGCTTTCTTCTTCCGCCAGCCCGAGAACCTCGCCCTCCTGGAGCGGCTGCGGGCCGCCGGTTTGAATTTCGCGGACGCGCCCGGGGCGAAGATGAGCGGTACGACGGCGGCCGGCGGTGCCGCCGTCGCGGGCGGGGCCGTCCCGGCGGGCGATCTAGCCCTCGCCGGGACGACGTTCGTCCTCACGGGCAAGCTCGAACGCCTGACGCGCGACGAGGCCACGGCCGCAATCGAAGCGAAGGGCGGGAGCGTGACCGATTCGATCTCGAAGAAGACAAGCTACCTCGTGGCCGGCGAGGACCCGGGGTCCAAGCTGGCTAAAGCCCAAAAATTAGGCGTGGAAATCCTCAACGAGAAAGAGTTTCTTGAAATGATTTTGAACTAGGGCTTGCGTGTCATTGCTTCGTCCCTGACCGCTTCGCAAAGCGAGGCGGTCAGGGACGAAGCAATCTCCTTTGCCGGGAAGGAGATCCCTCGCTCCGCTCGGGATGACGGCTTCGCCGTCACTTCTTCTTCGGCCCGAACAAACCCTTGTTCAGAAAACCGGCCCACCCTTTCTTGGAATCCGATTTCTCTTTCAGCGCTTCGAGCTCCTGGCGGGCGATCTTGTGCTCGGCGTCGACTTCCAGGGCTCGCTCGAACTGCTTTTTCGCCCGGGACATCAGCCCCTCGCGCTTGTAGAGGAGCCCGAGCCCGACCAGGCCCTCGGGGTTCCAGGATTCGAGCTCGATGGCCCGCTGGAAATTCTTCTCCGCTTTCTTGCTGAGGGACGGGACCCGAGACTGGGCGAGGGCGAGCAGGAGGAAATAGTCCGCCTTGTCGTCCTTCTGCCGCGCCACCTCGTCGAGCAGCCCGATCGCCTCCTCGTAGCGGCCCTGGTTGAACAGAGTCTTGCCCTGGCGGTAGAGCGTTTCCGGGCTCGCGGCCTTTTCCTTTTCCTCGGCGCGTGACGGGGAGGCGGGTTTCGGCGGCGGGGAGGCGGCGGGGAGCTTGACCTTATCCCGGGTGAGGGTCCGGTAGGCCTTGGTGATGGCGTCGAACACATCGTCGATCAGGGCTTTGTATTCGGGCTCCAGCTGACGGCCAAACAGGTCCGGATGGAACTTCCGGGCCGCCTTGAAGTACGCCTTCTTGATCTCCTCGTTCGGCGCGTCGGGGGCGACGCCCAGGATCTCGAAATCCTCCATCTGAGCGAGCTTCTTCCTCAATTCCAGGGCTTCGCGGAGCCGCGCGTTGACCTCCGCTTCCTTATTGGCCTCCTCATTCGTGGCCAGGGCGAATGAGGCCTCATGGAGCTCGATGAGGTCGAGACAGTAAAACAGGAAGAGCGTTTTCCAGAACGCGTGTTCGCTCCCGGTCCGGATGTCTTTGACATATTCCGCCGGCCGTTTGCCGTTCAGGAGCGTCAGGAGGGATCGTTCATCCTTGGTCAGGAGGCTGAACTCGTCGTCCCCCGCGGCGAGCGGGATCTTGTCCGCGAACAATTCGGTCAGGGAGGGGTGGAACGGCATCGCCCGGATCCCCTGCTCAATCAGGCGGGGGATGATCAAAGCGTGCTCGATGCTGTCCTCGGAAAACCGGCTGCGCGCCTGGAAGGAGATTTTGGCGTCGAAGCAGTCGAACAGGCTGAGCAGGACGGACGTCATCTGGGCCACGATCCCCTCATAGAGGTCCTTCTGGCTGATGAGGCCCTTCCGGACGAGGGTCTCCCCGATCATCACGTCGGGCCGGATGAGGTCAGGGATGGCCTTGTAGACGTCCTCGTCGATCTTCTTCATGCGGAAAAGGACATCTCCCAACCGCTCGGCGGCGACGTTCGTTTTGACGAAGATCAGGTTCCCGTCCTGGAAATAGAGGTTCTTCAGAAATCCGGGCCCCCGGACCCCCAACTGGCCGGTCTTCCGGTTGAAATAGATGTCCTTGAGAGAAAGGGCGATATGCTCCATTTTTGCTTGCGCCCATTATTTTAGCCGAAAATCCGGCGGCCGGGAAGGGGAAGATTGGGAGGGAAGATTGGGCGTATTGAGCCCGCCCCCTCTTTGTGTTATTTTTATCCCATGAAAATCGCCCTGGCCCAGATCGCCCCCGTCCTCGGCAACGTCCGGAAAAATCTCGAGATCCACCTTAAAACCATCGAAAAGGCCCGCAAGAAAAAAGCCGACCTGCTCGTCTTCCCCGAGCTGAGCCTGACCGGCTACAAGCTGCGGGACCTCGTCGAAACCGTCGCCCTCGATCCGGATACCGCCCGGGAGCTGCGCGACCTGAAGACCCTCAGCAAGGACATCGCCCTCGTCTTCGGCTTCGTCGAGGAGCGCCCCACGGAAAAGGGGATGTTCTACAACTCGGCCGCGTTCTGCGCGGGCGGCCGCATCCTCCACGTCCACCGCAAAGTCTTCCTGCCGACCTTCGGCCTGTTCGAGGAGCTCCGCTTCTTCGCCCCCGGGAAGAACTTCCGAACGTTCGCCACGCCCTGGGGAAACATGGGCCTCTTGATCTGCCGGGACTTTCTCCATATCAACGCCAATTACCTGCTGTTCGCCGGCGGGGCCGAGACGATGATCACGATCAGCGCCGCGCCCGGCCGCGGCCTGTCGGGCAACAAGGGCTTCGCCTCGAGCCGGATGTGGGAGCTCATGGGAGAAGCCATGGGCCGCTTCGCCCAGTCGTTCGTGGTGTACTGCAACCGGGTCGGCTTCGAGGACGGCGTCGCCTTCGCCGGCGGGTCGTTCATCTACGACCCGATGGGCGAGAACCTCGGCCAGGCGGCCTATTTCGACCCCGACCTGCTCATCCGGGAGGTCGACCTGGGCGCGGTCCGCAAAGCGCGCAAGAACTGGCCGTTCAAGCGCGACGACAAGCCCGAAGTGACGCTCGCCGCGCTCGAAAGGATCGTCCATGGCTATGACGATTAACGGCCCGTTCGCCGTCAAGATCCTGACGACCTTCATCCGCGAGGAGCTGGCCAAGGCCGGGTTCTCGAAGGGGATCGTCGGCCTGAGCGGCGGCCTCGATTCGTCGGTGTGCGCCTTCCTCGCCGCTAAGGCCCTGGGCCCGAAGAACGTCCTGGGCCTGATCATGCCCTACGGCCGGAAGTTCAGCGCCGACATGGACGACGCCCGGGATGTCGCCCGCATCCTCAAGATCCGGTCGCACGTCGTCGACATCGCGCCGATGGTGGACGCCTACTTTGCGGCCCATCCCTCCGACGACCGGGTCCGCATCGGGAACAAAATGGCCCGGGAGCGGATGTCGGTCCTCTACGATTTCTCGGCCCAGGAAAAAGCGCTCATCCTCGGCACCAGCAACAAGACCGAGCTCCTGATCGGCTACGGCACGGTCCACGGCGACATGGCCTGCGCCGTGAATCCCCTGGGCGACCTCTACAAGACGCAGGTCCGGCAGCTCGCCGCTGAGCTCGGAGTCCCCGAAAAAATCCGGACCAAGCTCCCGACCGCCGGCCTGTGGGCGGGCCAGACCGACGAAGGCGAGCTGGGGATGACCTACGTCGAGATCGACCAAATCCTCTACGCCCTCGTCGACGATCGGGAGTCCCGGGCGGAAGTCATCGCCCGCGGCTTCAAGAAGGAGAAGGTCGACCGGATCCTCGCCCGGATCAAGGCTTCGGAGTTCAAGCGCCAGATGCCGCCCATCGCCAAGATCGCCTCACGGACGGTGGGCCACGATTTCCTCTACCCTTACGACTGGGACAAGGTGCGCCCTTGAGCGGAACCCTTTATATCGTCGCCACTCCGATCGGCAACCTCGAAGACATCACCTTCCGCGCCGTGCGGATCCTAAAAGAAGTCGCGGTCATCGCCTGCGAGGACACGCGCCAGACGGTGAAGCTCCTGAACCGGTTCGAGTTCAAGAAGGAGCTCATCAGCCACTTCCAGCCGCAGGAGGCGCGCAAAATCCCGCTCATCCTCGACATCCTCAAGAAGGGCAAGGACGTGGCCCTGGTCTCGGACTCCGGAACGCCCGGCATTTCCGACCCCGGGTTCCGCCTCGTCCGGGAAGCGCTCCGCGAGGGCCTCAAGGTCGTCCCCATCCCGGGGCCGACAGCGGCTGCTGCCGCCCTCTGCGCCTCCGGACTCCCGACGCACCGATATTTGTTCGCCGGCTTCCCGCCCCCGAAAAAAGAGGCCCTCCGGAAGACTCTGTCGGCGTTGAAGGACGAGACCGCGACTCTGATATTCTACCTTCCGGCCCGGAAAACCCGGGAATTCTTGTCGGCCCTTCAGGAAACACTGGGAGAGCGGGATATTGTCATCGCCAGAGAACTCACAAAAATCCATGAGGAGTTCATTCGGGGAAAAACATCGGAATTACTAAACTCCATTGAAAACATAAACTTAAAGGGGGAAATGACTGTCCTTGTCGGATGTAAAGATAAATAGTTATATAAAAAATTTTAATTATAATTGTCAAATATACGCTAAGATATTATATTTATGTCTTAAGTAGATTTATATCAGGAGGTTAAATATGGCTATCATCAGATGGGATCCATTCAGGGACATGGTCACCCTGCGGGAAAAAATGAACCGCGTGTTCGAGGACGTCTTCACCGGCCGGACCGAGGAAGGCAAGGACTTTGCGACCAGCACCTGGGCGCCGTCGGTCGACATTTTCGAGACCGAGGGCGAGCTGGTGCTGACGGCCGAAATCCCCGGCATCGACGAGAAGGACATCGAGATCAAGGTCGAGGACAACACCCTGACCTTGAAGGGCGAGCGGAAGTTCGAAAAGGAAACCAAGGAGGAGAACTACCACCGCATCGAGCGCTCCTACGGGTCCTTCTACCGGGCCTTCACCCTGCCTAACTCCATCGATCCGGAGAAGATTCAGGCCACGCACGAAAACGGCGTCCTGAAGATCACGATGCCCAAGAGATCGGAGCTCCATCCGCGCAAGGTGAAGATCCTCAAGCCGGCTTCCCCCGAAAAACCCAAAAAGTAAGCCCTTTCCCCTCTCCCCCCGATTCCGGACAGCCGGGATCGTGGGGATTTTTTTTGTCCGGAAAATCGATTTTTCAGGCCTGGGCGACCGTCACGGCCCGGACCTCTCTCGCGCCCGCGCGCTTAAGGACGGCCGCGCACTCGCGGATCGTGGAGTCCGTGGTAAAGACGTCGTCGACGAGGAGCACGACCCGCCCGCGGATCCGGTCCGACCGCGCCACCTCGTAGGCGCCGCGGACGTTGGCCCGCCGCGCCTCGCGCTCGAGCGACGTCTGGGGAGCGGTGTTCCGCACCTTGCGGAGGACGCCAGCCGCAACGGGCAGTTTCCGCAGGCGTCCGATTTCCCGGGCCAGGACCCGGGCCTGGTCGAAGCCCCGCTCCCGCCGCCTCCGCGGGTGGAGCGGCACGGGAATGACGACATCCACGCCATCCCAGAGGACGATTTCCTCCGCCAGGGACTCGACGACGAACCGGCCCAAGGCCTTCCCGAGCGATCGGAAGCGGCGGTATTTGAAGAGCAGCAAGGCGTCCTTGAGCTCTCCCCGGTAGCGGGCGCACGACCGGTGCCGATCGAAAGGGGGCTTGCGCTCGAGGCAGGCGGCGCAAGCATGCGGCCCGCCCTCGCCGTCGAAGAAGCGGCCGCAGCAGACGCACGACGAGGCAGTTTCGGGGACGATCTTTTGGAGGCAGCCCGCGCACAGGACGCGCTCGCCGGCGCGCTCGAGGAGCGTCCCGCAGAGCTTGCAGAAGGACGGGAACAGGGCCAGCTCGACAAGTTTCGCGCCCCGCTGGAGAGCGCTCCGGGCGGGCCCGATCAGGCCGTCTCGGATTCCGCTTTTTCCTGGCACTCGATGCAGAGCGGCGTCCAGGGCAGGGCGTTCAGCCGCTTCTTTCCGATTTCTTTCTGGCACATCTGGCAGGTGCCGAAATCCCTGGCCTCGATGCGCTTGAGGGCGGCGTCGATCTGGAACAGTTGGTCGCGCTCGGCGTCGGACAGGCTGAGGAGAAATTCCTTGGTATAGGAGCTTTCGGCCTTGTCGGCCACGTCCTGGGCGATATCGGTCTCCACGTCCCGGCTGTCGTTGCGGAACCCGCTGAGTTTGATGACGATCTCGTTTCTCCGGGCGACGAGCTTTTTCCTGTAGACTTCGGCTTCCTTCTTGGGCATGCTCTTGCTCACGCTTCCCCCCTTATTTGGCATACTGTCTTCCTTTCAAGATCGAGATCGAGCGGTAGATCTGCTCCATCAG
>JADGNV010000209.1 GCA_017883285.1 Candidatus Aminicenantota bacterium | reverse complement strand
GAAGCTGGCCGCCATCGAACAAGAGATCGGCCGGGCGTTCGGGGGCTATATGACCCGGGCCCGGGAGCTGTCCACACACCGGACGGCGGCGGCCGGGACGCTCGAAAAAACGATCGAGCACGAAATCGGCTTGCTCGGGATGAAGAAGGCCCGATTCCATGTGCGGGTCGAATCGGCGCCCGCGGACGCGCCCGAGCGGGCGAAGGACGCCGGATTCGACAAGGTCGAATTCCTCATCAGCCCGAACCCGGGCGAGCAGCTCAAGCCCCTGCGCAAGATCGCCTCGGGCGGGGAGCTGTCCCGGATCATGCTCGCCCTGAAGGCCGTCGGCAAGGAGAAGAGCGGCCCGAAGACGCTGATCTTCGACGAGATCGACTCGGGCATCGGCGGCAAGACGGCCGAGTTCATCGCCCGGAAGCTGCGGAGCCTGGCCCGGACGCACCAGATCCTATGCATCACCCACCTGCCCCAGATCGCCTCGTTCGCCGACCGGCATTTCAAGATCGAGAAGCGGGTCGAACGGGACCGGACGTTCACCACCGTCAAAAAGCTCGGGTTCGAGGAGCGGGTCGAGGAGATCGCCCGGCTCATGGCCGGAAGCCGGCTCACGGAGGCCGCGCTCGAAAGCGCGCGCGACATGATCCGCCACAACGCCGGAAACGGGAAGGCGGGCCGGACCTAGCGCCCGGCCCCGGAGGGAGGAGGACCCATGAAAAAATCGGATTGCGCGGCGGCCCTGTTCGAAGAGGGCTTCAGCTGTTCCCAGGCGGTGTTCACCGCGTTCAGCGGGGACCTCGGCCTGGACCGCGACACCTCGCTGAAGCTGTCCCAGCCCTTCGGCGGCGGGATGGCCCATCTCGGCGAAGCCTGCGGCGCCGTCACCGGGGCCTTCATGGCGATCGGTCTCAAGCACGGCCGGACCCGGGCCGAGGACCTCGAGGCCCGCGACCGGACCTACGCCCTCATGCGCCGGTTCACCGAAAAATTCAAGGGCCTCCACTGCTCGATCCAGTGCCGCTGCCTGCTCGGCCTCGACCTCGGCACCGAGGAGGGGATGAAACTCGCCCGGGAAAAGAACCTGTTCAAGACCCTGTGCGCCGGCTACGTCCGCCACGCCGCCGAGATCCTGGACGAGATCCTGTAAGCCCGCGCCCGACCGCCCCCGCTCCGGAAATCGTGTATAATGGCCGTCCCATGGCCGATCTGACCTCTCTCGCGTATTACATCGAAACGTTCGGCTGCCAGATGAACGAGAACGACAGCGAGCGCATCGCCGGCGTCCTCGACGCGGCGGGCGCCCGCCGGGCGGCCTCGGTCGAGGAGAGCGGGCTCGTTGTCGTCAACACCTGCGCCGTCCGGGGAAAATCCGAGGAGAAGCTGTATTCGTACCTCGGCCGGCTCCGGACCTTGAAGAGAAAGCGGGGCCTGATCATCGCCGTGGCCGGGTGCGTCGCCCAGCTCCACCGCGACGGCCTCATCGACGGCCGGCCGTTCGTGGACATCGTCGTCGGGCCCGACAACTACCAGCGCCTGCCCGAAGCCCTGGCCCCGAGCCTCGCGCAGGGGCGCGTCTTTGCGCGCGTCCTCACCTCCCGGTCCCGAAACTGGGACGAGGAGGCGCGCCGTCCGGTCCTGCGCGAGAACCGGGTGAGCGCCTATGTCACGATCATGGAGGGGTGCGACAACTTCTGCGCCTATTGCGTCGTCCCCTTCACCCGCGGCCGCGAGAAATTCCGGCCGCTCCGCGCGGTCCTGGAGGAGGTCGAGGCCCTGGCCCAGGCCGGTTACCGCGAGATCCAGTTCCTGGGCCAGAACGTCAACATCTACCGCGACCCCGCGACCGGGACGCGATTCCCCGACCTGCTCGAACGGGCCGCCGCGGTCCCGGGGCCGGAATGGATCCGGTTCATCACCTCCCATCCCCGGACCTTCGACCCGGAGACCGTCCGGGCGATGGCCCGCTCTCCCAAGGTCTGCCGCCAGCTCCATCTGCCCCTCCAGGCCGGTTCGACCGCCGTTCTCGGACGGATGAAGCGGGGGTATACCCGGGACGAATATTTCGAGAAAATCCACCTCCTCCGGGCGGCCATGCCGGACATCCACCTGAGCACGGACATCATCGTCGGCTTCCCGGGCGAGACCGAGGAGGAGTTCCGGGAGACCCTCTCGGCTCTCTCCGAAATCCGCTTTTCGAATATCTTCTCCTTCCGCTATTCCCCCCGGCCCCGCACCGCGGCCGCCAAGCTGCCGGACGACGTCCCCCTCGACGTCAAGCGGCGGCGCCTCATCGAGGTCCAGGCCCTTCAAAAGACGATCCAGGTCGAGCTCCACGGGACGTTCGTCGGCCGGACGATCCGGGTCCTGGGGACCGGTCGGAGCCGCAAGGACGAAGCCGTCTACTCCGGGCGGAGCGAAGGCTACCAGGTCGTCAATTTCCGCGCCCCGGACGACGCCGTCGGCCGATTCGTCCGGGTCCGGATCACGGGCTACGGGCCCTACAGCCTCCGGGGCGATGCCCTGGCGTTCGAGGCGCCTCGCCTCGTCGCCCCCCCCCGCCCCGCCGCGCTCGGTTGATTCTCAAGCCTGATTCCGCTATAATCGGGGGCCTGTCCGCGCGGCGCGACGACGAAGGCCCATGTCATGAAGATCAATGTCTGGAATACTATTTTACAGCTGAGCAAGGAGCGCGGCGTGGATACCGCCTTGATCATCAACGCCATCGAGGAGTCCCTCAAAGTCGCGGCCGCGAAATACTACACCCACGACGAGGACGTCCACGTCCACTTCAAGCCTGAGAAGGGCGACCTGCGGATGTGCGCCCTCAAGCAGGTGGTGGAGTGTCCGGGAAACCCCGCCCGGGAGATCAATCTGACCGACGCCCAGCTTCTGAGCCCCGGCGCCGCCCTGGGCGACGCCCTGGAGATCGATCTGCCCGCCGATACCCTCGGCCGGATCGCCGCCCAGGCCGCGAAACAGGTCATTTTCCAGAAAGTCCGCGACGCGGAGCAGGAGAAGATCTACGACGAGTTCGCCCCCCGCCTGGGCGAGATCGTGACGGGCATCTTCCGGCGCCTCGAGGGCGGGGTCCTCGTCCTCGAGGTGAACAAGACCGACGTCCTCCTCCCCCTCCGGGAGAAGCTCTTCAACGAAGACTTCCAGCGCGGCGAACAGATCAAGGCGGTCATCATCCAGGTCAAGCGGGGCTTCAAAGGCCAGGACCCGCAGGTGATCGTCTCGCGTTCGACCCCCAAGTTCCTGGAAAAGCTCCTCGAGCTCGAGGTCCCCGAGATCGCCGGCGGGACGATCGAGATCAAGGACATCGTCCGCCAGCCCGGCGAGCGGTCCAAGGTGGCCGTGCTCTCCAAGGAGCGGGACGTGGACCCCGTCGGCGCGTGCATCGGGGTCAAAGGCAGCCGCATCCTGGCCATCAGCAAGGAGCTCGCCGGCGAAAAGATCGACATCATCGTCTGGTCGTCCAACACCCAAGCCTACGCGAAGTCCGCCCTCAGCCCGGCCCGGATCGAATCCGTCCTCATCCTGAACAAGGCGGAGCAGACGCTCCAGGCCATCGTCGCCCCGGACCAGATGGCCCTGGCCATCGGCAAGAGCGGGATCAACGTCAAGCTGGCCTCGAAGCTCGTGGGGTGGAAGATCGGCATCAAACAGCCCTGATAACGACAATGCCACAGAAAAGGAACCGCCCGTGACGGACACCAAAACAACCAAAACGGCGAAACCGGCCAAAGACCCCAATAAGCCCAAGCCCCCCGTCCTCCTTCGGGAAGGCGCGACGGTCAAGGACCTGGCGGAGAAGCTCAAGGCCCGGCCCAAGGACATCCTCGACAAGCTCGAAGCCCGCGGCTTCCGGCTGAGCGTCAACGACGTCATTGACGACGACCTCACGGCCAAGGTCGCGGCCGTCCTGGGGATCGTCATCGAGCCCGTCTCGATCGAGAAGGCGATGCGGCTCGAGGCCGAGAGCCACAAAGCCGACCTCATCACCCGCTCGCCGATCGTGACCATCATGGGCCACGTCGACCACGGCAAGACCACCCTCCTCGACGCCATCCGGTCCTCGAACCTGGTGGACAAGGAATCGGGCGGCATCACCCAGCATATCGGCGCCTACCGCGTCCTGTTCAACAAGCGCTGGATCACGTTCATCGACACGCCGGGCCACGAAGCCTTCACCCAGCTTCGCGCCCGCGGGGCGAAGGTGACCGACATCGTCATCCTCGTGGTGGCGGCGGACGAGGGGGTGATGCCCCAGACCCGCGAGGCCATCAACCACGCCAATGCCGCGGGCGTGCCGATGATCGTGGCCATCAACAAGATCGACAAGCCCGAGGCCAACCCCGACAAGATCAAACGCGAGCTTCAGAAGGACGGCATTCTCATCGAGGAATGGGGCGGCGACGTCATCAGCGTCGCGATCTCGGCCAAGGAAAAGAAGAACATCGTCGAACTCCTGGAGATGATCCTTCTCCTGGCCGACGTCCTCGAGCTCAAGGCCAATCCGAAGGGCAAGGCCCAGGGGGTCGTCCTCGAGGCCCGCATGGACGCCAAGAAAGGGCCCTTGGCGACGGTCGTCATCCAGAACGGGACCCTGGCCGTCGGCGAGGCGTTCCTCTCGGGCACGACCTTCGGTAGGGTCCGGGCTCTCAACGACGAGAACGGCAAGATGCTCAAGACCGCGGGCCCGGCCGTGCCGGTCGAGATCCTGGGGTTCGCCGACGTCCCCCAGGCCGGGGATTTCTTCCAGGTCCTGAACACCCTGGAGGAAGCCCGGGCCGTGGCCGCCTACCGGCTCACTCGCGCCCCCAGGGCCGAGGCCCCGAAGCCGGCCCACGTCACCTTGGACGACCTCTTCAAGAAGATCGAGGACGGCGGATTCAAGGAGCTGCCCCTCATCCTCAAAGCCGACGTCCAGGGCTCGGTCGAAGTCCTGAGCGGGCTCATCCCCTCCTTCGGCACCGAGAAGGTCAAGATCAAGATCATCAGCGCCGCGACCGGGACGATTACGGAATCCGACATCCTCCTCGCCTCGACCTCGAACGCGATCATCCTCGCCTACAACGTGAAGCCCGGCCCCAAGATCCAGGAGCGGGCCCAGAAGGAGGGCGTCGAGATCCGGGCCTACAAGATCATCTACCAGCTCACCGACGACCTCAAGAAAGCCGTCGCCGGGCTGCTCGAGCCCGTGATCAAGG
>JADGNV010000208.1 GCA_017883285.1 Candidatus Aminicenantota bacterium | reverse complement strand
TGGGGGTCCTCGACCTCGTCGAGGATGACGACGAACGGCTTGGGGGAGCGGGCCAGGATCTCTTCCAGGGACGCATAGCCCTTGGGCGAGACCTCGGCCATGACGCCCTGATGCCCGGGTGCGACCTGGTCCAGCCGCCGGGCCGGGACGAAGACGACCGGCACGTGCCTGGACTTGGCTTCCCGGATGACCTCGCCGATCCGGGCGTGCCCTTTTTCCTCCTGAACGAAGACCTTATTCACCCGCCCGGGCGCGGATTTCAGGGCTTCGAGGAGGGGATTGATGCGGATGATCTTATCCATGGCGAGGACATTATACCGCGGAATACCCGGACCGTTGAAGAATTGACTCGTCTGCCGATTCCGGGAAATCCCCCTCTCCGGCTATGCTCAGGATATCGCCCCTCGCTTCCCCGCGCCCCGGAAACCTCCGTAAACGGTTTCCCCCGCCTGCGGCGGGTCCCCCTTCCCTCACGGGGGCTTCGCGGCGATATCCATCGCCGCCTCGAGAGGGATTCCCCGGGAATCGGAGATGAACAGAAAGAGCTCCCTAATAGGTCCCCGGTTGTCTCGATCAGCCGCATCGGGTAGAATGACCGCGTGAGATCGAAGGAGGCGGGCCATGCCGGATAGCATCAAGACGACCAGGATCGCGTTCGTCGTCGCCGCGGGACTCGCGTTCGCGACGGCGGCGCTCCTCCTCTTCATCTTCTTTTCCGGCGCCGCGCTCATCGGCTGGGGCACGGAACGCTCGAGCCTCCTCGGAAGCGCCCTCCTCGGGGCGGCAGGGATCTTCCTGGCGGCGGGCATCGCCGTCTTCGGCATCGCCGGCCTGGTCATCGCCTCGGGCATCGCCAAAGGCCGGCCTTGGGCCCGGATCGCCGGCATCGTCATCGCCATCCTGCTGCTTCTCGGTTTCCCCGTCGGCACGATCCTGGGGATCATCGCCCTGATGGGTCTCCTTGGCCGGGACGCCCAGGACTGGTTCGGCTCCCTCCGCCCGGTCCGTCGGATGCCCCCAGTTCCGCCGCCGGCCGTCTAGTCGGCCCGCCCAGCGGGGAGCGAAGTCTTCGGAGCGGACCATCAGAATAGCGACGGAGTAACTCGGAGCTGCTATTCTGGGAAATATCTAAATAGAGCAGATTGGCTTCTAGGGACGAGGAGCGCGTTCATGTCCAAGAGAAAGATCATCGAGATCGATCGCGATTTGTGCAATGGCTGCGCTCTCTGCACGACGGCCTGCGCCGAAGGCGCCCTGGCCCTGGACGTAGAGAAAAAGGCCGTCCTGGTCCATGAGATCTACTGTGACGGCTTGGGCGCATGTCTGGATGTCTGCCCGACCGGGGCCCTGAAGGTGATCGAACGCGAGAGCGACGACTACGACGCCCAGGCCACCGTCGGCCATGTCCGCAAAATACGGGGCGCCGAGGCCGCGTCCCGCGTCCATAGCACCGGCGGCGCGCATGGCCGCGCCGAGCATTCCGCCTGTCCGGGAAGCCTGGCCCGGAATATCCGCAGTGAGCCGGAAGCCGCCGCGTCGCCGTCCGGGGCGGTCAAATCGCGGCTCAGCCAGTGGCCCATCCAGCTCCAGCTCGTGTCTCCGCTCGCGCCGTATTTTGAAGGAAGCGATCTCCTCGTCGCCGCGGATTGCACCGCCTTCGCCCTCGGCGGGTTCCATGACGAGCTGCTCAAAGGGAAGAAGCTCATTATCGCCTGCCCCAAGCTCGACGATACCGAGGGCTACGTCGAGAAGTTGGCCGACCTGATCAAGCGGAACGACCTCCGGTCGCTGACCGTGGCCATCATGACCGTCCCCTGCTGTTCGGGTCTCGAGCGCATCGTCAGGCAGGCCGTCGCGCTTTCGGGCGAACCGCTTGACGTCCAGAAGGTCGTCGTCGGGACCGACGGGCGGGTCGTCCAGGCGCCGTGACGGATCTTTCCGTCCGGGCGATTGTTAAAGAGGCCGGGTTTGGGCTATGATGCCGCCTGAATCGCTTGCGGAGTGCCGAGGCCAATGGATTTCCTGTATTCCCTGTTGTCAGGCATCATCCAGGGCCTGACGGAGTTCCTTCCGATCTCGAGTTCCGGTCATCTCGTCATTATCCACGACATTCTCAAGTTCGAATTCTTCGACAACGTCCTGTACGACGTGGGGCTGCACCTGGCCACGGCTCTGGCCCTGACGATCTTTTTCCGTCGTGAAGTCCTCGTGATCATCCGGGGATTTGCCCGGAGCCTCCGCCGGTGGGATTTCCGAAACGATTCGGAACAGCGCTTGGCGTGGCTCGTGATCCTGGCGGCGCTGCCGGCCGTCGCTGTCGGCCTCGTCTTCGGCTCCGCCATCGAGACGAATCTGCGCAGCCCGCTCATCGTCGCGGCGGCGCTTGCCCTCGTGGGGATCTCATTCTTTGTGGCCGAGAAATTGTCGGTTCGGAAAAAGACCGTCGCCGAGATGACTTCGGGCGACGCCGCGGTCATCGGCGCCGCCCAGGTCCTCGCGTTTATCCCCGGGGTCTCACGTTCGGGCATCTCGCTCGTGGCGGGGCTGGGCCGGAAGCTCCGGCGGGAGGAGGCGGCCCGGTTTTCTTTCCTCCTGTCCATCCCCACGATCATCGGCGCCGCGGTGAAGACCGGATTGAAAGGCGGCGATTGGTCGGGCGCGAATTGGCCCGTTCTGGCGGTCGGATTCGCCGCGGCCTTTGGAAGCGGAATTCTGACCATCCGCTATTTCTTGAAATTCGTCGCCCGCCACCCGCTGAACGTTTTCGCCTGGTACAGGATCGGGCTCAGCCTGCTCATCCTGCTGTGGCTGGCGCTTTCGAGGTAATCCCCCTTTTGGCGGTCGGCGAACTCAGATCGAAAGGGCGATCAGGAGCTGGGCCGGAAAATAGGTCCCGAGAATGATGATCTGGGCGGGGCCGATCTTCCTGGCGAACCGGTCATAGGCCAGCACGGAATCCGAGATCAGGAACAAGACCGCTCCAGCGAATGCCAGGAGCGGCCGCGTGCCGCCCAGATCGACGAACCGTCCCGCCGCGAACCCGGCCATGACCGTGATGGCCGCGACATAGACGAGGACCGGGAGCTTCAGCTTGCCGAGCCCCGGCGCCAGGATAAAGAACATCAGCA
>JADGNV010000207.1 GCA_017883285.1 Candidatus Aminicenantota bacterium | reverse complement strand
TTTCCCGTCACATACAACGTCGGAATGTTGCCGTTCATGCTCACCTCGCCGTTTCTCGCCCCCCGTTTTATCATAGTCCCCGGGGAGGTACAAGGGTCGGAGTGGGGGGCTCGGGGATACCGGGGCACCTCCCGCTTTCAAATTATGGCGTAGAGGAAAGACGACCGTTACATTGACAGTCTATTTCCCATATGACATAAATCTAGCTGTGAATTCGACTCCCGAGCTTATGACCCCCCGGCAGCGGATCGAAAATCTGCTGGCCGGCCGCCCTATCGACCGGGTCCCCTTCTGTCCGGCCGTCTATGAGCATAAGGCGGCCCTGGTCGGGACGACGCCGTCCCGCCTAGGGCGGGATGTCGATCTCTTCGAACGGGCGCTCGTCCGCGAAGTCGAAGTCTATCGCCCCGACCTGCTGACCGTCGGCTGCGACGTCTACAATGTCGAGGCCGAAGCCCTGGGCTGCGAGGTCCGGTTCTCCGGGGCGAACGACGTTCCGTCGATCTCGGCGCGCGCGGTCCGGCCGGGGGACGCCGTCTCCCGCCTCCGCGTCCCCGATCCCGCCCGGTCCGGACGCATGCCCGTCTGTCTCGAGGCCGGGCGGCGGGCCCATTCGCGATTCGGCTGGGACATGATCGTCCGCGGCGCGCTGAGCGCCCCGTTCTCCATGGCCTGCGAGCTCGTCGGCGCGGAAGCGATTCTGACCGCCGTCCTCGACGACCCCGACTGGGTGTCCGAGCTTTTGCTTTTCACGGCCGAGGTGGCCAAGGCCTACGGCCGGGCGTTCGTCGAGCGCGGATTGGGGGTCATCCTCTTCGATTCCCACGCTTCCCCGCCCCTCCTCTCTCCGAAGCTCTACCGTAAGATTGTCCTCCCGCCTACCAGGTCGCTCGTCGCCTATTTCCGGCGGGACCTCGGCGTACCGCTCGTCCCGTATATCATCGGCGGCGATACCGCCCCCCTTCTCGACGCGATCCTCGAAACCGGGACGAACAACGTCCTTTGCGACTTCCGGGCCGATCTGGCGACGTTCGTCGACCGCCTCCACGGCACGGACGTCCTGTTGCGGGCCAACCTCGATCCCCGCCTCCTCCTGGCGGCCCCGCCCGCCGCGGTGAAAGCCCGGGCGCGGGAGGTCCTCGACATCGGCCGCCGCCACCCCGCGTTCCTGCTCGGGACGGGAATCCTCCCCTACGACATGCCTCCCGGCCAGGTCCTGGCGGTCCGGAAGGCGCTGGACGCCGCGTAGCGTCCGGCGTTTCGGAAAATCCCGCGTCTCCGTGCCACAAATCGCCGCTTCCCGCGTCTTTGTTAATAGGCGGTAAGGATCTGGATCATGACTCTCCCCGACGGCGGCGACACTCGCGGGCCCGAGGCCGGCGACGGCCACCGCCATCGCCTCCGCCAGAAATTCCTCCGCGGCGGACTCAACGCCTTCCTGGACTACGAGATCATCGAGCTCCTCCTGACCCTGGGAACGCCGCGGAAGGACTGCAAGGCGCAAGCCAAGGAGGCCCTCCGGGAGTTCAAGTCGCTCCGCGGCGTCCTCGAGGCCGACGCCCGCGACCTCCGGAGGATCCGGGGCATCGGCGATCACAACGTCTTCGGCGTGCGCCTCGTGCAGGAGGTCTCGCGCCGCTTCCTCAAGGACCGGATGCTGAGCAAGCCCTACGCCCGCTCTTCGCGCGAAGTCTTCGACTATCTCTATCACGCGCTCCGCGACCTGCGGAAAGAGCATTTCAAGGTGCTCTTCCTCGACCCCAAGAACCAGATCCTCGAGGAGAAGACCCTGTTCGAAGGGACCGTGGACTCGTCGGCCGTCTATCCCCGGGAGATCATGAAGGACGCTCTCCGCTACGACGCCACGGCCCTGATCTTCGTCCACAACCACCCGTCGGGCGACCCCGATCCGTCGCTCTGCGACCGCGAGATCACCAAGGAGCTCGTCTTCGCGGCCAAGGTCATGCAACTCAAAGTCCTGGACCACATTGTCATCGGCAACAACTGCTATTTCAGCTTCGCCGACCACGGCCTGATCGAAGACTACGCCCTCCTCTTCATCAATATGCCGCGATGATAATTGGCCCGGCTGAGCAGGAACGGCGCGGCTTCCGCCCCAGTCGCTCTCGCGGCTCACCCACAAACCGCGGGTCCCCGCCGCTTCGAGCGACCGGGGCTTGCGCCGCGCCAATTCAATTAAGAAGATGGCCCGCCGCTGCTTAAGAGGGGCTGTTTTTCAACGAAAATGGTTTCTGTTAGAATACAAGGAAAGACATTCCGTAGCCCCGAACCGGAGGACCTATGACCGAGCCGATCCGCCCGCCCGCCACACCGCCATTCCTCGAAGATATCGCCCGCGGCCTGGGGATCAAACCCGAATATTTCGAGTCCTGGGGCCGGGGCAAGGCCAAGATCGATCTCCGGCAGGCCGATTTTCCGGTTGGGGCGTCGCCGGGGAAGCTCGTCCTGGTCACGGCCATGACGCCGACCCCGGCCGGAGAAGGCAAGACGACCACGGTCATCGGGCTGACCGACGCCCTGAACCGGATCGGGATGAAGGCCGCGGCCGCATTGCGCGAGCCGTCGCTCGGGCCCGTCTTCGGGATGAAAGGCGGGGCGACGGGCGGCGGAAAGGCGCGGGTCGTTCCGAGCGACGACATCAACCTCCACTTCACGGGCGACATCCACGCCGTCACCTCGGCCCACAATCTGCTCGCGGCCATGGTCGACAACCACCTCCACTACGACAGCGCCTGCGGCCTGATCGACATCAAGTCCGTCCGCTGGCGGCGCGTCCTCGACATGAACGACCGTTCGCTGCGGTCAATCGTCACCGGTCTGGGCGACACGTTCAGCGGCATCGCCTGCGAATCCGGCTTCGATATCACGGCCGCGTCGGAGATCATGGCCGTGCTTTGCCTGTCGCGCGACCTCCAGGAGCTCAAAGAGCGGCTCGGCCGGATCATCGTAGCCTCGTCCCCCGGCGGGGCGCCCGTCACGGCCGGACAGATCGGCGCCAGAGGGGCCATGGCCGCCCTGCTCCGGGATGCGCTCCGGCCCAACCTGGTTCAGACGCTCGAAGGCTCGCCGGCGTTCATCCACGGCGGGCCGTTCGCCAACATCGCTCACGGGACCAATTCGGTCGTCGCCACGAAGATGGCCCTCGGTCTGGCCGGCGTCGTCGTCACCGAGTGCGGCTTCGCCTCGGACCTCGGCGCCGAAAAGTTCTTCGACATCGTCGTCCGGACGGGCATCGTTCCCCCGCCCTCGGCCGTCGTCGTCGTGGCCACGATCCGGGCCCTCAAGTACCACGGCGGGATGAAGTTCGACGCGCTGGGCGAGGAGAACGTCGCGGCCCTGACCGGCGGCTTCGAGAACCTCCGGAAGCACGTCGAGAACGTCCGCCTCTACGGGCTGCCGCTCGTCGTCGCCCTCAACAAGTTCCCGACCGACACGGAGGCCGAGATCCGGGCGTTCACCGGCCTCTGCCGGGCCGACGGCGTCCGGTTCGCCCTGAGCGACGTCTACGGTGGGGGAGGGGCCGGCGGCGAGGAGCTGGCCCGCGAGGTCCTGGCGGCCGCGGAGAGCGATCCCCGCGATTTCCACTTCCTCTACCCGCTCGAGGCTCCGCTCCTCGGGAAAATCGGAGCCATCGCCCGCAAGATCTACGGGGCGGCCGACGTGAACGTGGACCTGAAGGCCCGCAAGAAGCTCCAGAAGTTCGAGAGGGACGGGTTCGGCGGCCTGCCGGTCTGCATCGCCAAGACCCAGTATTCCCTGTCCGACGACCCCAAGCTCCTCGGCCGGCCGCGGGATTTCGCGGTCCACGTGACGGATGCGGCCCTCTGCGCGGGCGCCGGGTTCGTGATCGCGCTGTGCGGCGAGATCATGACCATGCCCGGGCTCCCAAAGTCGCCCCAAGCCGAGAAAATCGACGTCACGGACGACGGTGAGATCACGGGGATCCTGGGCTGAGGGAAGAGGGGATCGCCATGCCGCGGGAGGTCATCCCGAGCAAATCGAAGGGATCTCTTCTGCTTCTCGACTTCCCAGGGAGATCCCTCGCAAGACTCGGGACGACCCTCCGGGTCGTTTACAGCCCGGCCCAATTGTGATAAAAAGGAGGCATGATCCGAGGGAAAAAATCAGGCGATTGAGAAATAAGGCGGCCCTCCGGCCGTCTGACTTGAAGAAGAGCCCCGCGGCCTTGCGACCCGACAGGAACCAGAGGAGGAAGACGTGAAAGACGAGGAACTTGAACAGAAAAACTTGTCCCGGGCCCGGGCGATCGAGGCCGCGGTTTCGCAGATCGAAAAACAGTTCGGCAAGGGCGCGGTCATGAAGCTCGGCCAGAAAGAGGCCGCCAACCGCATCCCGGCGATCCCGACGGGCTCGGTATCGTTCGACCTGGCCATGGGGATCGGCGGCTTCCCGCGCGGCCGGGTCGTCGAGGTCTTCGGGCCCGAATCGACGGGCAAGACGACCCTCGCCCTCCACGTCATCGCCGAGGCCCAGCATCTGGGCGGCCAGGCGGCGTTCATCGACGCCGAGCACGCCCTCGACCCGGCCTACGCGTCGAAGGTCGGCGTCGACATCGACAACCTGCTCATCTCCCAGCCGGATTACGGCGAGCAGGCGCTCGAGATCGCCGAGGTGCTCGTCCGGAGCGGCGCGGTGGACGTCATCGTGGTCGACTCCGTGGCCGCGCTTGTCCCCAAGGCCGAACTCGAAGGCGAGATGGGCGACGCCCACATGGGCCTCCAGGCCCGGCTGATGTCCCAGGCCCTGCGGAAGCTGACGGCCATCGTCGCCCGCTCCAAGACGTGCTTCATCTTCATCAACCAGATCCGGGAGAAGATCGGTTTCTTCCTCGGCAACCCCGAAACGACGACCGGCGGCCGGGCCCTCAAGTTCTACGCCTCGATGCGGGTCGACGTCCGGCGGCTGACGGCCATCAAGGACGGGGATAACGTGATCGGCAACCGGGTCAAGGTCAAGATCGTCAAGAACAAGATGGCCCCGCCGTTCAAGGAGGCCCAGTTCGACATCATCTACGGTGAGGGCATCTCCAAGGAAGGCGATATCGTCGACGTCGGCCAGGAAATCGGGATCATCGAGAAGAGCGGCACCTGGTATTCCTACAAGGGTGAGCGGATCGGGCAGGGCCGGGAGAACGCCAAGAAACTCCTGAAAGAAAACAAGGCGCTCGCCGAGGAGCTCTACCGGGAGATCCGGAAGAAGGTCGGCCTGACGCCGGAGGCCGAGGCGCCCGATAAGCCGGACGTTCCCGAGAAGCTTGAAAAGCTCGAAAAACCGGGAAAGCCCGAGAGATTTGGCCGGCGGTAATTCCCGGCATCTTCATCTCCCCGAGCGGGGAGGCGACAGGGAGGGGCGCCCATGACGGACCGCGGCGGCGGCAAGAAACCCTCAGCTACCGGACTGTCCCCCGGAACGCTCATCCACGTCGGCGAACGGAAGGTCGAGAAGACGCGCATCACCGTCATCGACTACGACGCGGAAAACGTCGACGAGAAAGAGGTGGGCTCGGTCGAGGAGTGCTACCCGTTCCGGGACACTTCGACGGTGACCTGGATCAACGTTGACGGCATCCACGACCCCGACGTCATCGAAAAGCTCGGCGGCCATTTCGGCCTGCATCCCCTCGTCCTCGAAGACATCATGAACACCACCCAGCGGCCGAAGATGGAGGACCTCGGCGAGGCGATCTATCTCGTCCTCAAGATGGTCGAAACCTCGCCCGCCGGCGAACTCTCCACCGAGCAGATGAGCCTCATCTTCGGGACGAACTATGTGCTGTCCTTCCAGGAATTGCCGGGCGACATCTTCGATCCCGTGCGGGAGCGGATCCGCCGGGGCCAGGGGCGCATTCGGAAGATGGGCCCGGACTATCTCGCCTATTCCCTCCTCGACGCCATCGTGGACGACTATTTCGTCATGATGGAGGCCCTCGGCGAGCGGGTCGAGGCCCTGGAGGACGAGCTCATCGCCAACCCGGACCGCCGGACTCTGCATGGCATCCACGATCTCAAGGGCAAGATGCTGTTTCTCCGCAAGTCCATCTGGCCCCTCCGCGACGCGGTCGGCCGGCTCGAGCGGGCCGAGACCCCGCTCATCAAGGAAACGACCGACATCTACCTC
>JADGNV010000206.1 GCA_017883285.1 Candidatus Aminicenantota bacterium | reverse complement strand
ACCGCGGACGGCCGATTGATCGTTTCGACACTCACGAGATACCAAGATCCCTCCAAGTATACGGATGACATTCTTTTGATTGATTCTCAAGGAAAAACGCTAAAGAAAATCGCCGGCTTCGATATGCCGAGATTGTCGATGGCCGGCAAGGTGGCCGTCGGAGCCTTGGATCCATATCGTCCGGCTCTTCATGCCCGGGCGCTTAGCGGCGATCTTGGAGCGTATGGCTTTTCCTCGGAATATAAAGTAAACGTTATCGACTCATCGGGGGCTATCATTCACGTGATCGAGAAGATGGAAGCTCCCGAGGGAATTTCCCCAAAGGAAAAAGACGAAGTCATCGATCAGGAAATGGAATTCTTTAAAAGCCGGGGAATTTTCGCGGATAGGAGCGAGGTTGCCAAGGTTTACAATTTTCCCTCTCATAAATCCTATTTTTATGGATTATTCTCTGATGATCTCGGAGATTTATTCGTGCTGAAAATAAGAAAAGGGCGGGATGGCAAGAGAGAGAGCTTTTATGATCTCTTCGACAAGGGCGGGAATTATGTTTTCAGAGCTATCATAAAAGAGAGATTGTTGCCCGAGGTTATTGCCAATAAATGCATCTATTGTGTCCGGGAGAATGAAACCGCCGGCCTCTATGAAATCAAAAGATACGAAATCAAAAATTGGGGCCAAATTGAATCCAACCAATGACGCCGAGCGGCTGCGAGTCGACCCGCGTGGAGGCAAAAAAAGCCGTCCGGGACTGGAATTCTTGAAAATGTTACTCGATAATAGGAGAATCCAATCCGATATATTTTACGTCCGAGTGCCAGTTTGGCCGCTGAATAGTGTCTAACGAGAAGACAAAGAGAATGTCATGAAAAAATATATCTTGCTTGGGCTGGCGCTCGGGCTCGCCTCCTGCGCGGTCGGCCCCGATTATCGGCCCCGGACGCCGGCCGAGCTGAGTGTGCCGGCGGCCTGGCATTCCTCCCTCCCGGAAAATGCGAAATCGGGCGATCTTTCGACGTGGTGGCAGGGGCTCGGCGACCCCCTCCTCTCGGTTTTCATCGGAGATGCCCTGAAGGCTAGCCCGACCATAGACTTGGCCCGTGCCCGCGTGCGTGAAGCCCGGGCCTCACGCAAGGTGACCGCGGCCGGACTATTCCCCACGGTCAGCGGCAATGCGAGCGCGAGCAGCTCCAAGACCGGCAACCAGGATGCGATATCGAACTATCAGGCCAATTTTGACGCCAGCTGGGAGCCGGACATCTTCGGCGGAACGAGGCGCTCCCTGGAGGCGTCCACGGCGTCGCTCGAATCGACGGTCGCGAGCTTTCATGACACGCAGGTTTCGCTGGCCGCCGAGCTCGCCCTCAATTATGTCGAGGTTCGCTCGCTTCAGGCCCGGATCGCGATCGCCCGGGAGAATCTCGCCCTCCAGGCGGAAACCCGCGAGATCGCCGGCTGGCGCTACCAGGCGGGACTGGTCAGCAGCCTGGACTTCGACCAGGCCCGCGCGGTGGAAGCCCAGACGCAAGCCCAGATCCCGGCTCTGGAAACGAGCCTGGCCTCCTCGATGAACCGGATCGCTGTCCTTCTCGGAACGGCGCCCGGATCCGTCGACGAGAGGCTGGCGGCCCAAGCCCCGATCCCGCCCGTGCCGGAATCCGTGATCATCGGCATTCCCGCCGATGTCCTGCGTCAGCGTCCCGACGTTCGCGCGGCCGAGCGGACCCTGGCCGCGCAGACCGCGCGCGTGGGCGCGGCCGTCGCGTCCCTCTATCCGAAATTGAGCCTCAGCGGGTCTCTCGGCGTCGACGGAATCACCCTGGCCGCCTTGACGGGCGGGACGTCCATCATCCGCTCGCTCGCCGCCTCGCTCGCCCAGACGATCTTCGCCGGCGGCAGCCTCCGTCAGCAGGTCCAAGTCCAGACCGCCGTTCAGGAGCAGGCGCTGGCCACGTATGAGTCGACGGTCCTCACGGCCCTGGAGGACGTGGAGAACGCTCTGGTCTCCCTCCGCCGCAATCGTGAGCGCTACGCCTTTCTGAAGACAGCCGACGAGGCGGCCCGGAGCGCCGCTCAATTGGCCCGCCAGCGATATGAGGTCGGCCTCGTCGATTATACGAGCGTCGTCACCACGCAGCAGACGCAGCTCTCCGCGTCCGATAGCTTGAAATCGTGCGAGGCCGAGATCACCACGGCGCTCGTCCAGCTTTATAAGGCGCTCGGCGGCGGCTGGACGACGGAGGATGCCGCGGCTGGCGCAGTCCCTGCGGAAGGAAAGATCCGATGACCAATAAGACCGAGAATTCCAACCAGCTGATGGCTAAAGTCCTGGGGACCGATGCCGCGTCCGGACGCTCCCGCAAACGGAAGCGCTTGATCATCGCGGCGTCCGCCGTCGCCCTTATCGCGATCGCCCTCCTTCTGCTGTCCTGGCTCCGGACGAACGGCTCGAAGGTGGAGTACGTCACCGTCGAAGTCGTGCGGGGGAACCTGACGGTCGCGATATCGGCGACCGGCAACCTCGCTCCGATCAAGCAGATCGATGTTGGCAGCGAGGTCTCCGGCCTGGTCGTGTCCGTCTTTGTCGACGACAACGACAAGGTCACGAAGGGCCAGCTCCTGGCCCAGGTCGACCTCTCGAAGCTGAAGGACGAAGCCGCCCGATCGGAAGCCGATCTGAGCTCGGCGGAGGCGAAGCTGGCCCAGACGCAGGCCACCGTCGCCGAATCCCGGGCCAACCTCTCCCGCTTGAAAGAAGTCCTGAAGCTCTCGGGCGGCAAGGTCCCGGCCAAGACGGAGATCGACGCCGCCGAGGCGAGCCTCCAACGGGCCATCGCCGACGAGGGCAGCGCCAAGGGGAACGTCGCCAACACCAGGGCCGCGCTGAGCGTCAATCAGACGAACATCAAGAAGGCGACCATCACCTCGCCCGTGGACGGCGTCGTTCTGGAACGGAAGATCGAGCCGGGGCAGACGATCCAGGCGTCCTTCTCTGCCCCCGTGCTTTTCACCATCGCCGAGAGCCTGGCTCAGATGAAGCTCGAGGTCGCCGTCGACGAGGCCGATGTCGGTGAAGTCCGCGACGGGCAGGCGGCCACGTTCACGGTCGACGCCTACCCGAACCGCACCTACCGGGCGATCGTGCAGCGCGTGCGCCTGGGCTCGACGACGACGTCGGGGATCGTCTCCTACAAGGCCGTCCTGACCTTTACCAACGACGACCTGAGCCTCCGCCCCGGCATGACCGGGAACGCGTCGATTGCCACGATCAACCGCGAGAACGTCATCCTCCTCCCGGCTGCGGCGTTCCGCTGGTCGCCGCTGGCGTTGGGCGCCGGGGCGCCTCCGCCCGGCTCGAAGGGCGGCCTGGTCAACAGCCTGATGCCCCGCCCGCCGGACCGGGCCGAGAAGAAAGTCGCGGGGGTGGTCAACTCGCTGGAAACCCGGCAGACCGTCTGGGTGCTCCGCGACGGGAAACCGACGGCCGTCAGCGTCACCGTGGGCGCGTCGAACGGCCGCCAGACCGAAGTCACCTCCGGAAACCTGGAGCCGGGAACGAAGGTCATCACCGAGACGGCGATCCCCCTGAAGTGAGCGAGGCCGCGCCGATGACAAACCAGGATGGGCCGTTGATCGAGCTGGTGGGATTGACCAAATCCTACGGCAAAGGCGCGGCCGAAATCCAGGCCCTGAACGGGGTCGACCTTCGAATCTACGAGGGCGATTTCGTGGCCATCATGGGGCCCAGCGGCTCGGGGAAATCGACCATCATGAACATTTTGGGCTGCCTCGACACGCCGACCGCCGGCGCCTATATTTTCCGTGGCGTCCACGTCGAGACGCTCTCCGGCCGGCAGAGGACGCTTCTGAGGCGGTATT
>JADGNV010000205.1 GCA_017883285.1 Candidatus Aminicenantota bacterium | reverse complement strand
TTCGTCCTGGCCGCAGCGGCGGCCGACCCGGTCGACCCGGTCGTCGCGGACAACCCGGTTGTCTCGGACGACTCGGTCGTCAAAGACAACCTGGTCGACTCGGTCATCAAAGATGACCTGGTCGTCGCAGACGCCGCGTCCGCGACGATGATCGCCAAACCGAACATAAGGGCCGCCGGCCAGACCGTTTTCAACAAGCGAAAAGCCATCGAGATACTCCTTGAAATGGGACCGTCCTAATATAAACGCATCCTGTCGAATTGACAAGACCGAGCCGACGTGGTACTTGAGAACCGATGTCTGCGCCGTCCGTCGTGATCGTCCGGGGCCGGGGCGTTTGCCCCCGGAAAGGGGAAATCGCCGCCCCCGTCCTCGCCCGGATGTACGACCGCGGTATCTGCCTGCTCACGGACCAGGCCGATACCGCGGCGGGGCTCCGGGCCCTCTTTTCTCCCTCCGACCGGGTAGGCGTGAAGATCAACACGATTGCTGGACGGGAGCTCACCTCCCTCCCGGACGTTACTCTCCCCTTCGCCCGCCTTTTTTCCCGAATCGGCATCCCCGAAAAGAACGTCGTGATTTGGGACCGCACGAACCGCGAGCTCAAGGCGGCCGGCTATACGCTGAACGCCGCCGGCGGCGGCCTCCGCATCCTCGGAACGGATACGGCCGGCGTGGGCTACGGGCCGGAGCCCCTCATCCACCTCAACATCGGAAGCCGCTTTTCGGCCGTCATGACCGATCTCGTGACGGCGTCGGTGAGTTTCGCCGTTCTGAAAGACCACGGCTTGGCCGGCGTGACCGCCGGACTCAAGAACTATTTTGGCGCGATCCACAATCCCAATAAGTACCACGACCAGAACTGCGATCCGTTCGTCGCAGAGCTGTTCGACGCGCCTCCGGTCCGGACGCGCCACCGCCTGACCGTCCTCGACGCCCTCGTCGTCCAATGCCACCGAGGGCCCTCCTACCACGCCCGCTGGGCCGAGACGGCCGAGACCCTCGTCTTCGGCACGGACCCCGTGGCCGTCGACGCGGTCGGCTGGCGGCTCCTCGAGCGGCTGCGGAAAGGAAAGGGCCTCCCGACGCTCGAGGAGGAGGAGCGGCCTCCCCGCTATCTCCTGACGGCCGAGCGGATGGGGCTGGGGCGGGCCGCCGAGGCCGATATCCGAATCGTCGAGGACGAGGTATAATGGATTCCATGGACCGCCGCTCGTTCCTCAAGACGGCCGCGGGGACGGGCGCCGCTCTGGCCGCGGCCTCCGGCCCCTTCCTCGAAAACCTCTATGCATTTCAGACCACGGCCAACCTGTCCCACGTCGAAGCCCGCTATTACAAGAAATTGCCCGATCGCGAGATCGAATGCCAGCTCTGCCCGCGCAAATGCAAGCTGGGCGACAAGGAGCGGGGATACTGCGGCGTCCGGGAAAACGACGGCGGAACTTATTACACCCTGGTCTACGGCAAAGCCTGCGCCCGGAACATCGATCCGATCGAGAAGAAGCCCTTCTTCCACGTCCTGCCGGGGACGACGGCCCTCTCGTTCGCCACGGCCGGCTGCAACGTCAACTGCAAATTCTGCCAGAACTGGGAGATCTCCCAGTCCCGGCCCGAGCAGGTGACGGCCGTCGATTTCCCGCCCGGGGAGGTCGCCGCCGCCGCGGAGGCCTCCGGCTGTCCCTCGATCGCTTTCACCTACTCCGAGCCCACCGTCTTCTACGAATACATGTTCGATACCGCGGTCGAGGCCCGGCGCCGGAAGCTCCGGAGCGTCGTCGTCTCGGGCGGCCACATCAATCCCGAGCCCCTGGATGCCCTGGCCAAGGTCGTGGATGCGGTGAAGATCGACCTCAAGGCCTTCACCTCGGACTTCTACAAGACCTATGTCCGGGGCGACCTCGCCCCCGTCCTCGACGCGATCAAGCTCCTCGCCCGGAGGAAGACCTGGCTCGAAATCGTCTATCTGGTCATCCCGACGCTCAACGACGACCCCCGGGAAGTGCGGAAGATGGCCCAATGGATCCTCAAGGAGGCGGGGACCGACGTTCCCCTCCACTTCACCCGCTTCACGCCGATGTATCTTATCAAGAACCTGCCGCCGACCCCGATCTCGACGCTCCAGGCGCTGCGGCGGGTCGCCCTCGAAGAAGGGCTGCATTATGTCTATACGGGTAACATCCCCGGCGACGAGGGAGAGAACACGTTCTGCCCGAGCTGCCGGACGACCCTGATCCGACGGCGCGGCTTCGCCGTCGAAACGAACGAGATCAAGGGAGGCAAGTGTCCGAACTGTCAAAACCCGGTCCCGGGGATCTGGGCCTGAGGTTCTCTCCCCCGGCCTTCCTCCTGGGCTTTCTCGCCTCGTCGCTCCAGATCCTCCTCCTCCGCGAATTCGCCGCCCATTTCTATGGGAGCGAGCTCGTCTTTGGCTTCGTCCTGGCCGGCTGGCTGCTCTGGGGGGGAATGGGCAGCCTCTGGGCGTCGAGACGCCGGTTCGCAAAGCCGTCGCCTTCCGCCCTTCTTCTCGCGGTCACGGCCCTCGCCCCCCTCGTTTTCGCCGGGCTTCGCCTCTCCCGCTTCGTGCTCGGAACCCTGCCCGGTGAGCTCACCGGACTCCTCCCGGCGGGCCTGTTCGCCCTCGGCCTGACATTCCTGCTGAATGCGCCCCTCGGAGCGGCCTTCGTCCAAGTGGCGAGGCGCGAAGGCCCGCTGGCCCGCGTCTATCTTTGGGAATCGGCCGGTGCGGCGGCGGGCGGCCTGGCCGCTTCGCTCGTCCTGGTCCCCCGGCTCTCGAACTGGCGGGGCCTGGCCGTTCTCGGGACCGTCGTCGTCCTCGCCCTGGCCCTCCTGACGAAGCGCGCCGCTGCGTTGGTCGTCGTCCTCCTCTTGGCCGCCTTCGCCGTCTTCGATGGCCCGAGCCAAAAGCTGTTCTGGAAGCCCTTCGAGCTCGTCCGGGCGCATGACGGTCCCTACGGTCAGCTCAGCGTCATCCGGACGGCCGAGCAGGTCAGCCTTTACAGCAACGGTTTCCGGGTCTATTCCTCACCGGACCCGGCCGCGGCGGAAGAGGCCGTCCACTTCGCCCTTCTCCAGAACCCCGCCGCCCGCCGGGTGCTCCTCGTCGGCGGCGGCGTCGGAGGCGGACTCGCCGAGCTGCTGAAATACCCCCGGACCGAGATCGATTACGTCGAGCTCGACCCCGACATCATCCGCCTATCGGAAGAATTTCTTGGGGACGGGGAGAAAAGTGCGCTCCATGACCCCCGCGTCCGGATCGTGCTCACGGACGGCCGGGCGTTCCTGGAATCGACCCGGGAGCGATATGATGCCATCATCCTCGACCTCCCCGAGCCCGCCACCGCCCAGATCAACCGATTCTACACCCTCGAATTCTTCCGCACGGCGCGCAGCCGGCTCGTGGACGGCGGGGTCTTCTCGTTCCGGGTGCCTTCGGCCGAGAACTACATCGCCCCGCCTCTGCGGCGCTTTCTGGCGACCATGGAGGCCACGCTCCGCGCGGCGTTTCCCGAGGTCGCGGTCGTCCCCGGCGATTCCAATATCTTTCTGGCCGCCGACCATCCGCTCACAGTCCGGAGCGATCTTCTCGGGCAGCGCCTCACCGAGGCGGACGTGCGGACGAAATACGTTACGCCGGGCCAGATCGGGGCCCGGCTCCATCCGTGGAGGGTCGAAGCCCTGAGGAAGGCCCTCGAATCCGGTCCGCGCATCCTCAACACCGACCTTCACCCGGTGAACTATTACTTCCATGCCGTCCTGTGGAGCGAGCAATTCCGGGGTTGGGAGGCCCGGCTGCTCGACGCCCTAGCGAATGTCCCGTCCCGCCGGCTGATCGACATCCCGCTCTTGATCGCCGTCCTCCTCCTCGCCGGTTTTCTATGGAAGGCCCCGGCGGCCGGCCGGGCCGCGCTGCCGGTGGCCCTTATGGGGCTGACGACGATGGCCGTCGAGCTCATGGTCCTCATCCGCTATCAGACCCTGCACGGCATCGTCTACGGCCGGATCGCGGCCCTCCTTGCGGCGTATATGGCCGGTCTCGCCCTGGGAGCCCTTCGCGGCGCATCGAGAAAAGCGTTCCGGCCGGCGCAGGTCATCCTCCTCCAGGCCGGCCTCCTCGCCCTCGTCCTCGCCCTCGAGTTCCTGATCGGAGGGCGGCCCGCCGGACTCGTCCTCGGGGCCTCGCTCTTCGTCCTGGGCGTTCTCGGCGGCGACTTCTTTGTCGTCGCGGCCGCGCTCGCGCCGGACGCGGCGAACCGGCCGGGAACGGCCTATACCGCCGATCTGCTGGGCTCGTTCGCAGCCGCGGTGGCCCTCTCCGCGGTCCTCATCCCGCTCGCGGGGCTGCCGGCCCTCTTCCGGGCCCTGGTCCTTCTGAACTCGTTCGGGCTGCTCTACCTGGTTGTCGGCCGATACCGTTCATGATCATCGCCACGGCACGCTCCCGCTTGGGCAAAAACGAAAACAGGCTTGTCGAACTTGAAAAAAAACGCTATAGTGAACCCGCCGAAATGAACTGCGTTTCGGGTCAGCAAATCTGAAGGGAGGAGGCCGCATGCTGCTGTTTGAAAAAACGTTCATGGATTTTCTGCTTGAGCATCAGGAGCGCCATGGGAGGAGCTACCACTTCCTGATCCTGATGAATTCGATCATGAACGCGGGCAAGCGCATCCAATTCTACTATTCCACCGGGGCCCTCCGGGGCGACCTCGGGATGGAAGGCACGGTCAACATCCAGGGCGAGGACGTCCTCCACATGGACATGATCGCCAACGAGCTCGTCAAGCATAACCTGGCGAGGTCGGGCCGCGTCATCCACGCCGTGGGCGAGGAGGAGGAAGAGATCATCCGGATGAACGAGGAAGGAGGCCGGTATTTCGTCTATTACGACCCCATGGACGGGTCCTCGAACGTGCCCCACAGCCTGCCGATCGGTTTCCTGTTCGGCGTGGCCAAGCGCGACATCAACAGCAAGGAGGACATGCATCTGCGGGCCGGACGGGAGTTCATCGCCGCCGGCATGTTCGTCATCCCCACCGGAACGTTCACCATCGCCCTCCACGGGGCGGGCTGTTGGCGGTTTCACATCGACGAGACGTTCAACTACGTCAAGCCCACCCAGATCTTCGTCCCGGAAAACCGCAAAACCTGGGAACTGTCGTTCAACTCCGCCAACCGGCGAACCTTCGCTCTCCCCGTCCAGAACTGGATCGCCGAAAACGAAGGCAAGTACGCCTTCCGCTACATGGGGGCCCTGGCCGGCGACTTCCACCGGATCCTGAACAACGGCGGGATGTTCCTTTATCCGGCCATCGTGAACCATCCCGATCCCAGGAAGAACCGGCCGCAGGGCAAGCTCCGCCTGTTGTACGAGGCCGCGGTCGTAGCCTGCATGGCCCACGAAGCCGGCGGGGCGGCCATCGACGAGAGCGGAACGCCGATCCTGGACATCGTCCCCGAGCAGCCGCACCAACGGACGACACTTTACGTCGGCTCGAAACCCCTGATCGAGGACATTGCCAAGGCGTTGAAAGGCTGAAAAAGGACCGGCCGAAAGGGCCAGCGTGAATCATCCCTCCGAGTTGACTCTCCTCCAACTCTGGACTATAGTGGGCCCATCGATGGCCGTCAGGGGGAAATAGGGTGGAATGCCCGCGTTGCCATAAGGGAAACAACCAGAACAGCCGGTACTGCGCTTCCTGTGGAACGGTCCTGCCCGGCGAGCCGCCGGCCGGCGGCACCCTGACGTTCTTTCCTCCTCCCGACGCGTTCGCGACCGGGTCCCTCTTCGCCGGCCGCTACCGGATCATCGAGGAGATCGGCCAGGGCGGCATGGGGAAGGTCTACAAGGCTTTCGACGCCAAAGTCCAGGAGAAGATCGCCCTCAAGATCATCCGCCCGGAAATCGCGCAGGACCGGACGGCCGTCGAGCGCTTCCGGAACGAATTGAAACTCGCCCGCCAGATCACCCATCCCCACGTCTGCCGGGTGTTCGACATCGGCGAGGACGCGGGGACGCCTTTCCTGACCATGGAATATGTGCCGGGGAAAAACCTGGCCCTGATGATCCGCATGACCGGCCCCCTGGCCCCCGAGACCGCCGTCGGCTACGCCCGCCAGATCGCGGAGGGCCTGGCCGCGGCCCACCGCCTGGGCGTCATCCACCGCGACCTCAAGCCCCACAACATCCTCATCGACGAGTCGGGGACGGCCAAGATCATGGATTTCGGCCTCGCCCGATCCGTCCAGACTGAAGGGGTGACGGGCGACGGCCGGCCGATGGGAACGCCCGAATATATGTCGCCGGAGCAGGTGGATGGACAGCCTGCCGACGAACGTTCGGACATCTACGCCTTCGGCCTCGTCCTCTACGAAATGGTGACGGGAAAGCGTCCGTTCACCGGAGACTCGCCGCTCAGCCTAGCCCTCAAACACAAGACCTCATCGCCCCGGCCTCCGGGAGAGCTGAATCCCAGCATCCCAGCCGAGCTGGAGGCGCTGATCTTGCAGTGTCTCGCCAAGGACAAAGCCAAGAGGCCGCAGCAGGCCGGGGAACTCCTGGCCAAACTGGACGCGATCCGGGTCCGGACCTCAAAAACTCCGAGGGGCGCGGCCCGGACCTCTTCGATGGTGTCCGGCCGGCCTCGGCGGATCCTCGCCCGCCGCGCGGCCACCATCCTCCCGGGTGTCATTCTGCTGACGGCCCTTGGATACATCATCTTTCACAAGTCCCCGACCGTGACCCGTCCGGATCCCGGCGCCTCGTCTTCGCCCGCTGCGCCGGTGCTGAAGAATTCGATCGCCATCCTTCCTTTCGAGATCGTCAGCCTGGATCCCAACCTGACCGTTCTGTGGAAGGGGCTGGCCGACGACATCCGAACACAGCTGAAAATCATCGGAGATCTCAATGTCATCAGCGGTTTTTCCTCGGAGCAATTCGCCGCCACCCGGAAGGAGCCGGGCCAGATCGCGACCCTTCTCAACGTGGAAAAATATCTCGAAGGCACGATTCTTATCGAAAAAACCGTTATCCGAATCAACGTCAGCCTGATCGACGCCCAGACCACCGGACTCCTGCCCTGGACGAAAAGTTATGAGCACAAAGTTGGAGACAGTTTTTCCCAGGTCCGGGATAAAATCGCAGGCGACATTGCCGCCCAGCTCAACCGGCCATTCAACCCGGCCGAGCTGCAGCGCCTCCGGAAGCGGGACACTGAAAACGTCGACGCGTATATTCTGGTACATGGCGCCCAAGCACTCCAGATATCCTACCGTGACACCCGGCGGGTGGAGGAATTCCAGGCCGCTCTGACCCTATACCAGAAAGCCGCCGGCCTTGATCCGAATTATCTCCTGACCTATCTGGGACTGGGGAACCTTTATGAATCGCGCTATGTCCAGACCAAGAAGCAAGAGGACTTGGCGGCCATGATCCATTATTTTCAGACGGCTGCGGCCAAGGACGATATGAATGCCGAAGTCCATGCCGGCCTGGGATGGGCCGCGTTTCACCGGGAGGACTTCGGCGGCGCTTACAGCCATTTTAAGAAAGCCCTCGCCCTCGCCCCCAATACCGCCGAAGCGTACTTCAACGCCGGTTCGTTTCTCCGGAGCATCGGTCTGTATGGCAACGCCATCAAGTCCTATGCCCGGGCGATCGAACTCGATCCGCTGAACTTTTCCTATTACCTGGGGGCGTCCAGCTGCTACTGGTATGTCGGAGATTACGAAAGCGGCCTGCGCCTCATCCGCAAGGCCTTGAACCTTGAGCCGAAGAGTCCCCGGGTCCACTTGGCGTATGCCCGGATTCTGATCCTGATGAAGGATTTCGGGGAAGCCGAACGGGAGCTCCGCCTTCTCGAAAGCCTGACGCCCATTGCGCCCGAAACACGGACCGCGATCGACCGCCGGCGGGCCTTGTACCTGGCGGCCAAAGGAGACAGGGACAGGGCCCTGGCCCTTCTTCGCAACGACAAAGATCCCTATTTACTGGAGGCGACCAGTGCTTACAGCATTTTGGGCTTGAAGGACGAGGCGATTCTCAACATCAAAAAGGGCCATGACGAAGGTTTCTACCTCATCCAGGACTATCTCTACGGGTATCCGTTTCTGATCAATAACCGCTACTTCGACGGGCTTCGGGACGATTCCCGGTTTCAGGCGATCGTGGAGGCGGAAAGAGCCCTGTACGAGTCCAAGATGCGCAAGTACGGCGATCTGTAGGAAGCGTCCGGCGGCGCAAGTTGCCGGTCATTTCGATAAAAGCGGGCCGACGGCCCCAATTTTTTCGATAAGGAGGGAACGATGGCGAAACTGGATCCCAAGAGGGCGGCACTTTTCAAAAAAAAGGTCATCACCTACATGGCCCGGCTCCAGACTCTGGATTTGAACGTGCTGGAGAAGAGGCTCACGGACAACACCGTTCTGAAGCTTCCGCTAAGGCGTAAAGCGTATCATGGGAAAAAAGAAATCCGCCGATTCTGGGAACGGGCCAAAAGCCGCGGTCTGACCAGGGTGGAATACGTGTTCGACCCGAAGAAGATCCGCATCCGGCCGGCCGATTTCCTCATGTACGGAAAATCCGGTTATCTCCGCTACGACATGATCGCGGAAGTCTACGGCACATGCAATCTCATCGTCAGGACCGGCGGCAAGCTCTCCGACCCCGAAGGCGCTTTCGGCATGACGTTCATCCACCTGTGGGAGTGTCCCGCGGAGCCGATGGAGATCAGCCTAAGCGTCTGATTTTTTCTTTCCCATCACTTTCAAAACGAGATCGTCCAGGATCGAATAGACGACCGGGACGACGACCAGGGTCAGGATCGTCGAGCTGATCAGCCCGCCGATGATCGTATAGCCGATCGCCGCCCGGAAGCCGGAGCTCGTTCCGACGCCAGCGGCGACCGGGATCATGGCCAGGATCATCGCCAGCGAGGTCATGAGGATCGGCCGGAGTCGAGTCGAACCGGCCTCGATGATCGCCTCGAACCGCTTCATCCCCCTCCGCCTGAGGATGTTCAGGTAATCGATGAGAAGGATGGAGTTC
Organism: Candidatus Aminicenantota bacterium; assembly: GCA_017883285.1. Lineage (GTDB taxonomy): Bacteria > Acidobacteriota > Aminicenantia > Aminicenantales > UBA4085 > FEN-413. The sequence continues at coordinate 2,198 of JADGNV010000205.1, read as the reverse complement.
TTCGTCACGAGGCCCATGAGCATGATCAGGCCGATGAAAGCCACCATGTCGAAGAGCTTGTTGGCCAACAGGAGGCCGAGCACGGCCCCGATGATTGAAAGGGGCAGGGCGAGCATGAGGGCGAACGGCTGGATGAACGATCCGAACTGGGACGCCAGCACCATGTAGACGAAGACGACGGCCAGGGCCAGGGCCAGGCCGAGCGAAGCGAACATCTTCCGGTTCTGTTCGACCTGTCCGCCGAACTGGTAAGTGACGCCCTGGGGGTACTGGATGGCGGCCAGGGCGGCGTTGACCTTCTTTGTGATGTCATTGAGCGCCCGGCCCCTGAGGATGTTGGCCCCGATCATAATCTGGCGGGTCCGGTCGGAGCGCCTGATTTGGGTCGGACCGTTGACCGTCCGGAGGCCCCCGACCTGATCGAGGGTGATGGTCCCGCCCCGCATGGTGGACAGGTAGACCCGGCCGAGCCGCTCCAGGTTGAAGCGGATGTCTTCCGTTGCCCGGACGCGGATATCGTAAAGCTTCTCCCCCTCCCGGTACTTGGAGGCGATATCGCCGTCGACGATCGAGCGCATCATGCCGGCGATCTGGGCCGTGCCCGTCCCGAGGCGGGAGGCCCGCTCCCGGTCGATTTGGATCTGGAGCTCGGGCTTGGGCGGGCGGTTGTCGCTGTTGACGTCGACCAGCCCGCCGATGTTGCGCAGGGCGAGCAGGACCTGGTCGCTTGCCTGGCTCAGGCCGGCGAGGTCCGTGCCCTTCAGATTGATCTGGACGGGCAGCTGCTGCATGGAGGCGAACGCCGCCCCGCCCATGGAGCTCGCTTCCTGGAACGTGATCGCGGCGCCCGCTACGTCCTTGAGCTTGGGCCGGAGGACGTCCTCGTAGCCCCGCGAGGCCTTGGTGCTCAGGGTCAGCTTGACGTTGATCGTGGCCACGTCGGACGACCCGTCGGTCGAGCCCACGACGGTGGCGATGTCGCCGATTTCCGGCTGGCTGCGGAGGATCGTCTCGATCGAGCGGATGGTGGCGTCGGTTTGGTCGAGGGAGCTGCCCGAGGCCGTCTGGACCACGAGGTTGAACTCCGGCCGCTCCCCGTGCGGGGTCCCGCCGGTGCCGACGACGGTGAAGAGATAGGCGCTGATGAAGAAGACCACCGTCGTCAGAAACATCATGGTCTTGCGATGGGTCAGGGCCCAGCGCAGGACGGGGCGGTAGTGGGCCCCCAATCCGTCGTAGAATTTCGTGACCATGTTCTGGAACCGCGAGGAGAGGGTTTTCCGCTCGGTGCGCTGGGACTTCTTGAAGAAGTAGGCCGAGAGCATCGGGGCGAAGGTGAACGCCTCGAAGAGGGAGATCAGGACCGCGGCCGCGACCGTCACCCCGAACTGGCGGAAGAACTTGCCGGCGATGCCCGTGGTGAAGGCGACCGGCAGGAAGACGGCGACGATGGTCATTGTCGTGGCCGTGACGGCCAGGCCGACCTCCGACGTCCCCTCGCTCGCCGCTTTGCGCGGATCCTCCCCCAGCTTTTCCATGTGGCGGAAGATGTTCTCCCGGACGACGATGGCATCGTCGATCAGAAGGCCGACCGACAGGCTCAGGGCCAGGAGAGTGATGATGTTCACCGTGTAGCCGAGCAGGCCCATGACGCCGAAAGCGGCGATGATGCAGACCGGCAGACCGGCGACCGTGATCAGGGTGTTGCGCAGGTCCCCGAAAGAGAAGAGGACGACGAGTCCGGCGAAGAAGATGCCGAGGATCAGACTGTTGATGACGTCGTCCCGGGAATCCTTGATCATGATGGACGAGTCCGTGGCCGTGTGGATCTCCAGTTCAGGATTGGACTTCTGGACGGAGGCGGTCATCTTGTTGACCTGGTCGGCCACCTTGACCGTGTTCGTCCCCGACTGCTTTTGGACGACGAGGGTGACGCATTCCCGGCCGTTGATCCGGGAGATCGTCCGCTTGGTCTTGAAGTCGTCCTTGACCACGGCGATGTCCCGCAAGTGAACCGGGGTTCCGGCGACGTTGGCCACGACGATGTCGAGCATTTCGGGAAGGCTCTTGAACTCGGCCTTCGTCCGGACGAGGAAGTCCTGCGATTTTTCCGTGACCCGGCCGGCGGGCAGGTTCAGGTTTTCGCTCCGGATCGCCTGGGTGACCTGGGCGATGGAGATGCCCTGGGCGTTCATCCG
>JADGNV010000204.1 GCA_017883285.1 Candidatus Aminicenantota bacterium | reverse complement strand
TATCCGTCCGTGTTTGGCAAAAAGCCGATCCCGACCTCGACCGGTCCGCGCTCGAAGCCCTGCGTCAATGGACGTTCAATCCCTTCCTCGAAAAGGACAAGCCGTCCGCCTCGTCCTTTTTCATGTCGGTCGATTTCAAATTACCCGTATCGGGATCATCGGCCGGAAGCGCGGAGAATAAGAAAGACAAGTCCGGAGCGGCGCGGGACGATCCGAAACGAAAATGAGATCGCACGTCCGATAGCAGTCGGTGATGCGCTGCGAGAAATACAAATTTTTCTCCGTCGAGACCGAAAACCGGATCGTAAAGTGAAGAAAGCGGCGCTTAGCTTTCCACTATTATGCGCGGCCGCTGTGATCTCGCTCGCTTTTCCGACCGGCTCGCCGCAGGTTTTCAATTATTTTGACGGGGGCCGGAAGCCCGAACTCGAAATCGTGAAGATGGGGGGCGGACTTTATCTGGCCAAGGGCGAATGGGGGGCCAACGTCGGCTTTTTCGTGGGGGACGCCGGCGTTTTCGTGATCGACTCTAAAGCGACGGCCGGCGCGACAAGAAAGGTCGTCAAGGAAATCCGCAAGATCACCGCCAAGCCCATCACGAAAGCCGCGTTCACCCACAGCGATTCGGATTGTTTCAACGGATACGATGTCTACCCCAACACGGCCGAAATCATCTGCAGCTTGAAATGCCGCCAGGAACTGGCCGGGGGCTATTGGACTTTCTTGGAGATGAACGCGCCATCGGACATTTATTCTCTGGGGCCGACGTCGAGGGCGATGCCGTATTTCCTTCCGGCCGTCTCGTTCGAAGGGCAACTGAATCTCCGCTTCGGGTCCGAGACGATCGAGCTTTTTCAGTACGGCTCGGCTCATACGAGCGGCGACGTCGTCATCTTCTTTCCGTCGCGGGGAGCGGCCTTCATCGGCGATCTCGTCTTCGTCCATCACGATCCGCTCATCCAAAGCGAAAAAGGAGGATATTCGTTCGGACTCGTGAGGACGCTGAGCATCCTACTCAAAATCCAGCCCGAGATCCGGACATTCATCCCCAGCCACGCGGATCCCATCGGGCGGGAAGAGCTTGGATCCATCCTTCGATCCATCGAGGAAATCCAATCCAAGGTCCTAGCCATGGTCGATGAAGGGAAAACCTTGGACGATGTGACAAAGGCGTTTTCTATATCCGGGCCGCGGATAGGCGCCGGAAATTGGGTTTGGCCGAGCCTCGCCGTGACGGTCTTTCGAGAGCTGACGGAAAGGAGGATTCCCGAAAAGTCGTCGGCTGCCGAGGGAAAAGATCGATGAGACCGATAAAACGCGACGTTCATTCTTCCCCAGGCGCCTGTCGATACGCGGGTGATTTCATTTTGCGTTTTTTGATTATCCCGGCTTGTCTGGCTTCGGCGGCGGCCCTTTTTGGGCAGAAGGTTAAAAGCAACGTTACGATTTTGGACGATCTTTTTTTCAATGAGCTGAAAAACCTCATCATGCCGAAAAACGCCGTTGAATTGGGAAAAGGGCCGTCCCTAAACATCGCCGGAACGCCGGCGCTGCGCCGGATGACGATGGACCTTGCAGGGAATTTCTATCTCTCCGACGCGAGAAAAGCCACCGTGCTTAAACTCACCCCCGGGGGGACCCTTGATGAAGGATTCGCCGGAAACGTCATAGTAAAAAAACGGTTGACGAATCCGCGCGCGTTGTCGATCCATAAAGACCAGCTCCTGGTCCAGGATCAAGAGAGGATCGTCGCTTTCGATCTCAACGGGAAATTCGTCAGTTCTCTGAAAATCCCAAATGCCGACGACATGGCGGTCGATGAGAGCGGCACCATCTTCATATCGCCATCCATCATAAATCCGGAAACTCCTCTCGTCGAAATGTATTCTTTGCAGGGAAAGAAAATGAATTCATTCGGTTCTCCCATGAATTTCCGCCATAGCCTCAGTGAATTGAATAGAAGAACTTTGTTACTCGACGATGACACGGTTTACGTCGTTTTCAGGTATTTTCCTATCATCCGCAAGTACAGCAAAAAGGGAGGATTCGTCGGTGAATTCCGAATCGAAAATAATTTCATCCGAATCAAAGAGGAATTCAACCTGAAAAAGATGGGGGAGGGGATTGCCGATCCGGCGAAGCGTTTCGGCTATTTAGAAATCATCAGCTCCGCGTCGGTCTTCGACGGATCGTTGTATGCGATCAACGGCTATCCGATATTGATGATCTACAAAATCGGGAATGACGGCAAGATCAACACCATCTATTGGAAGGACCTGGAAGAAATTTATATTCCCAAGGATTTTGCGGTCGAAAAAAGGGGCAATGAGATCAGATTCCACATACTACGAAGTGCGCCGGACGCCAGTTTAGATGTCTTTTCGGTGCCTCGAAAGAGATGAGATGATAACTTTCTTGACAATCCGATCTGAGAGAAAAGAAGTCAAATGTCCTAATAAAAGGACACAAGTTATAGATTCTAAAAGATTGCCTCCCTCAAAATGCCGCCCAGTTCCTGGCACATTTATTGCTGCGGTCCTAGGAAAGGGTGTGTGAGCTAAATGGGTTTTCCAAGCCATTGCCCATTGAAACGCACGGAATCATGCTAAGCGCAACGGCAATTATATAGAAATCATGGGATTTCGGAGGGTTATCATGAGGATTATCAGGGGAGAAATTAAAAAATTCTCCCTGCTATTTCTCATTGCCGGATTGTGCTTTTTCCCGGGGTCATTTTCTCAATCGGGCTCAGCTTCCCAAGATGCCGTCCGCCTTCAAAAACCCCTCCAGCACGAGGTTACCGTCACGCTCAAGCTCATCCAGGTCTATGTCACTGACAAGAACGGGAAACCCGTCATCGATCTGACCAAAGATGATTTCATTCTTTATGACGACGGCAAGCCGCAGAAACTGACCGAATTTGAGAAGCACGTTCTTTCTATCTCCGCGCCAGCGGCGCGCGCGGAGGAGCGCGTCGTCCAGACGCCGGTGCCTCGATCTCCTCGCCTTCTGAACCGCAAATTTTTCCTTTTCTTCGATTTCGCCTACAACAATCCTCTCGGCGTTCGAAAAATGGGCGAAGCGGCCCGGCATTTTCTCGAGACACAAGTTCTGCCCACCGACGAAGTCGGCGTCCTTTCTTTTTCGCTCCTGAAACTGCTTCAGATCAATCTCAATTTGACGAGTGACCATCGGAAGGTCCGGGACCTCGTGTCGAAGATCGGGCTTCGCGATTCCAACCAACTACTCGAGGACTCGGAGGACGCGTATCGCAGGAAATTGGCGGCAGGGAATCTCGCGGACGCGCGTCCGGAGGCGAAGACGAGTCTGCCGATGCCCGAGATGCCCGAACTCGACATGAAGGAAATATGGCGCCTTTCGGCCATGACGTACGTCGATTGCCTCAGCGCTCTCGCTTGGGCGCTGCGTTCCATTCCAGGCCAGAAGAACCTCGTCCTCTTTTCCGAAGGGATTCCCTATCCGGTCGTCTATCCCCCCGCCCCCAACGACCTCACTTGGGAATACGAAAATATGTTGAAGGAGATGCAGACATCTAACGTCGCGATCTGTTCTTTATACACCGGCGGAATCACCTTGGGCGATTCCCAGACCGGCGCCTGGACCCTGTCGAAAACGTCGGACGATACGGGCGGCCAATACTGGGGCAATATGTACAACTACGAGCCGTTCGCCGAGAAGGTCAATACCATGACCGGCTCTTTTTACGTCCTGGGCTATCCGGTCAGCGAAAAATGGGACGGGAAATTCCACGCCATCAAAGTCGAGGTGAAACGGCCCGGCTGCGACGTCCGCGCCCCCAACGGCTATTCGAATCCCAAGCTTTTCACGGATTACACCGACCTTGAAAAAAAGATCAATCTCGTGGACCTGGCCCTGGCCGAAAAGCCATTGTCCCAGACGCCCGTGCGTTTCGACATGGCGGCCCTCCCTCGCTCCACGGAACCGGCGAATAATCTTCTTTTGGCGGCGATGATCCCGGCTGGAAAACTGGGCGAGACGTTGGGGAAGAAAGTCGAAGTCATCAGCCTGGCGTTCAACCAAACCGATGCGATCGTCGAGATGAAAAGGACCGAGGAAAATTTCGCCGGCATCCGGCAATATAGCGCTTATTTGCTGTCTATCCTGTCAGTCCCGCCCGGACAGTATAAGTGCCGGATCGTTCTTCGCGATCTCGAAACCGGTAAGGCCGCCGTCGCTGGCGTGTCGGCAACCGTTCCTGGGCCGATCGCGACCGGAATTAAGCTTTTTCCCCCGCTTCTCGTCAAACCTGACCGCGGCGCGCTCTATTTTAAAGCCCACGGACCGAGTGCCGACGCGGGCAAGAAAGCCGTCACGGCGGACCTGAAGACCCTGCTCGCCTATGACACAGCTCAATACGCACCGCATCTCGAGCGAACTCTCTATCGCGGATCTGAAGCCTGGGCGGTCATCTGCTGCGCCGTTCCCGAGGGAAGCTCACCCAAGCTCAAGCTGACCGCGTTTCTTTTCGATAAACTGACGCGGGATCAAATCCCCATGGATTTGACCGTCCTGGAAGAAAAATCCGAAAAAGCGGCCAGAACGTTTTTCGTCCGGATGGGTGTTCCCGACGTGGAGCCCGACGCTTATACGCTTTTACTCTTCGCCGAGGATGAGGTCTCCGGCGCTAAATCCGAGATGGCTTGCGATTTCTCCGTCGAGGACGCTGCGAAGAAGGGAGGATTAGGACGATGAATCGAACACGACAAATCCCACGAGGGTTGGCGGCCGTGCTTTTCATTTATCTCGCGATGCCGTCGGCTTTCCCGAGAATCGAAGCGCGGCCTCCCGCCCCGCAGCAAAAGCCTCCGGTCGTCAATCTCGAGTCCCTCCTCGAAAAAACGGCGGAATACTGCCGGAAACTCGAAAGCGCGGTCCTCTATTTCATCTGTCGCGAGGAAATTTCGGAGAAAATCGACCCGGCCCTCGATGTCCCACCGCCGCCGACGATCAGAAGCTGGTCGACTATCGAAAATTGGAACGGCCTCGATTCGCGCGGAGCCGTCGTAATGAGCGCCGCGCCGCCGAAAATCAAGAATTCCTACGTATACGACTATCAGTGCGTCCGGAAGGATGAACAAATCCGGGAAACACGGACCCTCCTGCAGGAAAACGGCAAGAAAAAGAACGAGGCGAATGCGGCCCTCAAAACGTCGGTCATTCTCTACGCGAACGCGATGCTCGGGCCCGGGGGGATCTTCAGGAAATCCTACCAAGCCGAATACGACTACACGATCGTCGGTTCGGACAAATTCGAACGGAAGCCGGTCATCATCGTCGATGCCAAGCCCAAACCGGACGCGCCGGAAGCGAATACCCTTTACGGCAAAGCCTGGATCGATCCGGTCACCGGCAATATCATGAAGATCGAGTACTCCGAGAAACGCATCGGCCATTATGAGGTCTTTGAAATGCGGGGGAAAAAGTACGATCGAACGCCCCGGGTCATGCAGCGGGCGGAATTCAGCGTCGAGAAGAACGGCGTCCGGTTCCCTAGCAAGTTGTTTGTCGAGGAAGCTTATCTCAACCAGCGCGGCCGGGCCTTCGTCCGCTCCGAAACGACTGTCGTTTATAAGAACTTCAAATTCTTCACCGTTGAAGTCGATATCAAATGAGAGCAATTCAGCGCATGAGAACTAGGGAGCTATTATGGCTCGGCCTTTTCGCGTTGGCGTCCGCCGGCCAGACGCAAACGTCCGATCGGCAAGCCGTTTCGCCCCAGAAGCCGCTCCAACATGAAGTCGCGGTCACGTTGAAGCTCATCCAGGTCTATGTCACCGATAAGAACGGGAAGCCGGTGGCCAATCTCGATAAATCCGCGTTTCAGATTTACGATAACGGCCAGCTCCAAGCAATCACCGAGTTCGAAAAGCATATGGCGCCGACTCCGAGTCCGGGCATCACGGAACCGTCGGTAAAGGAAGCCCTCGTTTCGACCGAAACCGCCGCTCCGCGGATGGGCCGGAAATTCTTCGTTCTCATCGATCTGGATGCAAACGATCTGGAAGGGATCGCCTTTCGCTCAGAATGAAACAATGTTATAATCCATCATGGAATTGGAAGAAAATCGTTGAGGCCTGGAAAAAACACTTCGGCCAGCGTTGAAAACATCACGCCGTTCGGCGTCTGGATGTTGATCAACCGCAAAGAGTACTTCCTTCCTTATTCGGAATTCCCCTATTTTGAAAATATGTCGCTCCGATCGATTTTTAATGTCAAGTTCTTGCATGGGTTTCATCTCTATTGGCCCGAACTCGATATCGATTTGACCGTCGATAATCTCGATCATCCCGAGAAGTATCCGCTCCGCGCTAAGAGCCATTCAAAGAAAGCAGCGCGCGTTCAACTCGTCGATTCGATTTCGACCTGATAATCAAGTGAGCCTGCGGGCAAAGGCGCGCAAGGTAACTGCGCGCAACGATAATTAAAGAGATCTTTCATTCCTTTTCCAGCACCACGACCGCCGTGGCGTAGTCCGCGATGTGGGAAATCGAGACGTGGCTCCGGGTGAATCCGTATATGTTCTTGGCCAGGAGTATGAGCTGCGGCTGGCCGGAGGGGAGATTGATCGTTTCGACGTCGGTCCAGGCGATCCGTTGGCCAATGGCCTTGTAGAACGCCTCTTTCACGGCGAACCGAGCGGCTAGGTGCTGGAAGCGGGATTTCTTCCCTTCGCTGTAAAGGATCTCGCGCTCGGTGAAGACGCGGTCGACGAACCGCGGGTTGCGCTCGATCGCTTTTTGGACGCGAGCGACTTCGATGAGGTCAATGCCGACGCCGATGATCATATGTTGCTCCTTGGAATCGTGCGCGGGAGATTGCTTCGTCGCCCCAATAAAATTGGGGCTCCTCGCAATGACATTTTTTTCACTTTATCAGCATCCTTTCTTGCGGTCATACGTTCCGCTTTACGCGAAGCTGCGCTTCGATCTCCTCTGCCGGTGAAATCCGATCGCGAAGCGGTGCGCTTCGTCCCGGACGCGCTGGAGGAGCTTGAGCGCCGGCGACGTCCGGTCGAGCTTCAAACCTTCCCGGTGGCTGGGCGTATAAACGATCTCCTCTCTCTTGGCGAGCGAGGCCAGGGCGAGCTTCTCCAGCCCCAGGTCCTCAAGGACCCTCTCCGCCGTCCCGAGCTGGGGCAGGCCCCCATCGACGAACACCAAGTCGGGGAGAGGACGTTTCTCGGCGAGGAGGCGCAAATAGCGCCGGCGCAGGACTTCCTCCAGACTGGCCACGTCGTTCGGTCCGGACACGGTCTTGATCTTGAACTTGCGGTATTCCTCTTTGTCCGGCCGGCCGTTCAGGAACGAGACGAGCGAGGCGACGGTCTCGGTCCCTCCCGTATGCGAGATGTCGAAGCCTTCGATCCGCGTGGGCAGGCGCTCGAGTCCGAGCTCCTTCCGGATGTCCTCCAAAGGCGCCAGGCTTTCCTGCTTTTTTCGGAGAAGGATTTCGGCGTTCTTCACAGCCAGGACGACTAGCGCCCGGCCTTTTCCCCGGGCTGGGACGGCGATCTCGACCTTCTTTCCCGCTTTCGCCTCGAGCGCCGAAGCGAGGTCATCTTTCCCTGCCGGAGCGATCGGCAGCAGGATCCTGGGAGGGACTTGGCGATCCCGATAAAAAGCCCCCAGGAATTCTCCGAGGATGGCCGCTTCGGCCCTCTCAGGTTCCTCCTCGAACTCGAATTCGCGCGCTTCCCGGACCTTGCCCTTGCGCATCGAGAAGACATAGACGGCCTGGGCCCGGCCTTCCCGCGCATAGCCAAAAATATCCTGCGTCTCCAGACGGACGGAGATGAGCGTCGGCTTGACCTGGAGCGTTTCGATCGTCCGGGCGATATCTCGCAGCCGCGCCGCCTCCTCAAAGTCCTCGCGTTCGGCCGCGCGCGCCATCTTTTCTTTTAGCACTTTGGCCAACCGTTCGGTTTTGCCTTCCAAAAAAAGCCGGGCCTCGTCCACGCCCTGACGGTACGCCGGTTCGGTAACGAACCCCACGCAGGGAGCGGAGCACTGCTTGAGGTCGTATTCGAGGCAAGGCCGTTTCCGCTTCCCCGGTACGGCCTCCTCGCAGTTCCGCACTTGGAAGTATTTGCCGACGAGGATGATGGCCTTCCGCGCCTCGCGGGCCGGGCTGAACGGGCCGAAATATTTCGCCCCATCCGCCTCGACTTTGCGGCTGAAGGAGATCCGGGGGAACGGCTCCTGGACCGTCAGCTTCAGGTAGGGGAAGCTCTTGTCGTCCTTCAGGCGGAGGTTGAATTTGGGCTGAACCTGCTGGACGAAGTTGTTTTCGAGGAAAGCGGCTTCGCGCTCGGAGTCGGTCAGGATGTAGTCGATGTCGGCCGTCTCGGCGAGGATGTTGCGGACCTTCGGGTCGTCGGAGGGCAGGAAATACGATTTGACCCTGTCCCGGAGCTGACGGGCCTTGCCGATGTAGACGACGCCGCCCGCCCCGTTCTTGAAGAAATAGATTCCGGGCTTCTTGGGAAGGGCCGCGGCCTTGCGTCGGAGGTCCATTTAGGGCTCGATCTCCAGTTCGATGGTCTTGAGCTTCGCGATCTGGTCGCGCAACTGGGCGGCCTTCTCGTATTCCATGGCCTTGGCCGCTTCCCTCATGAGCTTTTCGAGCTGGTCGAGCTTCTGTTTTCGTTTCTGGGGGGACAGATAAAATTCCTTGTCCTCGGCGATCTTCGTGTAATCGAAGTAATCGCGCTCGTACACGCTGGTCAGGACCTCGTCGATCGACTTGATGATGGACTGGGGCGTGATGCCGTTCGCCGCGTTGAACTCCTCCTGGAGGAGGCGGCGGCGGTTGGTCTCGGCGATGGCCGCCTTCATCGAGTTGGTGACGACCTCGGCATAGAGGAGCACTCTCCCATGGACGTTCCGGGCCGCCCGGCCGAACGTCTGGATGAGCGCGCTCGCCGACCGCAGAAACCCTTCCTTATCGGCGTCGAGGACCGCGACCAGCGAAACTTCGGGCAGATCCAAGCCTTCGCGGAGGAGGTTGATGCCGACGAGCACGTCGAAGACGCCCTTGCGCAAGTCCCTGAGGATCTTCACCCGGTCGAGCGTCTCGATCTCGGAGTGGAGATAGCGGACCCGGAGCCCCTGTTCGTGGTAGTGGCGGGTCAGGTCCTCGGCCATTTTCTTGGTTAACGTGGTGACCAGCGTTCGCTCTTTCGCCGCGGTCCGCGCCCGGATTTCCATCAGGAGATCATCGACCTGCCCCTTCACCGGCCGTACTTCTACGACGGGATCGATCAAGCCGGTCGGCCGGATGACCTGTTCGACGACCCGGCCATCGACTTTGCGCAGCTCATAGGGGCCCGGCGTCGCGGAGACGTAGATCGTCTGACCGACGTGGGACTCGAATTCCTGGAAATTCAGGGGGCGGTTGTCCAGAGCGGAGGGCAGGCGGAACCCGTGCTCGATAAGCGTTTCCTTTCGCGACCGGTCGCCGAAGTACATGCCGCCGATCTGCGGCACGGAGACGTGCGACTCGTCGATGATGGTCAGGAAGTCCTTGGGAAAGTAATCGAGCAGGGTATAGGGGGGCTCGCCGGGCTTCCGCTTGCTCAGGTAGAGGGAGTAATTCTCGATGCCCGGGCAGTAGCCGAACTCGCGGAGCATGTCGAGGTCGCGCAGCGTCCGTTCTTCGATGCGTTCCGCCTCGACGATCTTTCCCTGCGCCCGGAAAAAGCCCAGCCGCTCCTCGAGCTCGCGTTCGATGCCGCGGACGGACTCCTCGAGGACGTCTTTCGGCGTGGAGAAGAAGGTCCGGGGATGGATGACGACCCGGTTGAAGATCTCGCGGACCGTCCCGAGGAGCGGGTCGATCGAGGAGATTCGCTTCACCCGGTCGCCGTCGAGCTCGATCCGATAGGCGAAATCGGCGTAGGCCGGGAAGACCTCGACGATGTCGCCCCGCACCCGGAAGCCGCCGCGCTGGAAATCGGCCTCCTGTCGATTGTATTGGATCTCGACCAGCTTCCGGAGGATGTCGCGGCGGGGGAGCGTCTGGCCGGTCTCGACCGGAAAGCTCATCGCGTAGTACGTCTCCGGGGCGCCGATGCCGTAGATGCACGAAACCGAGGCGACAATGATGACGTCGCGTCGGGCGAACAGGGAGTTCGTGGCGTTGAGCCGCATCCGGTCGATTTCTTCGTTGATCGTCGCTTCCTTGGCGATGTAGGTGTTCGACGAGGCTATGTATGCCTCGGGCTGGTAATAATCGTAATAGGAGACGAAATATTCCACGGAATTCCGGGGGAAAAACCGCCTGAACTCCTGGTAGAGCTGGGCGGCGAGCGTCTTGTTGTGCGAGATGACGAGGACAGGCCGGTTGAGCTCCTCGATGAGGTTGGCCATGGTGAACGTCTTGCCCGAGCCCGTGACGCCCATCAGGACCTGGTGGCGTAGGCCGCCGGCAATGCCGTCCGCCAGGCCCCGGATGGCCTGGGACTGGTCCCCCTGGGGGACGAAATCGGAGACGAGCTTGAATCGGTCCATCATGAAGGGATGTTCGAGGCCTCGGGACGACGGCCTTTCGGCTGCCGGCTTACGCCCTGCCCTCAGCCATCTTGATGCTGCCCCGGAACTGGGCGCCGTCCCGAATATGGATTTTGGCGGCCGTGATGTCGCCCTTCATCCGGGCGTCGCTCGAGAGGACGACCCGGCCCGCCGCCCGGATATTGCCGGTCAGGCTGCCGGAGACGGCCACGCTGGCGGCCTCGATGTCGGCTTCGACGTTCGCCCCGCGCTCGATGAACAGGCTGTGGTTCCGGAGCCGGATCGCGCCCTTGAAGGTCCCGCGCAGGACCAGATCCTCGTCGCCCGAGATGTCGCCGGTGAGCAGGATTGAAGCCCCCAAGGCGGAGGCCGCGTCGGCCCGGGGCGCGATGGGATCGGAGGCCTTGGCGGGGTCTTCGGATTTGGCCATGGAGGGCACCTCTTTCCCGGTTCGTATCGCCCTGAATTATATGGAGGCACGGCTGGGTCTGTCAATCTTAATTCGTTTTACGACCTGACTTTTTTCAAATTTCTTGCCTCGAGCCTCCCCGAATTGACTTCACCTGATGGCTGTGATATTTCTCCCTCTACGTTTTCCGGGAAGGAGCTCGCGGATATGCAGGCGATCGGTCTCCATTTCGTGGATTGGTTCATCATCCTCTTCTATTTCGCCTTCATCCTCGGCATGGGCTTCTATCTGAAACGATACACCAAGACCGAAGAGGACTTCTTCCTCGCCGGCCGGCGCAACAGCGCCTGGGTCGCGGGCATCGCGTTCCTCTCGGCCAACCTCGGAGCGCTGGAGCTCCTGGGGATGACCGGCAACACCTACAAATACGGGATGTATGTGGCCCATTTCTACTGGATCGGGGCCATCCCGGCCATGCTGTTCCTGGGCATCTTCATGATGCCCTTCTATTACAGCAGCCGGATCAAGTCCGTCCCGGGCTACCTCAAACTCCGGTTCGACGAGAAGACCCGCGTCCTCAACGGCATTTCCTTCGCCGTCATGACCCTTCTCGTCTCCGGGATCAACCTCTACGCTATGGCCCTCGTCCTGCACACGTTCGTCGGCTGGAACTGGGACATCAGCATGTGGGCCTCGGCGATCACCGTCGCCGCCTACGTCACCCTGAGCGGTCTGATGTCGGCCATCTTCACCGAGATCATCCAGTTCTTCCTCATCTGGTTCGGCCTGTTCCTCGTCTCCGTCCTGGGCATCGTCGAGATCGGGAGCGTGGGCGAGATCATGCGCCGGGTGCCGGAGGCGTTTTCCAAGCTGTGGTCCACGTCGGGCGATCCTGCGGCGAACGGAATGATGATCACTTGGGGGGGAATCGTCCTCGGGCTGGGATTCGTGCTGTCGTTCGGCTACTGGACCACGGACTTCCTGGTCGTCCAGCGGGCGTTCTCGGCGAAGAACCTCCGCTCGGCCCGCATGACCCCGATCATCGCCTCGTTCTTCAAGATGGCCGTGCCGTTCATCGTCATCATCGCCGGCCTGATCGCCCTGGTCCTGGCCAAGGACTCGAACTCGGGCTTCGCCCTGATGAGCGACGGGGGCAAGCTGAACTACGATTCCGCGCTGCCCATGCTCATCGCCCGCTACTTCCCGCGCGGGCTCGTCGGGCTGGGCATCACCGCCCTCCTGGCCGGGTTCATGGCCGGGCAGGCGGGCAACATCAGCGCCTTCAACACCGTCTGGACTTACGACATCTACCAGTCGGTCATCAACAAGAAGGCTTCGCCCAAGCATCTGCTCCGGATGGGGCGCGCGGCCACGATCGTCGGGATCGTGATCAGCGTCGCGACCGCCTATTGGGCCAAGAGCATGCCGACGATCATGGACTACATGCAGGCCATCTTCTCCTGGGTCAACGCGCCGCTCTTCGCCACGATGCTCCTGGGGATGTTCGTCAAGTGGATCACGCCCAACGGGGCGTTCTGGGGCCTCATCGCCGGGATGGGTTCGTCGTTCACCCTGTACCTGGCCGTCAAGTTCGAGTGGATCCAGGCCGGCGTCCTCACCCTGTCCAACAAGGGGGCGAGCGACATGGCCGCCAACTTCTGGCGGGCCTGGTGGGCTTGGCTCATCTGCTTCGGGGTGACGGTCGCCGTCAGCCTGTTCACGAAGAAGAAACCCGAAGCCGAGCTCGTAGGTCTGGTCAAAGGCCTGACGCCCGAGACGGTTGGGGCGCACGTCCCCTGGTTCAAGCAGCCGGCCTTCGTCGCCGTCCTGGCCCTCATCGTCATGGTCCTGCTCAACGTCTATTTCTGGTGAGATGCCGGAGGAAGGGAAGAAAACCATGGCCGATAACGTCAAAAAAATGAAGCCGATCTGGTTTTTTGTCGGATTGGTCCTCCTCTTCATGGGGGGAGTGATTTTGATCACAGGAATCTACGACCTTCTGGCCCACGCCGAATCCAAGACCGTGCTCGCCCGTCTGCATCCCGCCGTCTGGTGGGGGGGACTCATGGTTGCCGCCGGCCTCGTCTTCGTCCTCGCGAACCGCCATGCGACCGTCGACTAATCCCGCCGGCCCGGGCCGGCCGCAGCGCCTCGCGGACACCTACCGGGAGCTCTTCCGGGCCGAGCCGCTGCTCGTGAGGTCCCCCGGCCGGGTCAACCTCATCGGCGAACACACCGACTACAACGAAGGCTTCGTCCTGCCCGCGGCCGTCGACAAGGCCATCTATTTCGCCGTCGGGCCGCGGCCGGGGTCGAAAGTCGCGCTGCACGCAGCCGATCTCGAACAGTCGCACGAATTCGATCTGGCCGGCCTCGCCCCGAGCGACAAGCGCTGGCCGAATTACCTCATCGGCGTCGTCGACCAGCTCCGCAAGGGCGGGCACCCCATCGGCGGCTTCGCTTGCGTGTACGGGGGCGATATCCCTATCGGTTCGGGCATGTCCTCGTCGGCGGCGATCGAGGCCGGGCTGGCCTTCTCCCTGAACCGCATCTTCGGGCTGGGCCTGGATCCGCTGGCCCTGGTCAAGCTCGCCCAGAAGGCCGAAAACGAGTTCGTCGGGGTGCGCTGCGGCATCATGGACATGTTCATCAACATCTTCGGCCGCCCGAAATCCGTCCTCAAGCTCGATTGCCGGAGCCTGGATTATCAATATTTCCCGTTCGAGCGGGCCGACCTCCGGATCGTGCTCTGCGACACCCAGGTCAAACGCGAGCTGGCCTCCTCGGAATACAATGTCCGCCGGGGCCAGTGCGAGGCGGGAGTGAAGCTCCTGTCGAAATACGATCCCGCGCTCCGCAGCCTCCGCGACGTGTCCCGGGAGCTCCTGGAGGCCCACCGGGCGGAATTCGACCCGGTCATCTTCCGCCGCTGCGACTACGTCGTCCGGGAAAACCGGCGCGTCGAGGACGCCTGCGCCGACCTCAAGTCCGGCGACTTCGCCGCCTTCGGGCGGCGGATGAACGGCTCGCACGACGGCCTCCGCGACGACTACGAGGTCAGCTGCCGCGAGCTCGACGTCCTCGTCGACGCCGCCCAGGCCGTCCCCGGCGTTCTCGGCGCGCGGATGATGGGCGCCGGGTTCGGCGGGTGCACGATCAACCTGGTCGAGGAAAAAGCGGTCGGAACGCTCGAGGAAAGCGCCGCGCGGGCGTTCCGCGCCGCCTTCGGACAGGAGCCGAAGTTCTACATCAGCAGTCTGAAATCGGGGACCGAGGTCCTTTCTCCCTGAGAACGATAAATATTATTCATGAAGGAGGCATCATCGTGAGATCATCCCCCAAGTCGCTTTGGAACATCCTGGCGGCGGCCGTCCTGATGGCCGGCCTGGCCCTCGCTGTTTCGGCCCAGGCGCCTGCGCCGGCCAAACCCGCCGTTCCGACCCCGGCCCCCGTTCCGGCCGCCAACCCGGTGACGACGGACGACTTCAACCAGTTCGCCTGGCGCTTCATCGGCCCGTTCACCTTCTCCGGGCGCATCACCGAATTCGCGGTGCCGCGCGGCCAGAGCCAGGCCTATTATGTCCTGACCGCCTCGGGCGGACTATGGAAGACCGAGGACGGCGGCATTCACTTCGAGCCGCTCTTCGACAAGTACGGCAACATGAGCATGGGTTATATGGCCATCGCCCCGTCGAACCCGAGCATCCTCTACCTCGGCACCGGCGAACCGATGCACGCCCGGTCGAGCGCCCACGGCAACGGCGTCTGGAAATCCGCGGACGCGGGCAAGACCTGGACCCGGATCGGCCTGGAGAAGAGCTTCTTCATCCCCAAGGTTGCGGTCGACTTCAAGAACCCGGACATCGTCTATGTCGCGGCCGAAGGCAAGCTCTACGACAACGAGATGGATTGCGAGCGCGGCCTCTACAAGAGCACGGACGGCGGCAAGACCTGGGCCAACATCTTCCCGATGAAGGACCGGGGCGTCGGCGACTTCGTCATCGATCCCCGCAACTCCGATATCGTCATCGCCCAGGCCTACAAAACCTTTCGCCGGGCCTGGACCTACCTCGATCGGCAGGCCGGCAACGACCTCTATAAAACGACTGACGGCGGCAAGACCTGGAAGAAGCTGACCAACGGCCTTCCGGCCGGCGTCGAGGTCGGCCGGACCGGACTGGCCGTCTTCGAGAAGAACCCGGCCATCGTCTACGCCCGGCTCGACGAGGAAGTGAACCTCGGCCTGGCCGAGCGCGACGGCGTGGCGAATTTCCGCGCGCCCGGCGGATTCGGCGGGGGGGGCGGCGGCCGCGGTGCGGCGCTCTGGGCCGAGGACTTCACGTTCGCCAAATTCAAGACCTTCAAGATCAATCCGGAACTGGCCAAGCAAGCGCCCAAGTTCACGCCCTTCACGGCGGAGAACGAGGCCGACTTAGTCAAGAAGCTCAACGAGGCGATCGGGGACAAGGACTTCCTGACGAAATCGGGCGTGGACCTGGCCAAGTTCGACGCCGCGGCCCGCAAGGTCTATGCCAAGGACAAGGACCTCATAGCCGCGATCGACGAGGTCGAAAAGCTGACCAAGAAGGAAGCGCCCAAGGCGGACTCCTCCGAAGCCAAAGGGCGCGCCCAGATCGTCAACCGGCACGTCCTGGAGATGCTGTATGGCAATGCCCTCGCCAATCTCCAGCCGACGAAGCGATCGGGCGTCATCTACCGTTCGGACGACCAGGGCGAGACCTGGAAGAGGATGACGGCTTACGCCCAGACCGGCGGCAGCGCCCAGGTCAACCAGACCGAGGGCGGCTATTACGGGCGGATCGTCATCGACCCGCTTAACGACCAGACGATTTACTGCACCGACACCAACGCCACGATTTCGACCGACGCGGGCAAAACCTTCAAGGCCACCGGTTGGGACGCCGGCAATATGAAGACGCATGTCGACCATCGCGGCGCCTGGGTCGACCCGCTCAACTCCAAGCACATCCTGAGCGGCAATGACGGCGGCGTCTGCGAGACCTGGGACGGCGGCGCGCATTGGAGCCAGAAGAACACGATCTCGGCCCAGCAGTTCTACGACGTCTCCGCGGACAACGAGATGCCCTATAACGTCATGGGCGGCACCCAGGACAACGGCTGCTGGCTGGGGCCCTCCCAGAACCGGAACCAATACGGCGTCTTCGCCGCGGATTGGCTCTACCTGCCCACGGGCGACGGCTTCTACGCGGTCCGCGACTGGTGGAACCCCGAATACGTCTATTATGAGAGCCAGTTCGGCGGCTCGAGCCGGATGAACCTCAAGACGGGGGATACGATCTCCCTGGCCAAGCGGACCACGCCCGAGGAGGCGGCGGCCGGTGTCCCGGCCCAGCGCTACCAGTGGAACGCGCCGATCGTCCTCTCGCCCCACAATCCGGGCATCGTCTACATTGCCTCCCAGTTCGTCCACCGCTCCCTGAGCCGGGGCGAGCGGGGGTCGTTCGTCACGATCAGCCCCGACCTGACCAAGGCCAACAAGGAGCGGATCGCCCTCTCCAAGAAGACGAACCTCCAGTACGCCACGGTCTATGCCTTCGCCGAGTCGTCCAAGAAGCCCGGCCTCTATTGGGCGGGCACGGACGACGGCAACCTCCAGATGTCGCCCGACGGCGGCGCGACCTGGGTCAACATCACGAACCAGTTCTACGATGCGGCCGGCAAGGCCAAGAAGGACATCAAGGGCGCGCTCATCCCGTATGACCGCTGGGTCAAGTCCGTCGTCCCGTCGGCCTTCGACGAGAAGACCTGCTATGTGGCCTACAACGGCTACCGGACGCACAGCGAGGACAAGACCTGGCTGTTCGTCACCCGCGACCTGGGCAAGACCTGGGAGGATATCTCCGCCGGGATGAACAACCCGATCTATCGGGTCAAGGAGGACCCGGACAACGCCAATGTCCTCTACCTGGCCACCGACTACGGCGTCTATGTCACGGTCGACCAGGGGAAGACCTGGGCGAACTTCTCGTCCACGGCTCCCAACGTCATCATCCGGGACATCGACATTCAGAAGCGGGAGCGCGAGCTCGTCATCGGGACCTACGGCCGCGGCATCTATATCGCCGACATCTTTCCGATCAAGGAGTTCAAGCCCGAGATTCTCCAGAAGGACGCCACCCTGTTCGACATGAAGAACGTCACCCGCTGGAGCCGTTACGAGCGTAGGGGGGAGACCCTGGGCGAAATGGCCAGGGCCAACAACCCCCCGAACGGCGCATCGATTTATTATTATCTGAAGGCCGACGCCAAAACCGTCAAACTCACCATCAAGGACCTGGAAGGGAACCTGATCCAGGAGCTCAATGGCGCCGTTAAGAAGGGCCTGCAGAAGAATGTCTGGGACCTGAACCGGCAGGCGGCCGCCGGCGCTCCGGCGGGCGGGCCGGGCGGGTTCGGCGGCGGCGGCGGGCGCGGCGGCCGGGGCGGCTTGTCCGTGGACAACGGCGCTTACAAGGTCACGCTGACCGTGGACGGCAAGGAGATCGCGACCAAGAAGGTCACGGTCAACCCCGATCCGATGTTTAAGTAATTTGCCGGGGGGCAGGGGCCGGATTCTCCGAAATTTGGCCCCTGTGCCCGAATTTTTTTTATCGATCATCCATCTGAGGAGGAGGAGTGAGCCGAATGTCGCGAACCTTCAGGTTTATGGGGGCCGTTCTACTCGTCGTCATCGTGCTGCTCGCGGCGGCCGGGCAGGGACAGGCTCAGGATTTTTCGAAGTACCATAATTATGCCGAGCTGACGGCGATGGTCCAGGGCCTGGCGAAAGCCAATCCCCAGATCGTCAAGCTGGATTCCCTCGGCAAGACGCTCGAGAAGCGGGACCTCTGGGTGCTCCAGATCGCCAACCCGGCCGGCACGCCGGTGGCCGAGCGCCCCGCGCTTCTCATCGCGGCCAACTTCGAGGCCGACCACCTCGTCGGCAGCGAGCTCGCGGTCTTCATCGCCGACTATCTGGTCAAGAATTACGCGGCCAATCCGGCGGTGAAACAGCGGTTGGACACATCGGTTGTCTACATCATGCCCCGGATCAACCCCGACGGCGCCGAATTCATGTGGGCGCCGGTCAAATGGGCAAGGCGGACGAACGTCCGGCCGTACGACGACGACAACGACGGCCGGGTGGACGAGGACGGGCCGGTCGACCTCAATAAAGACGGGTTCCTGACGGTTATGCGGGTCAAGGATCCCAACGGCCCGTACATGATCGATCCCGACGAGCCGCGCCTGATGAAGCGGGCCGATCCCAAGAAGGGCGAGAAAGGCGGATACGCCCTGTATTGGGAAGGCTTCGACCAGGACAAGGACGGTTTCATCGCCGAGGACGGTCCGGGCGGGGTCAACATAAACCGGAACTTCATGCATGAGTATCCTTATTTCAAGAAGGACGCCGGCCGGTATATGGTCAGCGAGCCCGAGACCCGGGCCGTGATGGAGTTCATGATCGCCCACCGCAACGTGGCCGCGATCCTGACTTTCGGCGAGAGCGATAACCTGATCGTCGCCCCGACGGCGGCCGGCCAAATGAGCGCCGGCAAACAACTCGACCTCATCGAGTTCGCCAATGCGACCATCGGCGGCGCGGGCCGGAATGGGATTTTCCCCGCGATGTCGTTCGGCGGCGGCCGCGGCGGCCGGGGCCGGGGCGGCGGCGGGGGGGGCGGCGAAATGATGATCAGCGAAGAGATGCTGGCCCAGCTCATGGCGGGCGGCGGCCAGTTCGTCATGGGCGGGGGTGGAGGCGGAGCGCGCGGCGGCCAGGCGGCCGGCGCGGCGCAGCAGCCGACGAGCGCCCGGGCCCAGCAGCCGGCACGGGCGGCCGCGACGACGGTCAACGCGGCCGACGTCGAATACTTCCGCTTCGTGAGCGCCAAGTACGCCGAGTTGACGGGCCTCCGCACGCAGCCTCTCGTGGTCAAGCCCGAGGGCGCATTCTTCCAATACGGCTACTTCCAGTTCGGCGTGCCCTCGTTCTCGACGCCCGGCTGGGGCCTGCCCGACGCGCCGCGCGCCCAGGGCGGACCCGGGATGCCCGGCGGCGGCCAGCCTCCCGCGGGCGGGGGGCAAACGGGACAAACCCAGATGGCGGCCATGGGCGCCCAGCGGGGCGCTGGAGCCGGAGGCGCCCGCGGCGGCTTTACGGGCGCGGCCGGAGCGGCGGGGGGCGGCGACGCGCAGGCGATGGACCGCCAGCTCCTCCAGTGGATGGACCGGGAGAAGATCGACGGCTTCGTAGCTTGGACGAAGGTCAAGCACCCCGATTTCGGCGAAGTCGAAGTGGGCGGCTTCAAACCCTACGTCACGGTCAACCCGCCGGCGGCCAAGATCGCCGAATTGGGGAAATCCCACGCCGATTTCGCCCTCTATCTGACTTCACTCTTCCCCAAAATCGGCATCGCCAAGTTCGAATTCACGAACCACGGCGGCGGCCTCTTCCGGATCAAGGCCGAGGTGGAGAACACGGGCTTCTGGCCCACGGCCCTCGGCCATGCGGTCGCGGCCCGGGCGGTCAAGCCCACCCTGGTCCAGCTCCAGGTCGAACCCGAGACGATCCTCTCCGGCAACGCAAAATCCAACAGCATCCAGTCCCTGAGCGGCTCGGGGGCCCGAATGAAATTCGAATGGCTGATCAAGGCCAAGGCCGGGGACAAGGTCGAGCTCAAGGTCGTGTCGCAGAAGGGCGGCACGGCCCGGCAGTCCGTGGTTTTGAAGTGAGGAGACCGACCATGAAATTCATGAACAAGAGCAAAACCATGAAGACCATGGGAACGATCGCCAAGGCCGGCCTCGTCCTATTCGCCGTCCTGGCCCTGCTGCCGCAGGGGGCCCTGACCCAGAAGGCGTCCGATCCGCCGTTCAAGGTCAAGATCGACTTCGATCGGTGGCACGACACCAACGAGATCTTCGCCGACATGCGGCGGATGGAGCAGGCCTGGCCGAAATTCGTCAAGGTCAACACCATCGGCCGGAGCTACGAGGGGCGCGAGATCATTGCCGTGACCATCAACAACCCCGACACGGGCTCGGAGGCGAACAAGGCGGCGATGATGATCGAGGCCAATGTCCATGGCAACGAGATCCAGGGCGGCGAGATCTGCCTCTACACCGTCTGGTTCCTGATGGAGAACTACGGCCGCCTCGACCAGATCACGAAGCTGGTCAACGAGCGGGTGTTCTACATCATTCCGACCATCAATCCCGACGGCCGGCAGTATTTCTTCGAGAGCCCCAGCGGGAGCGCCCGGTCCGGGCACGTGCCGGTCGACGACGACAGCGATTACCAGTTCGACGAGGACAAACCGACCGACCTAAACGGCAACGGCGTTGTCGAACAGATGCGGAAGTACCTCCCCGGCAAAGGGAACTACCGGCCGAGCGTGACCGACCCCCGGGTCATGGAGATCGTGCCTTTCGGCGAGACGGGCGACTACATCATGCTCGGCTCGGAAGGCATCGACAACGACCATGACGGCCGGGTGGCCGAGGACGACCTCGGCGGCTACGACCCCAACCGGAACTATCCCTACGACTGGCAGCCGAACTACATTCAGAGCGGCTCGATGGACTTCCCGACCCAGCTCCCCGAGGCGCGGGCCGAGGTCGATTTCATCTTCGCCCATCCGAACATCGCCGGTGTCCAGTCCTACCACAACAACGGGGGCATGATCCTCCGGGGCCCCGGCGCCGAGGCGGTGGGGGAGTATCCCGCGACCGACATCCGGGCCTACGATGAGCTCGGCCGGACGGGCGAGCGGATCCTGCCCTTCTACCGGTATATCGTGATCTGGAGCGGCCTCTACACCGTGCACGGAGGGTTCATCGACTGGACCAACGACGGCATGGGCATCCTTTCGTTCTCGAACGAGCTCTGGAACGGCGAGCAGTACTTCACCAGTCCCGAGCTCAAGGAGCAGCAGAAGGACCCGAACAGCCCGATCAGCGGTCGGAAGGCCAACTACTTCTTCAACGACAAGGTCGAGTTCGGCGCGCAGCTCATGGAGTGGAAGAAATTCAACCATCCCCAGTTCGGCGAGGTCGAGCTCGGCGGCGTTTTCCGGAAGTTCACCAGCCGGGTCCCGCCGCGGTTCATGAACGAGGAGCTCTGCCACCGGAACATGGCCTTTACTCTCTTCCAGGCGGACGAGCTGCCCATGATCAAGTTGGGCGACGCTGCGGCCGAGAAGATCAAGGACGACGTGTACCGGGTTTTCGTCGACATCTCCAACCCGAAAGTCACGCCGACCATCCTGGAGCGCGTCGCCGCGAACGGCGTCGTCCGGCCCGACCTGTTGACGCTCGAGGGCAAGTCCGTGGAGGTCATCTCCGCGAGCTGGATCGACAACGAGGAGATCTACAAGGTCAAGCCGAAC
>JADGNV010000203.1 GCA_017883285.1 Candidatus Aminicenantota bacterium | reverse complement strand
GCTTCTCCGGCTTGGCGATCGGCCCCATCTCGTGGCCGACGTGCTTGGTTTTGGTGACAGGCAACTCAATCACTTAATTATTTCGGCAAAGCGATACTCATTTCCGTAAATCGGAAAACAGGGGTGTCATCCCGAGCGAAGCGAGGGTTCCCCTTTGGAAAAGGGGAGATTGCTTCGCCCCGCATTCGCGGGGCTCGCAACGACGACATTATTCGGTATAATGGTGCGGAGATGAAGAACCCGATCCGCGCCTTGGGCCGCCGGCTCGCCGGCCGCCGCCCCGACGTGGATTTTCCCCTCCTCGTCTTCCGCGAGTTCGAGAACAGCGTCAACCTGATCGAGGACTACGATCAGATCGCCGGCAACTTCCTGGGCAAGATCAAGGAAGTCTGCTCCGTCCGCCGGCTGATCCTCCTCATCCACGACGCGGATTCGGCCCGGTTCGCCCCGTCCGCCTGGGCCGGTCTCCCCGACGACGAATCGCGGGCGATCTTCCTCCCCCGCAATTCCCGGCTGGTCAAGTGGCTCAAGATCAACGAAACCCACCTCGAGATCCGGCGGCAGGCCGGGGTCCTCGAATATCTGACCCGAAAGGAGACCGAGACGCTCGCGGCGCTCGGGATCGAGATCTGCTTCCCCCTCATGTCCATGAACCGGCTCATCGGCATCCTCCTCGTCGGGGCCAAGGACGGCGGCGGGCCGTTCACCCGGACGGAGATGTCGTTCATCTCCTCCCTCCTCCCCCAGGCCGGGATCGCCCTGGAGAACGCGCTCCTCTTCAAGGAACAGCGGGAGCGCCTGCGGCGGATGTCGCGCGCCGACCGGCTGGCGACCATCGGCGAGCTCGCCGCCGGGGCCGCCCACGAAATCCGGAACCCGTTGACGGCCATCAAGTCGACGCTCCAGTACCTGCAGTCCAAGCACAGGGACGAGACGTCGCGGAAGCTCCTGGCCGCGGCCATCCAGGAGACGGACCGGATCGACGAGATCGTCTCGGCCCTGCTTTCGTTCTCCCGGCCGACCGAGATCCGGAAAGAGCGCCACGACCTGCGCGAGATCCTCGAGGAGGGGCTGGACCTGATCTCGTTCGAGGCGCGGACGCACAAGGTCGCGGTCCACCGGGAATTCCCGGAGGCGCCGCTCTCGATCCAGGGGGACAAGTCCCAGCTCAAGCAGCTCTTCCTCAACATCTTCCTCAACGCCCTCCAGGCCATGCCGAACGGCGGCGAGATGAAGGTCGAGGCCAGGCGGAAGGAGGGGCAGAAGGCCGTCGTGGCCGTAGCCGACACGGGCGAAGGCATCCCCGAGGAGAACCTGGACCGGATCTTCGACCCGTTCTTCACCACGAAGAAGAGCGGGACCGGCCTCGGTTTGTCGATCGGCTACAACATCGCCAAGTCCCACCGGGGCGAGATCGAGGTCAAGAGCCGGGTCGGCCAGGGGACCACGATCCTCATCAGCCTGCCGTTATATTGAAGGAGCGGATGCGGCATGAAATTCAAGATCCTGATCATCGACGACGAGAAGAACATCCGCGACATCTTCAGCCTCCTCCTCGAGGAGAACGGCTATCTCGTCGAAAGCGCGGCCGATGCGGAGACGGGGCTGGCCCGGATCGCCGCGTTCCGGCCCGACGTGCTCCTCCTCGACATGAACCTGCCCGACCGGCCGGGGATCGAGGTGCTCTCCCGGGTCCGGGCCCTGCTCCCGCGATGCCGGACGATCATCATCACCGCCTTCGGCACGATTAAGAACGCCGTGGAGGCGACGAAGCTCGGCGCCTACGCCTACCTGGAAAAACCCGTCGACAACGAGGAGCTCCTCCTGATGATCTCCCGGGCCCTCGAGGTCCAGCGGCTCGAGGCGGAGGTCGAGGTCCTGAAGACCGAGCTGACCTCGCGCTACAGCTTCTCGAACATCGTCGGGACGAGCGGCGGGATGAACTCGGTCTTCCAGATGATGCACAAGGTCGCCCGGGTGGACGGCACGGTCCTCGTCACCGGGGAGAGCGGCACGGGCAAGGAGCTCGCCGCGCGGGCCATCCATTTCGCCGGCCCGCGCAAGGACGGGCCGTTCGTCGTCGTGAACTGCGGGGCGATCCCCCGCGACCTGATCGAGTCCGAGTTCTTCGGGCACAGCAAGGGCGCGTTCACCGATGCCAAGACCGAGACCACGGGAAAATTCGAGCTGGCCCACCGGGGG
Organism: Candidatus Aminicenantota bacterium; assembly: GCA_017883285.1. Classification (GTDB taxonomy): domain Bacteria; phylum Acidobacteriota; class Aminicenantia; order Aminicenantales; family UBA4085; genus FEN-413. The sequence continues at coordinate 1,612 of JADGNV010000203.1, read as the reverse complement.
ACGATCTTTCTCGACGAGATCGGCGACTTATCGCAGGACGCCCAGGTCAAGCTTCTCCGCGCCCTGGGCGAAAGGGAGATCGTCAAGGTCGGCGGGACGAAGACCATTCCGGTGGACGTCCGGGTGATCGCCGCCACGAACAAGCGGCTCGACGAAGAGATCCGGCAGGGGCGCTTCCGGGAGGACCTCTTCTTCCGGCTGGCCGTCCTCTCGATCCACCTCCCGCCCCTCCGGGAGCGGCGGGAGGACATCCCCCTCCTCTGCGAGCATTTCCTCAAAAAATACGGAAACGAGTTGCGGAAGGGGATCCGAGGGGTTTCAGACAGGGCGCTGGATCGGCTCGCCGCCTATGCCTGGCCGGGCAACGTCCGGGAGTTCGAGAACGTGATCTACGAGGCGATGGTCCTGTGCGACGTCCCGGTGATCGACGAAAAGGACCTGCCCCTCCGGATCCGGCAGGGAGAGCCGGCGGACGCCGGAGCGGAGGCGGGGCCGGGGGGAGACGGGACGGCCGAAGCGACCGGAGCGACCCTCAAGGGGGCCGCCCAGGCCGCCGCAGAAAGCGCCGAAAAGGCGCTGATCGAAAAAGCCCTGCAAGACTCAGGCGGGAACCGGACGCTCGCCGCCCGGACCCTCGGCGTCAGCCGCAAGACCCTTTTCAATAAGATGAAGGCGCTCGGGATCTCTAGTCGATCTGGTTCGTCACCGCGAGGCTGACCGTCCGGCCCTTGTCGGCGAACGTGGCCACCACCATCAGCTTGTCCTTCTGGGCCTGGAGCATTCCGCCTTCCTCGGCCTTGTTCGTCATCTTGATCTCCCAGCCCTTGGCCTTCAGCGCGTCGGCGTAGTTGTCGAAGGCCCCGGCCTCGACGTCCTGGAGGGTGATGTTCCAGTATTTCTTGTCCCCCTGGGCGGAACGGACGGCGCCCATGATCTTGCCGGAGGCGAACTTCGGGACGTCGCCGGGAAGGTCGGCGGGCCATTCCTTGGTTGAGCCGAACTCGGCCTCGCCCTCGGCGGTCTTGACCTTGAGCGTCCCATTCTTGAGATCGACCGTGGCCTGGCCGCCCGTCGCCTTCTCGATCATGTTCGCGACGCTCTTCTCGGCCAGCCGCTCGTTCGTCGTCTTACCCTTGCAGGCCGCAAGACCCAGGACGAGGGCCGCGGCGGCGAATAGGATAACGCTCGCCCGGAAAGCGTGATTTTTCATGTTGGACTCCTTCGCATTCAGGATGGCACTATTCTATACTAATTCTATCGGGAATGAAAGACGCCGATGGATCACGAGAGGGGTCAGGTCTTAACATTTGACAAATTTGACTCGGCCTGACCCCATAGTGCCAAGTCTCGCCAAAAATATTAAAAGTTAAGACCTGACCCCGATCTATTGCGTGGGCGCCGATTTGACATGCCCCCCCGCTTCCGCTAGGATATTCGCGTATCATGTCGACCGGAATCAAAGGAGTCCTGCAATGAAAAAATACCCTTCGCCCTTGCTTGTCGCGGCCCTCGCCGGGCTGTGGATCGTCTCGTTCGCGGCCGGCCAGGGCGCCGCCCCGAAGGCCTCGCCTCCCGTCCTGGTGACGTCGTGCGGGCAGAGCCAGGCTCCGGC
>JADGNV010000202.1 GCA_017883285.1 Candidatus Aminicenantota bacterium | reverse complement strand
TGACCCAGTACACGAACGATTTCGCCCGGGCCATCCTCAACAAGTATGAGGAACTGACCGGGAAATTCTGGTACATGCTTCGCGGCGGCATCTGATTGCGGACATCATCCCATCTTCCTTCTCCGCCAGGGGAGGGAAGATGGGATTTTTCGACCCGAAGGCTCGTCCCTTGATCCGGAAACCGCAAAGGAGGACGGCATGGCGAAATTCGAGGGAATTCAGTGGGCGGAAAGGCAGATGCGATTCGGACTCGTGGAGCGGGACTATGAGCTGCTCCCGGCCGACGCCAAGGTCTATGCTGTCTCCCGATCGGTCCATTACGGCCTGTTTCTGACGTTCGAGGGCATCCGCTTCTTCTGCCGGAAGCATGCCGACGGCGGCCTCGAGATCGTGTTCCTGAACTGGCACATGAACCTCGAGCGGTTCCGGAAGGGCATGACCTTCAACCTCGGACACGATATGGCCCACCTCGTCCCCTCCGTCGAGGACTTGGAGACCCTGTTCGTCCACCGCTACTTCCGCGAGCCGGAAATGCGGCCGTTCTTCGAGGCGATGGCGACGCTCGGCACCCAGGGCTATCTCCGGCCGTTCACCGTGGACGAGGAGCAGTCGATCGGCGTCACCTTCCCCGCCCAGCCCGGCATCCGGGCGAGCGTCTCCCGCTACGACCGCTACCTCGGCGAGCCCTTCAGCGGCGTCGTCGTGCCGAACCTCGTCCGGGCCGTCGGCGTGAACAGGACCGGCTGCCTTAAGCTCGGGGTCAACTATCTGATGAGCGTCAAGGCCGTCGAAGAGGCGAAGCGGATCGCGCCCGAGGCCGTTGCGGCCCTATTCCTCGACGACCAGCTCCACCTGCCCCTCGACGAGCGGTGCGTGACCGAGTGGGATTCGTCCTGCTGCCTCTTCGCCCTGCGCGACGGGACGGTCGTCAAGATCCCGGAGAGCAACCTCATCCTGCCTTCGGTCACCATTCAGGGCATCATTGCCATCCTCAGGGACATGGGGGTGAAAATCGAGGAGCGGCACCTGAGCTACGGCGAGCTCAAGGACCGGGCCCGGGCGAACGAGCTCGTGGCCGTGTGCAGCATCGGGACGGCGGGCATCCTCAACCGCTGCGCGAAGCTCATCTTCGTCGACGGCAAGGGCCACATCCACGGCACGCACACGCCCGACCTGGGGCATCCGCTTTACGCCAAGCTGGCTGAAGCGAAAGAGTATTATTGGAATGTTTACCGCGGCGCGGCCAAGCCGGTTGCGGGCATGACGATCTACAAGTACGCGCTCTGATAGAGACATATTCGCGAAGGCCCGGGTTCTTGGAATCCGTACCGCGGCTTCGCCTTCATCCTGACCATCTGAGACTGCATCGATTTCTCCCCTTCAATGCGCCCGAATCAGGGGAAGGCAAGGATGATTTTAAGCTGTTTAGACAAAAAAAGCCCGGCCGCGGGTCTTCCTAAGTGAACGGCCTGATATTAAGCCGATGAAGCTCGATGAACTCTACGATCTCTATGGAGACGCCTTGTATCGTTATTTGACCCTGCGGCTGGGCTCCGCGCAGGACGCCGAGGATGTCCTTCAGGAGACCTTCGTACGCCTGGCCCGATACGGCGACCGCCGGCGCTTCATCCGCGAACCCAAGGCGTTTGCTTTTCGTTGCGCTCATAACGAAGCCAACCGGTTCTGGAAAAAGCGGCTGCGCCACCGGAACGAGGAAGCGGCTTTCCGCCCCGAGCTGGCCTCCCGATTGTTTCGCGGCCCGGACGAGGCCTCCGAGGTTCGGCTGGGCGAGGCGCTGGCCGAATTGTCCGCCGAACAGCGCGAGGCGGTCGTTTTGAAGGAGTTCGAAAGCCTGACGTTCCGGGCGATCGGCGCCGTCTGCCGCGTTTCCACGAACACGGCGGCGAGCCGATATCGTTATGGGATGGCCCGGCTTCGCGCGTTTTTCGGAGAACCGAAATGAATGACGACGAGCGGAAGACCTCGGATTATTTGAAGGCGTTCGTTCCCCGGCCGGCGCCCCCGGAATTGCGGCCAAAGGTGCTGGCCGCGGCCGGCAGGCCTCTCCCTTCCGTCCGTTATCTGACTCCGAACCAATGGGGGGTTGCGGCGGCTTGCGTCCTGCTCATCATCGGAGCTTTGGCCGGGGACGCTTTCCTCTCGAGAACACAAGCGCGACAATTGGACGCTCTTCTGTCCGATCGACAAGCGGCATCCTCGGACCGCGACGCCGAACGGTCGGCGTTGGAAGAAATCATCGGCGTTCAGGCAACCCGCTCGATGCGTTTTCCGTCGACCCGGACGCTTCCGGAAAGGACTTCCCATCAAGACGGGCGAACCGATCGAAATATTTTGGCGTTTGAAGAGAAGGAGGACGTCGATGTCCATTCGAAAAATCCTCGGTAGGACGGGACTGGTTCTTGTCGCCCTCGTGGCCGTCTTCCTGGTCGCGCGGGCCATCCTGAATTATACGACCGGGAAGAAACTGGAGAAATTCCTGGCCGAAGCGAAAGCAAAAGGCCTTCCCGTGAGCGATACGGATCTCGGCCCCGCCTGTCCGGGGCCGGCGAACGCCCAATCTCTCTGGAAAGCCGCCGCGGCGCTTTTCGATGGCCAATACCGCGCGGTCGTGTCAACGAATGTTCGCAAGACCACGAACCTGAACCCGGAAATGACGAACTTGTTTGAGGCTCGACCGCTCGATGAGAAGTCACGATCGCTCATCCGGGGGGCGATCGACAAGAACCGGCGTCCGATCGATTTCCTTCTCGAAGCCTCCGGCCGCCCGTGTTTTCGTGAAACGGATCGCCGCGTCTTCTCGGATCCATCGGGGGTCAGCGCTTCCGTCAACATGCTGCATTTGATCAAATTGCTTGGTTTCGAGGCCCTCTTTCGGGCCGAAGGCGGCGATGTCCCGGGCGGCCTCAGCGAATGGACCAAGGGATTCCGGTTTGTCCGGCTGACGATGAAGGAGCCCGAGATCATCAACGCCCTGATCGCTATCTCCAACGCGAAAAGCCTGCTCATCGTCCTCAACCGGATCGTCGACGGGCGCGCGGTCGGGCGGGACGATCTGGCTGCGCTCCTCAAAGAGCTGGACGTCGAGGCCTGGCGGGCGGCCGTGGCCGGGTCTTATAAGGGCGAGAGGGTCTTCCGGATCGAAACCGGGCGGGACGTCTTGCGCGGCCGGTTGGACGCGTTGGAGGCTGGTTCGGGGAGAAGGTTTGTGCTCTGGCTGGCCCGGCCTTGGGTCCGGACTCAGCTGATGCGCCAATACTCCGAGTTCGACGAGATCGAGGCATTGTTCGGCGAACCCTATTTCCAAAGTCGGCCGCGCATGAACGCTTATGACGGCCAGAAAGAGCGCCAGCCGTGGTATCAGCAGCTTCCCGACGGTGGGATTTCCAATATCTCGGCGATGGGGTTGAAGGAGGCCTCCCTCGAAGCGCTCATGGAAACGGCGCGGATCGGATTGGCGGCGCGGATCTACTGGGCCCGGGAAAAACGCCTCCCCGCGGCCGTCGCCGATCTAGTGCCGAGCGTGTTGCCTCGGGAACCCTTGGATCCTTTCACCGGAAAGCCGTTCGTTTTCCGGGTCGATAAGGATGGGCTGCTGGTCTATAGCCTCGGCTCCAACGAGAAGGACGATGGCGGGCGGGGAACATATTCCATAGCGCAGCTTGTCACGCCGAAGGATGACGACTGGAGCTGGCGCGATACGATCCGCTAGGGTGTTTTTCGCTGTCCGGCGAGCCCGACATGGGTTGGAAATGCGATTCGGGCGGCATACCTGTGGCCTTATGGAAGACGGGGGATACAAAGATCTGGAATTGACGCCGATCTGTTTTGCCGATACTATCCATCACTGATGAGATCTTTTTGGATCTATTTCGCGGCTGGGTCGGCGCTGATCATCTGGTTTTCCTGGACGGTCTCGATCCGGGCCCGACGATTCCACGGCGTTGCCCGATTCTTTGCCTTCGAAAGCATCCTGGCCCTCTTTCTCCTCAATGTCAGCGTCTGGTTTCAGGACCCGTGGTCGACACTTCATATCCTCTCTTGGATCTTGCTCGCCGGGTCCATCTTTCTTGCCGCGGGCAGCATTTCTCGCTATCTTAAGTTCGCTGCGCCCCAAGGCCAGTTCGAGAACTCAACCCACCTTATCGAGACCGGGATCTATCGGTTCATCCGCCATCCCATGTATGGTTCGCTCATGCTCCTCGGGCTGGGGATCTTTTTTAAACGCGTTACGACGCTGACGTCGGCCTTGGCGTTCGTCGTCATCCTCGCCCTCGGCTTGACGGCCTTGATCGAGGAGGGCGAGATGCGGACCCGCTTCGGCGAGGATTACGCGGCCTACAAGCGAAGGACGAGAATGTTCGTTCCGTTCCTGCTTTAAGCCTGATCGCCCGGCGGTCATCCTGAACGGATTCTGAACGGAAATTCAGATGATTTTTGGCGCTGGAATCTTCGGCCCTTTATCCGTTCCGCCCCGATCCCTAATACCGCCAGCTCTTCAGATCGGCGCCGAGGGGCGCGGTCTTGAGGATGCGCTCCACGGACTTGGGGATGTACATCTGATGGTAGCGGAGGCGCGACAGGGCGTTCGGCCGGGTCGGGTCGCCGTTCCAGCAGTGCTCGGCCCGGTCGCCGTATTTCACTTCGCCGGCGTAATAGGGGTCCTTCGTGCTCTCGAGGATCGACTCCACGAGATAGACCGCGTTGTTCAAATAATAATTGTCCATGTCGCCGACGTAGATGTGGATTTTGCCCTGGAGCTTTGGCCCGAGCGTCTTCCAGTCGCGCTGGAGGATGTATCCGAGGTCGTAGTGTTCTTTCCAATACTGGGCCACGGCCGGATCGATGACGCCGGTCGCCCGGTCCCAGATCGGCTTCGGATAGCCGTCCTCGCCGACCGGGCCGAACACGGCCTGCCAGATGTCCCATTGCTCGCCCGAGCGGCCGTGGGTGGCGATGGCCTGCTCCCGGCGGTTAGCCTGCTCGAGGGTTGTCGCCACCTCGCCGAGGTAGTTGCGCAGGCCGGGGCGCGGAGTCTTCTTCCAATCGGCGTCCTGGTAGTAGGCGTTCTTGTGGTCATAGATGTTGACGATGGTGTAGGCCCGGAAATCGATCGGGTCGGGGCAGGCGACATAGCAGCCGTTGAACTCGTCGGGATAGAAGACCTGGGCCGCGAGCGCCTCCCAGCCGCCGGTCGAGCCGCCATAGAGGAAGCGGGCCCAGCCTTGGCCGAGGCCGCGATATTTCTTCTCGATGGTGGGGATGAGCTCCCGGACGATGGCGTCGCCGTAGGGGCCGAGGTTGGCCGAGTTCACGGCGTAGGAGTCGTCGTAGTAGGGATTGGCGTGCTGGATCTCGATGACGATGGCCCGCGGAAAATTCGGTCCGGTCCAGTCTTTGTAGAATTGATAGGAATATTCCTGCTGGATCTTGTTGTAACCCGGGAGGCGGAACCGCTCGCTGTAATCGGGCTTGAGGTTAGGGTCCGGGGGCTGTTCGCTGAACCCGTCGAACGTCGCCGGGAAGTGGCCGTGGTAAATGATCAGAGGATAGCGGGCGTTGGGATGCGTGTCGAACCCTTCGGGGAGGAGGATGCAGGCGCCGAGCTCCATCGGCCGCCCCCAAAACTCGGTCAGCAGCTTGCTCTGGATCCGCTCGTGCTTGATGTATTTCGTGTCCTGCGGCTTCGGGATGGGCGGGATCGTCTTGTCGAGAGCGATGGCGATCATCTCGTCCTTGGCCGGGTCGAGGGCGATCTTGCGCGGCGTGCTGTAGCGGTTGCCCGGCTTCGTGTTCCAGCGCTGGCCTTCGCCCTGGTCCATCGGCAGCTTGACCGTGCGGCCGTCGGACCGGCGGAATGTCTCGTAAACGTTGAGGAGCGCCTGGACGTAATACTCGCCGGCCGGGATCTCGGCGATGCTCGTCAGAGGATAGCCGTAGGCCGCCGCGTCGACGACCGCGGCTTTGCCGGGCGCGAGCCCATCGACGTCGATCCCGAAGATGAGCTGTGTCTTCTCGTTGTCGCTGACCTGGAAGCGGGGCTCGCCCTCGCCGTTCTTCGAGATGAGGAGTATGACCCGGCCGTCGAGAGGCGCGGGCGTTCCCTCCGCCGGGAGGGAGACGGAAAATTTGAGCTTGGCCGCTGGGGCCGCCAACCCGGTCGACTCGGTCGTCAAGGGCGACCTGGTCGTCGCAGATGTCGCGGACGGTCCGGAACAGCGGGGCCCAGCGAGGAGCGCGAGCCCGAGGCATGCGACGGCGAAAATGCTCAACGATTTTTGATGGAAACGCGAGTCTTTCATGGTGATCCTCCTCTTTGTTATTTCAGGATGATGATCGAATTCGAATCCGGGACGACGATGACCCCGCCCGCGGGGACGGGGCATTGCGCTTCGCCCGGCGTGTCGTAGGCCGCGGCGAGCTTGGGAGCGGCGGGGTTGCGGATGTCGATCTTCTTGACGCCGGCGTTGCCGTCCGAAACATAGGCGAAATCGCCCGCGAGAGCGACGGCGTTGGCGAAATCCTCGGCTGGGACCGTGGCCAGAAGCTTGGGCGCCGCGCGCTTGCTGATGTCGACGACGTGCAGCCCGGCGGGCCCCGAGGCCACGTAGGCGATCGTCCCGCGCACCGCGACGCCGTAGGGCTCGCCCGCGAGCTTCAGCGAGCCGACGAGGGCCGGCTTGGCCGGGTCGCGGACGTCTAGGACGTGGAATCCCGTGTCGCTGTGGGCGAGATACGCGTAGTCGCCGTCCACGGCCAGGCCGTATGCGAAGCCGGCCATCTTGTAGGAGCCGAGGACCTTGGGCGATTGGGGATTCGTGACATCGATGATGTGGAGTCCGGCGAGGTCGGCCGTCAGATAGGCGAGATTCCCCCGGACCACGATCGTCCGCGGGACGCCGCCGGGCGTATTGAGCGGTCGGAGGGACCGGGGCTTGGCCGGGTCCTTGATGTCGAAGATCCGGACGGACCAGCGGTCGGTCACGTAGGCGTAATCCCCCTGGACGGCCAGGCCCTGGACGCCCCGGAAGATTTCTGTCGTCCCGAGCGAAATGGGCCGTCCCGGGTCGCGGATGTCGAGGACCTGGAGGCCGGACAATTCGCCGATGGCGTAGGCGTACGGGCCCTGGACCGCCGCGGCGATGATCGAGCTCGGGGTGAAGAGCGAACCCGCCGGCCGCGGGCTGCGGGGATCGGAAATGTCCGCGAAGAATATGCCCGAGAAATAGTCCACGGCGCAGGCGAGCTTCCCGGACAAGGTCACGCCCCAGCTTTCGTTGTACATCGTGTACTTGTTTGTAGAGAGAACGGCGGGGGCGGCGGGATTCGAAATGTCAAAGATCTGGTATCCGCCGTCGTAGAGGTTGCCCACGCAGAGCGTGGTTCCATCGGCGGCGACGCTCCGTGCATATCCGGAGGTCGTGGCCGAAGCCGCGAGGCGAGGGGCGGCGGGATGGATCACGTCAATGACTTTCAGCCCCGACGCTCCGTCGGCGATGAAGGCATGGCTGCCGGGGACGGCCACGCTCTCCGCGGTCCCGTCGGTGTCGAGGGCGCCGATTACTTTCGGCTTGGCTGGATCTTTGATATCGACGATTTGCAGCCCGGCGCTTCCGCCGGCAAGGTAAAGCAGATCACCCTGGAGGGCGAGGCCCGTGGTCTCGCCGGGCGAATTCAATGTCGCGGCGGTTTTGGGCGCCGCCGGATTGCGCACGTCGGCCACGAGCAGGCCTGCCGGCCCGTTGGCCACGAAGGCGAACGGCCCTCTCAGCGCGACATCCCGGGCCTCGCCGCCCGTGTCGAGGATTCCCTTGAGGGTGGGGGATTTGGGATCGGCGACGTCGATGACGGCCAGTCCTTTCGCGCCGGCGGCAAAATAGGCCAGCCCGTCCTTCGTCGTCACGGCGAAACCGCCGCCGATAAAGAGTTTCGAGAGGAGGACGGGTTTCTTGATGTCCGAAATGTCCACGATGCCGAGCCCGTTCTGGAAGGCGCAGTAGGCCAGGCCGCCCCGAATTTCCACATCCTGGGCCTTGGTCCAGAGGGCGGAACCGACGAAGGACAGTTTCGCCGGGGACTGTTGGCCGGACGAGGCGGCCGAAAATCCCGTCAATAAGGCGAAGATACCGAGGAAGGGAAGGGCCGCCGTTCCCCATCGAATCTTGGTCATAGTCATTGTCGCACCCCTCGCCCGCCTCAGATGAGAATGCCCTCGGCCCAGCCGAGCTTGATCAATTCGATCTTGGCCATGTCGCTCGTCCCGATGCCGTACTTGGTGTCCGCGATTTGGATGTGCTTCGGAACGGGCGGGACCTCCTGGGCCGGGCCGAGCTCCTTGCGGCGCTTGGCCATGAGCAGACGGAGGCCGATGCTGTCGACGGCCACGGGATCGCGCCCCACGATTAGGCCTTTGTAGTTCCAGACGTAACGCCTGTTGAAGTTGTGGGGCCCGCGGCCGTAATACTGGGGCGTCAGGACGCAGAGGATATTCAGCCGCGTCTTGCCCTTGACCTGGGGGAGGAGGAACAGGCTGCCCAGGTCGGCGCAGCTGTCGGGGTGGTGCGCGGGCTGGGAGAGGTCGAACATGATGTAGTTCTTGATGCAGCCGGACATTCCCGCCAGGTAATGTGTCCGCAGGGGGCGGACGTTGATCAAAGCTGTGGATTTCACGAAGAGCGGGTTCGTCCGCACGGTGTGGTCGTCGATGCCGATGGCTTCCTCCTTGACTCCGGCGTCCAGGAGGCGGCGCTTGATCGCCTTCTCCACCTCGGGCGGCGTGGGGAGGTAGGACCAGACGTTGCTCTTGATGCCGACGACATCCTCCGGCTTGACCAGCCTGCGGAACGCGGCGATGGGGTCGGGCGCGTCGAGGAGCTTCACGACCGCCTCGTCCAGCATCTGCTGGATGATCTTCTCGTTGAACTGCGAGTTTTCGTCGAGGGCTTCGGGGTGGCGGATGAGCACCACGCGGGTTTTGGCGGACGGGGCGGTTTGGGCCGGAGCGAGCCGGGGCAGGCCGATGGTCGTCCCCAGGACGGCCAGGGTCGTTCCGCGGAGGAAATCGCGGCGGGTCAGGGCGTGTTTCATGCGGACCTCACTCTTGGGGATACTTGACGGCAACCAGAAGCCGCTCGGCGAAATCTCGGGACGGGGCGGTGAAGACAATGGCCAGGAAATTCGAGCGGCGCCGGGCGAGCGTCTGAGTCTTGGAACTCGCGCCCGAATCCGGCGGCCGATAACCCTTGGCGAAGGACTGTTCGGCGGCCCGGGCCCGGCTTTCGTCGGGGTAGCGGACGAGAAGCAGCCGGGCCGGCTCCACGCCGTCGGCGTCGTATTCGGCCAGGATGCAGTCCGTCCGCGGCTCAAGATTCAGGATGTTCTCCGAGGCGACGAATAGGCGGTTGTTCAGGTTGATGACGCTATGGAAAAAGCACGTGCGGTCCTTCTTCAAGCCGGATTCCGGTAGCGCGCGGAGCAGGGCGGGCGGCTCGCCCGCCGGACCGAGATGGGGAACGACGGCCTTCCCCAGCTCGCGCAAGGCGACTTCGGCTTTTTTCTCGTCGCCCGCGGCCGTGATCGAAACGAAGTAGCGGCCCTGCCGGAACCGCAGCAAACCGGGGCCGTATTCCGATTCCTGGCCTATCCCGGCGTCCGGGTCCTGGCGGTCGCAAGTGAACGCTCCGAAAGCTTCGGCGGGCGATCCGCAGTCGTAAATATCGAGGGCGATCTCGGTCCCGGCCGCGTTCTTGAACTTTCGGACGAAGACCTCGCGGAGATCGAAGGCGAGATAGACCTCCGCGCCCCCGTCGAGGTAATCGAAGATCGTCTTGCGGTCATAGATTCTGTCCGGGCCTGCGGCCTTCCAGCCCGCGACGTCCTTCGGCAGCAGTGGCCCCAGGCCTTTCACGCTTCCTCCGGCGAATGCCGCGAGGACCAAGGCGGCCCCCATCGGCAGAAGAGTCGATTTGTTCATGGCGAATGCCCATTCCCTTCGGAGTTCCCTCCGGTTTCTTTTTCACAATATTGAGAACGGCCGGCCGTGTCAAATGCGGTGATTTATTTTAGAGCTTTGGGACTCTTTGACGTCCCGGGAAAGCGCGTTCGGATGTATTCGGCGGCGCTTTCCGGGTTAAGCTTCACGCTCCCCGGCCCGCTCCGGACATAGAAATCGCCGTCTGGACTCACCTCGGATTCTTTCCATTTCAGGAATACGGGTTCCGGGCTGCGCTGGCAGCTCACCAGGCAGACGATCTTGCTTTGGACGATTTGGGTTTTGGGGTCGATGCACGTGCTCGCGCGGTCGCCGAGGCCGTTTCGGACGACTTGCGCAAGATGTCGCATGAACTCGTCGTCATTTTCGAATTGATCGCATTCGATTCCCGTTACCGAGCCGTTATCGGCGACCCCGATCAGGAGATCTCCACCGGCCGTATTGAGGAACGCGGCGATAGTTTTGAGCGCGGCCAGCGTGATCGCCTTATCGTCCTTGCGATTCTCTCGGAGATTCCAGCGCAAGGTCGCTTTGAATTCCAGGGTCTTCGATTCGCCGTGCTTGATCAGCTCTTCGGCCTGGCGGTGTGCCTGCAAGTAATGGTCGAATAAGAAGTCCCGGAGCGCGTCTCCGAAAGTCCGGTCGTCGGTGATCCGTTTGTAGAGTTCGAAATTCGAGTCCACGATCTCTTGGATGACATCCTCGACCTTATGATCGAACGTCAGGCGGACATTCTCGCGCGTATTGACCCGGGCGCTGGCGTCGAGGGCCGCGTCGTCGTTCAGTTTTTCCAGGATCTGACCAAGTGTCACCCGGTGTTCCGGCCCGAGATTCAGCCCGAATCGCTCGTTAAGCTCGGCGATGATCCAGGAAAGCGGTTCGATCTGCTCCGACGCCTCCCCATAATGGTCCTTCGTCGTAATCGGCTCGAGCTGTCCGCCCTTCCGTTCGAGCGCGATCCTGCCGCTTCCTGTCTGCTGAATGCGGTAGGATTCCATATCGATATTCTGTTGAACCTCTCGAGGAAGTTCGTCCGGATCGGCGGGAATCAATCTCTTCAAGTGGCGCGCGAAAGCATACAGCTTTTCCAGGTCCGCATCGGTAAAGGTTAGCACCTGGGCGAGAAAGGCATAGAGTCGCACATAATCGGTGATCTGGCCGCGAAAATCGTGCTGTTCGTCGCTCGAGATCTCGGCGAACCTTGTCTTGACCGGATCGAGAACTGCGTAAAGTTGGTCCTGGGTAGCCTTTTTGTCGAAATAGACCTTGGCGAATCGCTCAACGTCCGCCGCCGTGAAGACCGGGAAATCGAAGAGCCTGCTTTGAATCTCGTAAAGCAGGTTCGGGTCGGTCGCTTCCGAGAGGAGCGTGGTCTCATAATAGGGCTCGAACGCCGCCTGGATTTGGTCCGCTTCGTTGGCGAAATCGAGGACCAAAGTCCCGTTCTTCTCCGGATGAATGCGGTTCAGCCGGGATAGAGTCTGCACGGCATTCACCCCTCCGAGTTTCTTGTCCACGTACATCGTATGCAGGAGAGGCTGGTTGAATCCGGTCTGAAACTTGTTGGCGCAGATGAGGAACCTGTACTCCGGCCGATCGAAGACCTTGGCCGTCTGTTTCTCCGAGAAACCGTTCATGCCGGCCTCGGTGTAAGACTGGCCTCCATCGGGCACCGTCCCCGAGAAAGCGACGAGAGCCTTGAACGGCCACTTCTTTTCTTCGAGATATCGGTCCACGGCCAGCTTATAGCGCACGGCGTGCAGCCGCGACCGGGTCACGATCATCGCTTTGGCCTTTCCGCCGATCTCGTTCTTGACCTGGGCGGCGAAGTGCTCGGCCATGATCCGCACCTTCTCGCCGATGGCGTGCGGATGAAGCTCTACGAAGGACTTGAGGAGGTATTCCGCTTTGTTCTTATCGTAGCGGGGATCGTTCTCGATCTTCTTGAGGAGCCGCCAATAGGCTTTATAGGTCGTGTAGTTTCTGAGGACGTCGAGGATGAATCCTTCCTCGATCGCTTGGCGCATGGTGTAAAGATGGAACGGCTCGAACTTCCCGTCCGCGCGCTTCGTCCCGAAAAGCTCCAATGTCTTGGCCTTGGGCGTCGCCGTGAAGGCGAACATCGAGAGGTTCGGGAGCCGGCCGCGCTTTTCCATCTCGGCCAGGATCGTATTCTCGAGCTCTTCCTCGGGTGTCGCCGCGCTGGCTTCCTCCCGCTCGGCCTCTTCGAGGCTCCCGGCCGCGAGAACCATCTTGAGGCCCTTCGAGCTCTCTCCCGATTGCGACGAGTGCGCCTCATCCACGATGACGGCGAAGCGATGTCCAGGCAGCTCGCCGATGTCTTTCACGATCACCGGGAACTTCTGCAGAGTGGTCACGATGATCGTCTTTCCCGACTCCAACGCCTCTTTGAGCTGGTGGGAAGTCGTATCGATATTCTCTACAACGCCCAGCGTCTGTTCGAACTGGCGCATGGTCGTCTGGAGCTGGCGGTCGAGGATGCGCCGGTCGGTGACGACGACGATCGAATCGAAAACCCGTTTGTCGGCGTCGTCGTGAAGCGTCGCCAGCCGGTGGGCGAGCCAGGCAATGGTAAAGCTTTTGCCGCTGCCCGCCGAATGCTGGATCAGATAGCGCCGGCCGGCGCCGTATTGACGGGCATCGGCCACGAGACGCCGGACGGCGTCGAGCTGCTGATAGCGCGGAAAGACGAGAGTATTATTACCTGTCTTCCGACCTTTCTCGTCCTCTTCCTCGACCTCATGGATGAACTGGCGGATGAGATCGAGGACGCTGTCGCGGACCCAGATCTTCTCCCAGAGGTAGGCCGTAGCGTAGCCTTTTTGGGTCGGCGGGATGGGCGGATTTCCGGCTCCGCCGAACTTTCCCTGGTTGAAGGGCAGAAAACGGGTCTTCGCTCCGGCGAGTTGGGTTGTCACATAGATGAGATCCGGGTCCACGGCGAAATGGGCGAGACAGCGGCCGTGAGCGAAGAGCAGCTCGCGCGGATCGCGGGCCGTCTTGTATTGTCGGATGGAGTCCTCGACCGTCTGCCCCGTGAGCGGGTTCTTGAGCTCGGCGGTGAATATCGGAATGCCGTTCAGGAAAAGAACCATATCGAGGCTCTGAGGGCTTTTCTCGCTGTAGCGAAGCTGACGGATCACGGAGAAGAGATTCGCCGCGTGCAGGCGCCGGAGCGCTTCGTTGAGCCCGCTCGAAGGACGGAAGTAAGCCAACTGGAATTTGCAGCCCGAGTCCTTGAGGCCGTTGCGAAGGACGTCGAGCGTCCCGCGCCGTCCGATCTCCCGGGAAAGGCGTTTGAGGAATTGCTCCTTCACGGCGGCGCCGTAATGCTGTTTGAGACGTTCCCATTCTTTAGGTTGGGTGGCGAGGATGAAGTCGATGACGTCGCGTGGGAGGAGGCAAAGCACCGCGTCATATTCTTCAGGCGGACGCTTGCGGTAACCTCCCAGCGCGGATTCGCCGTAAGGCGCCGCCTCTTCGCGGACGCCGCCCGTCACACCGGCGCAGGCGTCCGGCCCGTACCGGAGCAGCCCGCACTCGATCGTCTTTTCGAAGCTTCGTTCAGAGACTTCCATCGCTTCCCCGCTTTTCCAGCAGCCATTTCCATAAAGGCACGAATCGAATTCCGCTCTCCGTCTTATCAATATCCTTGGTGATGATTGTCAATCCTGAAATCCGCCCTCCGCAGGTCTTTTTGAATTCTTCAAGCGCTTCTATTTCTCTCTTCGTGATTTCTTCGCCGAAGGTCACGTTGATTCCTTCGAGGCCTTTAGGACGGCGAACGACGAAATCAACCTCTCTTTTCCCTTTCCAATAGAAACACTCCGCTCCATCCCGTTGGAGGTCACAGAAAACGAGGTTTTCAGCGAGGCGGCCCTCATCCGGCGAAAAGCGGAAGGCGACCGCATTTCTCAATCCGTTGTCCATAACCTGGATTTTCCTCGGATTGACTTGCTGGATTTTCAGGGAATGAGAAAAGACCGGGAGGAGAGAGAGGAGCCCGATTTCTTCAAGATGTCCCACGTATTCCATAAGGGTATCCCTCGAAATGGGCGTCTCTTTCCGGATCGTCTGATAATAGTTGTGGACGGAAAACAAATTTGAGACATTCGTGATCAGGTATTTCATGAGCATTCGTAAAAAGGCGATATTGCGAATGCCGAAACGCTCGACGAGATCTCGATAGATCAAAAGATCCAAATATTCCTGGAGGATTTTTTCCCTGATGTTCTCTCCGGCTCGGGCGATTTCGGGAAATCCTCCCATGACAAGATATTCCATCAGGAGTTTTTTGACGAGAAAGCGCTCCTTGGCATATTCGATATCGGATTTCGGCTCCAGGCCGCGAAATCTCAGATATTCCCGGAAACTCAGCGGATGGAGGGCATAAGAAATCGTTCGGCCTCGCATCGCCGTGGACAGCTCCCGGGCCAAGAGCTTTGCCGATGATCCCGTGATGTATATCCGGACATTCTCCTTATCCAGAATTCGGCGGACGTATGTTTCCCATCCGGCGACGTTTTGAATTTCATCGAAAAAGAGAAATATTTGTTGATCTTTGTTGCCGGGATACAGTTCAAAGTAAGCCTCTAAAAGATCATCCATATCTTTCAACGAGAGAGGCGTGATCCGGTCGTCCTCAAAATTGACCAGAAGAATCCTCTGGCGGCCGATCGTTTTTTCCAGACCTTGAATGATCTGATAAAAAAGGAATGTCTTTCCGGTCCTTCGAGGTCCCGTGATGGTGATCACCTTACGAGGGGGAATCGCGTCCGCGGCGGGAAGTTGAAGATCTCTCTTCAAGACTTCAGGAAAATCGGACTCATGAAATTCCTTAACGAGAAGTTTGAATACCGCTTTTTTGCCTTCCATGTTGATTATTATATATTGTCTTTCATATAAGTCAATAATAGAGATATAATTGTCTTACATGAAAGACAATATGCCCAATTCCTTACGCGACTGTTTTCTCGAAGCTTCGCTCGAAGACTTCAATCGTAATAATCCTTCTCCTGAGGCCGCCACGGCCTTCCCGCCGGCCACAAGATTACTCATTTCGTGTTTCACGCCAGCGCCTCGGCATATGGCCTCATGACGTTCCAGATCCGACAAGCAAGGGCGGCCCGGTATAGATCATCCATCGTGAATCTCCGGTAACGGATGCCTTCAATCAACGCTTCGATCGCTACGTCCAGTCCGATCTTATTCCTGTATTTGAAACAATCGGCGACCGTTTTTGCGGGGTCGGTTACTTTGATAACAATCCCCAGGATGTCGTGTTGCTCCACTCCAAAATGAAGGGACGCCTCAGAGTATCGAAAGATTCTCAGTCCCGGATTCTTTATTCGAGGTTTCGCGGATTTTCGGTCAATTGCGATCCAGACCTGAAAAGGATTCTGAGTCCCGATCCCATGAAAGGAGAGGGCGGATAGAAGGCATATGACTGCGCTGGGGATCTTTTTTGTCACCTCCAGGAGGCTGAAATGTTCCGAATCAACCTCTCCCGGTTTCATATAGAGACCGCGATCGATTCGGACGACGTGTCCTTTCAGACAAAGCCGGCTCAGCGACGTCCTAGACAGACCATGCTCCTTCAGTTCACGAGGGCGAAGAAAGGCGCTGCTTTTTAGAAGTTCCAGGATTTTTTCTTCTTGAGTCACGGTCCGGTCCCCTAATGTTGCTTAAAATCAACAATTATCAACAAGTGCCGATTAAATGTAACATCTTTTAGAAGGAAGTTCAAGCCATAATATTTATTAACAACAACCTGCAATCAAGTGCAATTCCTCGGCAAATGTGAATAATTACCGAGGTTTTGTCAAATTGCCTATCGGCCAGAGGCGCCTGTCGATATCCTTCTCGCGTTTTCCTTGAATAAATAGCGGAATAATCAGTTGTCCCTGACGTCGATTTTGCCTGTCACCGCGGCGAAAATTAGGGCGGTGCGGTATTCCTTGAGGCGGTCAATGGCCTTGCTAATTTTCGCCACTAACATGTCGATCTTGGAGGTTTCCCGATCTAAATAAGAGACGATTCCGCTCTGCTCAACAAGGCATGGTGGAGCACATAGACGCAGCATCGGCAACTTACTTGCCTTGATCCCTTCAGCAGTCGATCCTGTTGACAGACTTATGAGCTGCGCTTGGAAGAAACCGGACATCATCGCGTAAAGGGTAAAACGACTATCAAAGTGTTTGGCGTTCATTCGAAATCGTATGATCCGTTGCGCTAGCGCGATGTCTTCGCGATCTATTATGGCGACATTTCCAAGAGGGGCCTCGGTAGTAAAGAGAATGTCGCCTTTATTGGGAAGTCCCCGCCTCATGATTTTGTCATATTCGTCCCTAGCGATGAACTCTTGGGAACAGTCATAGTCGATTAGTCCCATTCTCACGTTTCGAGCTGTTACCAGAAAGACACCTGAAATGACTTTTTCTGGTGTCTTACCCCGATAATCTGACCTCTCGACAGTATACTTCGTAAGGGGCTTCACTTCCCAATGAGCGGGGATTTGGCCAAGCCATTCGATGCCGGAGTCTTTCATGGGGACGTTGGGGTCGAAGCCTTTGGTGACGGCCTGGGTGATGAGGGCCGCGCGCTTTTCTTGAAGCAAATCGATCAGCCGCTTCTTCTTCTCAATAAGCGCATCGATTTTTGCCGTCTCGCGGTCGAGGAAGGCGGCAATAGTGCGCTGCTCATCGTGAGATGGCTTCAGAATCGGCAGCCATTTGAGGTCTTCAAACTTCATTGTCTGTCTGACGCCACCGCCGAAGCTATAAAAGACTTTTGTTATGTCGTAAGCATGTAGCAGATAGTAACCATAGGAAGATTCGATATCACGAAATAACTCAAGACAAATGTAGGCAGAGGTGATGATGCCTGGATGATTTACTAACCCAACTCTTAAACTTCGCTTATCGTTTTGAAGGTCTGTCAACCTCAGTATGATATTACCCTCATGAATGATCTGATATGTCTCGAATGACTCCGGCAATAAGCCAAAGTTATCAGTAACATCTCGGTCAATAATATTCCCATAGCTAAGAGATAAAACATTTTGTACAAGATTCCCATAATTTTTTTCCTCTCTTTCTCGTGCAACAGTAAAAAGAGGACAAACACTCCAGACGCTTGGAATATTGTCAATCCACTCGACGCCGGAATCCTTATATTTTGGGTAGGGGCGAAACCGACGGCGTTCAGCCTCGGGAGAATTTATTGCCTCGCTCATGCTATATGTATTCCCTCTCGATCTCTCCCTTCGCCAAATCTATGACAGACGAACAGAAATGCATGCGAAAATATTTCTTGAATTCTTTATATGAGCGATCAGCCGGCCAGCGAGAGGGATCCGTGCACCAGCCATCGAGCTCAATCTCGAATATCGTCTTAAAATTTCTTCTTAGCCAGGATTGCGCATTATCTTCTTGCTCGGGAATCAGATAGGCCGTGGAATCCGAGAGCAGCTCATCCATCGTCAATTTCAGATCGGTATCGGGATTATTTTTCGCCCATTCCAAAAAAACCTCTGTCGGCTCGGCCACAAAGATGTTGCGGTTGATCGTCGGAAGGTTCTCGTAATAAATATCTTGATTGGAATTCATTTCAGGCACCCTTATTTCTCGTTATATCCGCCAGCATCCGCATGATATCCTTTTCAATTACACGAATTTCCCCTTCGATTTCTTCGAGTGGGCGGGGCGGGGTGTATTTATAAAAATAGCGGTTGAAGTTGATTTCGTAACCGATGATACCGACCCGGCCATCTTTTTCATCGCGCTTTGCCGTATCGATCCAGGCTTCAGGGACGTGGGGCTGCACTTCACGCTTAAAGAAAGTCCGAACACTGACGGGCACGCCATCCGCGTCGGGCGGGTCGTTTCCGTCCACAAGTGGAACGCTTTCGGTATCGCGGAGCTCGGGATCCGGCTCAGGATTTCCGTCCTTGTCAACGCAAACCGCGGCGGTTTCATCGCGCTCGGAGAGAGCTGAAAGAATCGCTTTTATGCCTGGGGCGGGGAGCTTGAGGCCGCTTTTCCGGGCGGCCTTTTCCAGACCTTCCTCGAATTCTTTTCTATCCTTGAATAGTGTATCCGGAAGCGACCGCAAAAGGCTCCGAATTGCGTCTTGTAACGCTCTTCCCTCGGCCTGTTCCTTGGCCGCGGCTGCGCCCTTCTTTTTCGACTGGGCCAGATTCTGAAAAGCTCTCTCCTCCTCGAGCCGGGTGATTCGTTCGGGGCTTGCCTGGAAATTGAGTTTGAGCGGTCGCTCGACCGTGATCTTCCGGAAACCGAAACGCGTCGTCGGATAGATTTTAACGAATTCGCCGTCTTCGAATGACTGCAGCAGCCGCATGATCTCGCCGGCTTTCTCCGCCGGAATTTCGCGGCGCTTATCGCCCAGGCTTTTTCGCATCGGCACCCAGAAGGACGTGGCGTCGATGAGCTGGACTTTGCCCCTGCGTTTCGGGGCTTTACGATTGGTGAGCACCCAAATGTAGGTGGCAATTCCGGTGTTGTAGAAAAGCTGTTCCGGGACCGCGATCAGGGCCTCGAGCAAGTCGTTCTCCAGGACGAACCGGCGGATCTCACTCTCGCCGCTCCCAGCGTCGCCGGTGAAGAGAGGCGAGCCGTTCATGATGATGGCCAGGCGCGAGCCGCCATCCTCGGGCTCCTTCAAGTGGGCCAGCATGTGGAGGAGGAAAAGAAGCTGGCCGTCGCTGATGCGCGGCAGGCCGGGCCCGAAACGGCTGGACATGCCCCGCTCGTGCTCGGTGACGACGGCATCCTCGTCGCGCTTCCAATCCTTGCCGTAGGGCGGGTTCGTGATCAAGTAATCGAAGGAGCGGCCGGTGTGGCGGTCGTTCGAGAGGGTGCTCCCGAATGAGATGTTTTCGGCGTCGTGCCCGTCGAACGATTTCATGAAAAGGTCGGACTTGCAGACGGCGAACGTCTCGGGGTTCACTTCCTGGCCGAAGAGGTGGATATCGGCTTCCGGGTTGATCGGCTTGCGGATGAGCGCGCCGTTTCTCTGCCTGCCGGATAGAATATGATCCTTCGAAATCGTCAGCATCCCGCCCGACCCGCAGCACGGATCATAGACGGTTATCACGACGCCCTTTCGGCGGATTCGGTCCTCATCGCCGGAGAGAAGCAGGTCCGCCATGAGGTGGACGACGTCGCGCGGGGTAAAGTGCTCGCCGGGGTTCTCGTTCAGGGCTTCGTTGAACTTCCGGATCAGCTCTTCGAAGACCGTTCCCATGGTCGGGTTATCGACCTTGTCCGGGTGCAGGTCGACATTTTTGAAGCGCTCCAACACCTGGAAGAGGAGTCCCGCCTCGTCGAGCTTGGAAATGGTGTTGTCGAAATCGAACTTTTCGAGGACTTCGCGCATGTTCGAGCTGAAACCGGCGATGTAGTTGCGCAGGTTCGCGGCCAGGTGGGGCGCATCGGCCAGGAGCTTTTCGAAATCGTAACGGGAGGTATTGTAGAAGGCGAAGCCGGCGGCCTTGCGGAGCTGGGGGTCGAGGTTCTCGAGCTTTTTACCGGCGAACTTGTGCTGGGTTTCGAGAACCTTCTCTTTGGTCGGGGCCAGCACGCAGTCGAGCCGCCGCAGGACCGTCAGGGGGAGGATCACGTCTTGGTATTTGCCGCGTTTGAATGTGTCGCGGATGAGGTCGGCGACGCCCCAGATGAAGCTGACGATTTCGCTATGGTTCACCGATGTCACTCTCCCCGTAATGATAAGATTATATTGAGGATGGGCTTAGAATGGTATATCCGGCTGGGGAATGATGTCAAGAAAATCGATTGAATTCCGCGCTTTCGTCCCTATAAGGGGAGCATAACGCGAACGGAATTTGAATGGGGCGGGGTCCTATGTTATATAGAATGGCCATGAAAAAACTTCTCATTTTGGCCTTAATGGCCGCGCTGGCGGCGCTGGTCCTTCCGGCGATGTCCGGAGCGCAGAATCCCAAGGTCCTGATCAAAACCGAGTTCGGCGACATCGGGATCGAGATCTGCCAGGACAAGGTCCCGGTCACGGCGGCCAACTTCCTGAAATACGTGGACGCCGGGCTCTACGACGGCACGGTCTTCCACCGGACCGTCACCCTGGACAACCAGCCTACGAACGCCGTGAAAATCGAGGTCATCCAAGGCGGGCAGCTTCCGGACGGCAAGTCGTATCCGGCCATTTCCCTCGAACGGACTTCGGTCACGGGGATCAAGCATCTCGACGGGGTGATTTCCATGGCCCGGAGCGGGCCAGACACGGCCACCTCGAGCTTCTTCTTCTGCATCAACGACCAGCCTGAACTGGATTTCAGCGGCAAGCGTAACGCTGACGGCCAGGGCTTCGCCGCCTTCGGCCGGGTCGTGGCCGGCATGGAGGTCGTGCGGAAGATCCAGAAACAGCCGGCCGAGGGGCAAAACCTCAAGCCGCCCGTCAAGATCATTTCCATCAGCCGCATTGAATAATCGGAGACACAATACCTATTACCCTATTTCCAGGCTCTTTTCAGGGAGCGAAATAGGGAAATGGGTATTGTGTCTCCCATAAGGAGGAACGCCATGAACGGACGCCGAATCGCTAAGATCGCCGCCGTCGTCGCCGTCGCCGTCCTTCTCGCGCAGAGCCTCGGATTCGCCCAGCGCACGGGCTATACCAAGGACGAATTCGTCAAACGGCGGGCGGCGCTCGCCGAGAAGGCCAAGGACGGCCTCGTCATCCTCTTCGGCGCGGTGCAGGCCTCGCCGGCCGCCCACTTCCGCCAGGACAACGACTTCTTCTATTTCACCGGGGTCGAGGACGCCGGCGCGGTCCTGGTCGTGAACGCCCGGACGAAGGAATCGAGCCTCTTCCTTCCGCGGAAGACCCCGCGCGAGGAGATGTACGAGGGGCCGAACCTCCTCAAGGATGAAAAGGGCAAGGATAAGCTCGGCCTGGCCAATATCTACGACGTGACCTATTTCGACGAGTTCGTCGCCCGCCTCATCCGCGGAGTCGCCACGGTCTGGCTGCGGCTGCAGCCGGGCGATGCGGTAGATAACGACCGAAGCGAAGTGGCCTTGTTCATCGGCCGCAAGAACCGGCTCCACTACAACGACCAGATCTCGCTCGACAACCACCGCCTCCAGAAATTCCGGGAACGCTATCCGTCCTTCGAAATCAAGGACGTCGCGCCGCTCGTCGACACGCTCCGCTACCTCAAAACGCCCGAGGAGATCGCCATTCTGCGCCGGAACGGCCGCCTCTCGGCCGAGGCGGTCAAGCAGGCCATGCTGGCCGGCCGGCCCGGCGTCTTCGAATATGAAATCGAGTCGGCGGCCATGGCCGTCGTCCTGAAGGGCGGGGCGAAGGGCGCGGCCTACGCGCCCATCGTCGGCTCGGGCCCGAACACGTGCTTCATGCACTACGATCGGAATTCGCGGAAGACCGAGTCGGGCGACCTGGTGCTCATGGACTTCGGGGCCGACCTCGACCAGCTCTGCATGGACATCACCCGGACGTGGCCGGTCAACGGCAAGTTCACGCCCGAGCAGCGCGAGGTCTACCAGATCGTTCTCGAAGTGGAGAAAGCCTGCCTCGAAGCCTACAAGCCTGGGGTGACGAACGCCGACGTCCAGAAATACGTCGAAGAGGCCCTGAAGAAGAAGGGCCTCGACGGCCGCGGGCAGCGGGGCGGTTTCGGCCACAGCGTCGGGCTATGCGTCCACGACGTCGGCCCGCGCGTCCCCGCCCTCCAGGAGGGGATGGTCTTCGCCATCGAGCCGGCGCTGTATTATCCGGAGAAGAACATCGGCGTCCGGATTGAGGACACGGTCCTCATCACCAAGGACGGCTGCGAGGTCCTGACCAAGGGCGTCCCGAAGGAGATCGACGAGGTCGAGAACTTCGTCTCGGCCGTCCAGCCGCACAAGGCCCCGGGCGAGACCGATCGGATCTCGGTCCAGCACATCCTCATCGCCTTCAAGGGTTCGCTCCCCGAGCCCAAGGTCACCCGGACGGCGGCGGAGGCCGAGGCCCTGGCTGCCGAGATCTTCGAACGGGCCCGGAAAGGGGAGGACTTCGAC
Organism: Candidatus Aminicenantota bacterium; assembly: GCA_017883285.1. Taxonomy (GTDB): domain Bacteria; phylum Acidobacteriota; class Aminicenantia; order Aminicenantales; family UBA4085; genus FEN-413. The sequence continues at coordinate 6,732 of JADGNV010000202.1, read as the reverse complement.
GCCCTCGTCAAAAAATACACCGACGACGAATATCCGGGCGTCTACCGCATGTCGAATTTCGGGACGACACCGGACAAGGAGAAGAAGGAATATGCGCGGTCCGGGATGGTCCGGGCGTTCGGCGACGTGGGCTTCGCCCTGCCCGCCGGCGGAGTGGGACTCGCCGTTTACGATCCTCAGCGATCGAAATATGGCTGGCATATCATCAAGCGCGTGGAGTGACGAGCGGCGTAGTTGACGGCGGGATTTTCCGCCCTATCCGGCGTATAATGCCGGTTCCGAGAATTTTGGATTTCGAGTCGAGAGGACTATCATGCGCGCACGCCGATGGATGAAACCGCTCCTGATGCTGGCCCTGCTGGCCCCGGCCCTCTCCTCCGCCGCCTTTGCCCAGCGGACGGGCTACACGAAAGAGGAATTCGTCCGGCGCCGGGCCGCGCTGGCCGAGAAGACGAAGGAGGGAATGGTCGTCCTCTTCGGCGATTCGCTGCCCCAGCCGGGCGCGCATTTCCGCCAGGACAACGATTTCTTCTATCTGTGCGGGGTCGAAGACCTCAACGCGGTCCTGGTCCTGAACGCCAAGACGCGCGATGCGCACCTCTTCCTGCCCCGCCAGCTGACCCGCGAGGAGATGATGGATGGGGCGAGCATCCTGCGCGACCCGCGGACCCGCGAAAACCTGGGCCTGGCCAACATCTACGACCTGTCCTACTTCGACGAGTTCGTCGCCCGGAACGCGAAGAGCTTTGCCGTGACCTGGCTTCGCCTCGGGCCGGCCGATACCGTGGATTTCGACCGGACCGAAATGGCCATGTTCGCCGGCCGCAAAGACCGGCTGCATTACAATAATCAACTCTCCCTGGGCGACTACCGCGCCCGGCAGTTCAAGGACCGGCATCCCTCCTTCGAGATCAAGGACGTCACGCCCCACCTCGACGCGCTGCGCCTCATCAAGAGTGCCGAGGAGATCGCGATCCTCCGGCGCAACGGCCGGATCTCGGCGGAGGCGGTCCGGCAGTCCATGATCGCCAGCCGGATCGGCGACTTCGAATACGAGCTCGAAGCCGTGGCCCTGCAAACGATCCTCCTGGGCGGCGCGCGGAGCGCGGCGGCTGCGCCGATCGTCGCCTCGGGCCCCAATTCCTGTTTGCCCCGCTACGACAAGAATATGCGCCGGACCGCGGACGGCGACCTGGTGCTTGTCGATTTCGGAGCGGACCTCGACCACCTGGGGATGTCCGTCACCCGGACCTGGCCGATCAATGGAAAATTCACGAAGGATCAGCGCGAAATTTACGAGATCGTCCTCGAGGTCGAGAAGGCCTGTCTCGAGGCCACCAAGCCCGGCGCCACGCAAGAGGATATCACCCGGGCCGTGGACCGGGCCATGAAACGGAAGGGTTTCAACAGCCGCGGCCTGGTGGGCGACACGGGCCATTTCGTCGGCCTGTCGGTCCACGACGTCGGCGCGAAGGGCCAGCCCTTCCGCGAGGGGATGGCCTTCGCCGTCGAGCCGGCGCTCTACATCGCCGAAAAGAACCTCGGCGTCCGGATCGCGGATACGGTCCTCATCACCCGGAACGGCTGCGAGGTCCTGACCAAAGCGGTGCCCAAGGAAATCGACGAGATCGAAAAGCTTCTCGCGGCCGCGCTGCAGCGGAAAATCGGGAGCGAGGGCGACTTGAAAAAACTCCGGGGGCTGTTGTAAGCTCCCGCATCATCCCCAGTATTTTTTGAGGAGGGTCATCCATGCGAATTCCGAAGGGGCGTTTGTTTTCCCTTGTCCTGGCGGCAGTCTTGTCCGCGACGACCGGGTCGCTCTCCGTTCAGTTCGCCGGAGCCCAGTCCCGCGGGCTGGGGGCGATCAAGATCGAGGACATGAAGTTCCACATGCAGTTCCTGGCCGCGCGGGAATTCCAGGGCCGGAGCGCGCCTTCGGTTGAGCTCGACGTGGCCTCACGCTATATCGCCCTTGTCGCCCAGAAGATCGGCCTCTTACCCATCATACCCGGCGGCTCCTATTTCCAGGAAGTGCCGGTCGAGGTCACGACCCTGTCGCCGGCCAAATCCTATCTGCGCCTTATCGGGGCCTTGGGCGAACAGAAATTCTTCTTCCCCCAGGCGTTCACCACAAGCATCCGGACCGGCGGGCCGTGGGCCCTGGCCGCGGACCTCGTGTTCCTCGGGACGGCGCAGAAGGCCGAGGACCTCGAGGGGATCGACCTCCGCGGGAAGCTCGCGATCGTCCTCGAAGTTCCGCCCCCACCCCCGGCTGATCCCGCCGCTGCCCGGGCTTCCGGCGCCCCGGCGCCGACCATGGCCGGGCAGGCCGCCCGGACGCGCCTCCTCCGGGAAAAGGGAGTTGCGGGCATGATCACCGTCATCAGCCGCGTCCGCGAGGAAAACCTGGCCAAGAAAGGCCTGGTCTTCGACCTCGCGGAGCGGACGCGTTTCCTGGACGTCGATACGGCCAATCCGACGCCGCCGCCGGCCGCTCTGCCCGCGGGAGGACAGGCCCAGACGCCGGCTGCTGCGCAAACGCCCGCACTTGTTGCGGCGCCGTTCTACACCGTTGACGTCCGCCATGAAACCGGCGCCGCGCTCCTCGGCGTAACGGCCGCCGAGCTCGCGGCGATGTTCGACGCCGCGGCCCAGCAGAAAACCCTCGCGGCGAAGGCCCTCCCCGGCGTTTCCGTGGACATCGCCGTCTTCTTCAATGTCCGCACGACCAAGACCCTCAATGTCGTAGCCTACTTGCCGGGCAGCGATGCGAAGCTAAAAGACGAATATGTGACCGTCAGCTCGCACCACGACCACCTGCCGATGCGCGAAGGCCGAATCTTCCCGGGCGCCGACGACAACATCTCGGGCGGCGTGGCCATGTTCGGGATCGCCAAGGCGATGATGGTCGAGCGGCCGAAACGTTCGGTCATCTTCGTTTGGAACACGGCCGAGGAAAAGGGCCTCATCGGGTCCTACTATTTCGTCCAGCACTGTCCGGTGCCGGCGGAGAGGATCAGCGCCAACATCAACCTCGACATGGTCTCCCGCAACGACCCGAACGGCCTCTATCTCATCGGCTCGAACAAACTCAGCACGGAGTTCGACAAGAGCCTGCAGGAGATGAACGCCAAGTACGTCGGGTTCAAGCTGGACTACAAATACGACGACCCCGCCGAGCCCAACCAGTTCTTCTTCCGCAGCGACCAGTATCCCTACATCCGCTACGGCATCCCGGCCGTGTGGCTCTTCAGTGGAACGACCGAGGACTACCATCAGGATACGGACCTCGAGGAGAGGATCGACTACCAGAAGCTGCTGAAATCGACGAAACTGGCTTACGCCGCCGCGATCGATATCGGCAACAAGGCCGCCCTCTGCAAGCTCGACGTCCGTCCCGAAGTCACGACCCGGGGCAAGCACAACATGAAGGTCGTCTGGCAGCGTCCACCCCAACCGCAGACGAAACGGTAAAGAAGAAGGGGACACAATTCCCTGTCCCGGTCTCTTGACCCAGGGACAGGGTTTTGTGTCCCCCTTTGGTCCCCTTTTCCTATTTGATTTCGGCGCTGATGACCAGGATGAGGGCTCCGTTCCTCCAACCAGCCGGCATGCCGCTGACGCCGACCACCAGATAGCCTTTTTCCTTCAGGGTGATATCGTTCGTGTCGATCAGGGTGTCCCCGAAGCTTTCCCCCCCGGTGCTTATACCCCGTTTCTGGGTCAGCCCGATCTCGCCGACCGAAATGATCCTTTTGCCCGGCTCGTCGCCCCTTATTTGGACGTTGCGAAGGGTCAACTCGAGATCGTAGCGGCTGACCAGCTTGGCGCGCGTTGAGCCCGAGCCGTCCTTGGCGATGAGGAACGAGGGGCTGTCGACCCAATAGTGCTTGAAATTCCAAATGCCTTTCATCTCGTCAAGGACGCGCTTCAGGTCCTTGTCCGTAATCTCTTTGGTCTCTGCCGGGCCCCCGAGATTCTCAACGGGATCGTCTTTCAAGGCGAGAATCGCATAGACCTGGAACTGGACGTTCTTTTTTTCGACATCGAGCTTCTTCAGCAGAGCTTCGAAATCCGCGATGTTCCGCTTTTGAATCCTAACGGTGAGGGAACTTTCAGTACCCGTGGATTCCAAAACGTAGAACTTGGCTGAGCGCATAAGCTCAGTAGCGCTGATGAATTTCAAGGCGTAGGTCTTCACGACCGCGGTGTTGAGTTCGGCTTCGGCCTTCCGTTTTTCCACTTCCGCCTGATAGGCTTTTTGCTGTTCGGCCTGGGCCTTCTCTCTCTCCTGCTTTTCCTGCGCCGTCTGCGGCGCGGTCTCCGCGCTGGCGGCCTTTACGGCCTCGCCCTGGGTTGAGACGGTCGTCGTCTGGCCGGCGAAAAGAGCGGCCGCGCCGCTCGCTCCCATCAGGCCCACGAGAAGCAGGACGACCGCGAATTTCATCGTGTTTTTCATGTCAGTTCTCCTTGAGGAAATTGAAATCGGGTTTTTGAAAGAAAATGACCTTGATGTTCTTGTCGGCGAGCTCGAATTCGGTCCGGATCTCGGTGATCGGCGTTGCTGCCGGCCGCCGCAGCGTCGGCAGGATCATCAGGGCGGCGGCGAGGGCGAACGCGGCGCTCGGGACCAGGACCGGCCAGAGCCGCCGGCGCGCCGAGGGAACCGCCGCGCCGGGCTTCGGCGCAATCGATCGGGCCGCCGTCCGCACCCGCTCGTCGAGGCCGTCCGGAACATCGAGCTCCACGCTCCGGACGAGCCCGGCGATCCGTTCATCCAGCTTCGGGTCATTCATGGGACTCTCCTAGGATCGATTTGAGGGCGGTGCGGGCCCGGTTCAGAATGAATTTGACGTTGCCTTCGCGAAGGCCGGTGACGCGCGCGATCTCCGAAATCTTGAAGCCGCCGTCGTAGAAGAGGAAGAACACCTCTTTGTGGCGGGGCTTCAGACCCTCCGCGAAGCGAAAGACCTCCCGGCCCCGTTCCCGGTCGGGCGAGGGCGGCGCCGCCTCCACCTTCTCGAGATCGATGCCCGAGACGAACCGGTGGGCGCTCTTCCGATAGCGCCGTATCTCGTTGTGGGCGATGGCGAAGATCCAGGCGGCGAAATCGTCCTCGCGCCGATACGAGGCGAGATACTGGAACGCCCGAAGAACGGTTTCCTGATAGACGTCGTCGGCCTCGGGGGAGAAGGCGAGCGATTTGGCGATGAAGTTGTAGAGTTTCCGCCGGCAGGGATCGAGGAGATCCCAGAATTCCCCCTGGCCCATGGCTTCGGCTCGTGGTCGTCTCAATTCGGAAATTCCGATGTCCCGCGCTTGGTCCCGGGAAAACAGTATCCGTCCGGGGAGTTCTGCGCAGCTCGCATCGATCTTCATATCCTTTATATATCGAAACAAGGGAAAAGGTTAGAGTTAGCTGTCCGCCCCTTGGCCAAATCGGAGGGCACTTTTATTGATTTCTGTGGTGCTTATGATCATAATTCAAAATCTCCGCCCGCATTAAAACCGAAAGGCAGAAAAGAATATGACATCTATGGCATCTTCGACTCTCTTATACTTATCCCGGGCCGATGTGGAGCGCGTCGCCTTGGACATGCCGGCGATCATCGGCCTCCTCGAGACGGCCTTTCGGGAAAAAGCGGAAGGCCGGGTCGAAATGCCGCCCAAGCCGGGCCTCCATCCCGGCGGGGACGCTTTTCTCCACGCCATGCCGGCCTATATCGGCGGGATGGGTTCGGCGGGAATCAAGTGGGTAGGCGGGTCGCCCGAGAATTCGGGGCGGGGGCTGCCCTACATCACCGGTCTTCTCATCCTCAACGACCCCGTCACCATGCTCCCCATCGCGGTCATGGATTGCACCTGGATCACCGCCCACCGCACGGCGGCCGCTTCGGCCCTTTCGGCGAAGCATCTGGCCCGGCCGAAGAGCGAGGTCCTCGGGATCCTGGCCTGCGGGGTGCAGGGGCGGTCCCATGTCCTGGCCATGGCGGCTGTTTTCCCTCTGAAGCGCATCTATGCCTACGATGTTTCGGCGGAGGTCCAGCGGCGCTTCGTCGAGGAGATGGCGGCGAAAACCGGACTCGAGATCGTCGGGGTCGAATCGCCCCGCGACGCGATGGGGGAGAGCGACATTGTGGTGACTGCGGGCCCGCTGCTCAAGCATCCCCACCCGACCGCGGACAAGGGCTGGCTCAAGCCGGGCGCCTTCGCCTCCGCCGTCGATTATGACAGCTATTGGACGCCCGCCGCTCTGGCCGAGATGGACAAACTCGCGACCGATGACCTTCCCCAATGGAGCTATGTGAAAAGCACGGGGTATTTCCAGGGCATGGCCGAACCTTACGCCGATCTGGGCGAAATCGTCATCGGGAAAAAGCCCGGCCGAGAGCGGGACGACGAGCGGACGATGGCCATGAATCTCGGCTTGGCCCTCGACGACATGGCCGTGGCACCCGAGATCCATCGAAGAGCGAAGGAGCGGGGGATCGGCGTCTGGCTGCCGTTGTAAAGCCGCGCGCCGGGCGCGCATGCCGCCGCGTTTATTTCTTATCTTTCCAATTCCACCACAAAAGCTTCCGTGGAGCATGCTTCTTGTTCGAAGCGTAATACACCGCGCAGCGGCAGACGTAGAGCGCGCACCTGTCGATAATCACCTTCTCACGCCGGCACAAGGCCTGATACAGCTTTTCGGGGTCGCGGTCTTTCAAGTCCCTGACCGACCGGATTCCG
>JADGNV010000201.1 GCA_017883285.1 Candidatus Aminicenantota bacterium | reverse complement strand
AATGGCAGACCTACGACATCGTCTTCTACCGGCCCCGGTTCGACCAGGCCGGGACGCTCCTCGCGCCGGCGCGGATGACCGTGTTTCACAACGGGATCCTCGTCCACGACAACGACGTGCTTACCGGGCCAACGGCCCACATGGCCCGGCCGCCCTACAAAGCGCACGCCGACAAGCTGCCCATCGGCCTCCAGGACCACGGTAATCCGGTCCGCTATCGGAACATCTGGGTCCGGGAGCTGTCGTGAGAATCGGGGTCGCCCGCCGGACTTTGGGGAGAGCGGCCGGAGCGGCCGCTTTGCTCCTCCTCGCGGCCTTCGTCGCGGGGCTCGGCGCCGCGGGAACTGAGGGGCAGGCGCCGGCGAGGAAGAAGAAAGCGCTGGTCGTCTGGGGCGGATGGGAAGGCCATGAGCCCAAGCAGTGCGTCGACATCTTCGCTCCCTGGCTCGTCGAGCAGGGCTTCGACGTCGAGATCTCGAACACCCTGGACGCCTACAACGACGGGGAGAAGCTGAAGAAGCTCGATCTCATCGTCCAGGTGTTCACCCAGGGCGCCATCAAGCCCGAGCAGGAGCGGAACCTGGAAGCCGCTATCAAGGGCGGGGTCGGCCTGGCAGGCTGGCACGGCGGGCTGGCCGATTCGTTCCGGAGCAGCACCGAATATGAATTCATGGTCGGCGGCGCCTGGGCCGCTCATCCGGGCGGAGTCATCGACTACGAGGTCAACGTCACGAATCCCAACGATCCGATCACCAAGGGGTTGGGCGACTTCAAGATGCACAGCGAGCAGTACTTCATGCTGGTCGATCCCGGCAACGAGGTCCTGGCCACGACGACGTTTTCGGGCCAGTACGCGCCCTGGACCAAGGGCATCGTCATGCCCGTCGTCTGGAAGAAGCTCTACGGCAACGGCCGCGTCTTCTATACCTCGCTAGGCCACGTGGCCAAGGACTTCGACGTGCCCCAGGCCCGGGAGATCGTCAAACGCGGCCTGCTTTGGGCCGCCCGGGTCGGCGGGAGCGATCCGGCGGTCGTTCCTGTTTACAAGAAGTAAACATAACAAGCGAAACCGGAGACGCCATCGCCATCGCCGGCGAGGAAATCGGGGGGCCCGCAGGGTCCTGTCGGCGGCTCAGTCGGCCAGGCCGTCGACGTTTTCGCCCTTGACGCTCTTCACCCCGCCGTCCGGCAGCGGCCGGTGGATCTCCGGCGCGGTCACGATTTTCCTAACGGCGTCGGCCGTCCCGGCGATCCCGAGCTGGCCGAAGAGGAAGCCGAACACTTTCTCGAGGCTCGCCCCGATCGCGGCCCGGGCGTCGGCCGGGAGCGTCCAGAACCTTTTCTTGAAGGGGCCGACCGCCTTCTTGCGCGCCTTGTAGAAGAACTGGGCGTCAGTGTCCTTGGGCTTCCGCTCGTCGGCCGCGTTCGTCTTGAGCCACTCGACCATGTCGCGCCGCAGCGCCTCCGGCACGGCTTCGTGCTCGATGATCAGCGACTGGAAGGCGGTCGCCAGATGGACCTCGCACGTCCCGGCTTCGACGAACTTGTGGAAGGCGGACTCGGGCAGCGTGCTCGCCCCGTGCTGGACGGCGCCGCCCATGCCGTATTCCCGGCGGGCCTTTTCGCTCAGGGCTTTGAGGACCTCGAAATCGATGGCCACCTGGGCGAGCGAGCCGTCGGGCAGGACGACCCCGCCGTGGCTCGTCCCCGTCTGGATGCTGATCTTGGCGATCCCGGCCGCCCCGCCGATCCGGGCGTTATAGCCCCGCATGAAGGCGTCCAGGTCCTCCCGGGTGCTGTTTTTCTGCCCCACCTCGCCGATCTCCCCGCCGACCGAGATCGTGACGCCCACCGGCTCCCGGCTCCGGATGAACGCCGTGAAATCGGCGCACAGCTCGTAGTTCAGCTTCTGCTGGGCGTCGAGCGTGGGCTGGGCGAGGTCGACGAGGGTCGAGGTATCGATGTCGATGTTGTAGAACCCCGCCGCGACGGCTTCGAGGATCAGATCGCGGATGGCCTGGAGCTCGGCTTCCGGCGCGGAAGCGTATTTCTTGCCCGACGTCTGGAAGTGGTCGCCTTGGATGAAAACCGGGCCGCGATGGCCTTCGCGGATCGCGGCGGCCAGGACCGCGGTCACATACTCGGCCGGCCGCTGGTCGGTGTAGCCGATCTCGCTCCGGGCGATCTCGAAGATCAACGCCCCGGCGTCGATCTTGCGGGCGGCGCGGAAGACGGCGCGCGCCGAATCATAGGCCATCATTCGGAGGTTCATGGCCGGGACGGTGAACCGGCCGGGGACCTCGCCCCGGCCCATCGCCTTGTAAAAGGCGTGGATCGAGGCGGGCCGGATGCCCAGCGCCTGGGCCGTCTCCCAGATCACCCAGCGGGCCGCGGCTTTGGATTCGGCCTCGCCGAAGACGGCCTCGAAGATCAGCCCGTCCATGTGTCCGGGAAGGCGGGTTGCGTCGAGGACGACGATCCGATCGCCTTTCCGGACGACAGCACCCGTGAGGGTGTTCAGGATCTTATCGAGAGTGTCGATGGCCATGGTGATGTGCTCCTTATAATGGATTTCCGGTCTTCAGGTCCCCCGCGTCGAGGCGCAGGATCTTCCGCACCCGCCACAGCTCCTTCCAAACGGCCAGGGACTGTCGGGAAGGGTGCAGGCGCGTGTCTAGGTCGCAGCTCCAGTGGATGGGGAACTCCTCGATCCGCAGGCCCCGCCGTTTCGCCTTCACAAGGAGCTCGAGCTCGAAGGCGAACCCCGGCGTCTCGAGCCCGGCGAAGAGCTCCCGGGCGAGGTCGCCCCGGTAGAGCTTGAAGCCGCACTGCGAATCGCCGATGTCTTTCGGTAGGCCGGTGATGAGGCGCGCGCCAAGGCGGAAAAGGCGGGAGATGATCCGCCGGGACAGGGGCCGGTTATGGCAGATGACGGACTCCGGGTGGGTCCGGGAGGCGAAGGCGATGTCGACCTCCCCGGCGCGGATGCGGGCGTAGGCCGGCAGGGCGTCCTCATAGGGGATGCACGTCCCGCTGTCGGCGTAGAGGACGACTTCGCCCGTGGTCTCGCGGACGCCGGCCTTGACCGCCGCCCCCTTGCCGGCGTTCCGGTCGAGGCGGACGACCCGGCGCCTGACGGCCTCGGGGACCATGGCCGTCAGGGCGTTGTGGAACGTGCGGTCGGAGCTGCCGTCGTCGACGACGATGACTTCGCCCTTCAGGCCGGCCTCGCCGAAGAAGAAGGCCGCGGTCGTGATGTCGGGGGCGATCTTCTTCTCCTCGTTCAGGGCCGGAATGACGATCGAGAGATCCATCAGCGCCTCCGCTCGTTCAGGAACCGCTCCCAGGCTTCGTTCCGGATGAAGAGGGCCAAGAGGACGTCCGGCCGCAGGCCGTAGAATTCCTCGTGGTACCGGTCCGCGATCAGAGGCCGGATCCGGGCGGCCTGCTCCTCCGAGGCGATGATGACGGCCGCGTCCTCGAATCCGCCCGCGGCGGCCGCGTCCTGCCAGTAGCCCACGTTGGCGTAGCGGCGGAGCGACCAGGGGAGGGGCCAGGTTTCGGAGGGGCCGCACACGACCTTGATCAGGGACTTGTCCCGATCGGGGAGGACGGCGGCGATGTCGTCCACGCGCTTCACGAGTTTCAGGTAATCGGGGCTCGTCTGGGCGTAGACGTAGGGATTGCGCGGGTCGGCGGGATACCGGAAATTCGCCTGGCCGCTCTGCCAGGCGAGATGGAGCAGGCCCGCGCCGAGAAGAAACCCGGCGACGATCCTGAAGGGCGTTTTCCGGAGCGACCGGAAGAGAAAATCCGTCCCGAGGCCGGCCAGAACGACGAATCCGAGATAGAAGGGCAGCATGTTCCAGGGCGTTTTATAGGCCAGGAGGGAGAATGCCGCCGCCGCGAAGAGCGAAGCCAGGGCCGCCGCGACGGGGAACTCCTCCCGTTTCCGGATCGTGGCGATGAGCCCGAGGCAGGCGAGAGCCAGGACGAGCGATTCGCTCCAAACGAGGCCGCCGTTCCGCGAATAGGTCAGCAAGCCGAGGTAATATCCGGCCGGATGGGCATGGAAGCCCGGGTCGCCGCTTTTCAGGAGGTAGTTCCGAAACGCGAGGACTGAATCGAGGATCCCTCGCGGCTGGCTGAAAAAAGACGAGAACAGGACGGCCGCGGTGAGGGCGGCCAGGCCGAGACCCAGGGCGAGGTCGCGGAGCGGTTGGGCCCTGCGATCGGCGGGGGACGTACCGGCCCGCTTCTTGATCAGACCCCGCGCTATCAGCACGGCCGCGCCGACGGCGGCGAAGATAATGACCGAGGTTTCCTTGGTGGCGAACATCAGGCCCGCCGCGACGCCGGCCGCCGCGGCCCGGGCTCCCGTCGGCCGCTCCCGATATTTCCAGAGGGCCAGCACGAAGGCGGCGATGAAGAAGACGAAGATCGTCTCCTGGATGTAGAACCGGCTGTAATACGTGAACGCCGGCGAGAGCGCTGCCAGCAGGCCCGCGGCCAGGGCGGCCGTCCGTCCGATGGCGCCGGCGAAGAGGAGCAGCAGGACGACGGTCCCCGCCCCGAAGAGGGCCGGCAGCAGGCGGAGCATCGCCTCGTCGAGGGAGGCCGTGGTCGTCCGTCCGAGGACCTTAGCCAGAACCCAGGTCAGATAATACAGCGACGGGCCGTGGTGGTCCGCCGGGTCATAGCGGTACTCGCCTGTTTCGAGGAGCCGGCCGAATTTCATCGCCTGGTTGGCCTCGTCGTGGTGCATGGGCCGGAGGCCCAGGCCGGGCAGCCGGAAGAGGAGGGCGCCCAGGACGACGAGTGGGACGAGCCCGCGAAAGGCCGCTTTGCTCATTTGGCCGGCGCGCCGTAGACCTCCACTTCGACGTAGTGGTTCATGTCGTTCGAGGTGTTGCCGCCGCTGGTGAGTCGGATGTAGCGGGCTTTGATCCCCTTGGAGTCGAAGAGCCTGCCCTCGTTGGTTTCGATGTATTCCTTGTCCTTGCCGAGGCCGAGGCCGGCGGTGTTGTCGTGGTCGTTGTTGAAGACCGTCGTCACGCTGGTGACGAAATCCTTGTCGTCGGAGACCTGGACGACGATGTCGCGGTAGACGCGCGCCTGGGCATGGTAATGCCAGACGAGGATGGCGGCCAGGGAGAACTCATTCTGGAGGTCGATCTGGACCCACTGTTTGCCGGGCCCGAACTCGACGAAATAGCCGTCCTCGCCCGACTTCTCGCCGTCGGTGATGAACTTCAGCTCGCCGATCACGGGCTGCATGTCGCTCGAGCTCACAGGCTTCCCGGCCGACAGAAGCTTCGTCCCCTTCGGGACGAAGAACGGCCCGCGGGGCTTGCCCGTGACAGCCTCGAGGTTCAGGGTGCGGATGTTGCGGGGCGTACCGATGAACATCGGCTTGGGGAGCTGGAGCTTCAGCGCCTCCTTATTGGGGTCCTGGGATTGCGAATGCGCGGGGACGCTCGCGACCGCCAGGATCAGAATCTGGAGCGCGACGGCGCAGAACAAAACTCTCTTGACCATGACAAACTCCTTCAGTGTTGGGTTGCCGATCAGCCATGGAGCCCCTCTAATATATCGATTGCCCGGCGTTCTGACAAGGGGGAGAGGGGGGCGGCGGGCCGAACGTCCGGCCGTCGCCGTAGGCCTTGATGATGAGGGCCCAGACGTCGGGATGGCGGCGGCAGTAATCCTCGACGGCGACGGTGTCCATCACCATGAACGCCGTGGAAAGCGCGTCCGCCGCCGCGGCCGACACATGCAGGGCCCAGGCGGCGAGATGCCCGGCCGCCGGCGCTCCCGTGCGCGGGTCGAGGATGTGCCGGCCCTTGACTTCGGTTCCCGAGCCGCTGAGCGCCCGGCCGCCCGTCAGGAGGATTTCGCGCGGCGCGCTTTCGCAGGGCCAACCGCCTCCCACGCCCACGGGCCAGCCGGCAGGCGATGCGCAGCGTTCGCCCGGCGGGAGCGCCGCATCGGGCGCACCCGACGGAGATCCGATCCCGATGGCCGTGCTCGTCCCGCCGTGAACGAGGGCGTCGGAGATGCTCCATTCTTTGAGGACTTCGAGAGCCCGGTCGAGGGCATAGCCCTTTCCGATCGCGCCGAGGTCGAGGTCCAGGGGGCGGAGGATCTTATCGCCCGAATCGAGGACTCGAGCCTCGAACCCCGCGGCCGTACGGTGGAGCTCGAGAGGCGAGGCGGCGCCCGAGGCGCGCTTCCAATTGACGTCGAAGGCGCCGTTCGTTTCGCCGCGGATGGATTCGGCGAGGGTGAGGCATTCGAACGTTTCGAAGCCGATCGGCAGGCGTTCTCCGGGGTCGAGCCGGCTGAGCCGGCTGATCTCGCTCGCGGGGTCGAAGCGGCTGAACTGCCCCTCGAGCCGGTCGATTTCGCGGAAGGCCGCCCGCGCGGCCTGGCCGGCGTAGGATTCGTCCTCGCCGGCGATGAAGATCTCGAAATACGTCCCCATCGCCTGGTGCGAGAACCGGCGGACGGAGGGGAGCGTCATGCTTTCGGGGATGGAACGAACGTGATGTCGACGAACACGATCGCGGTCAGGACGAGGCCCAGGGCCGCGTAGCGATGGACGCCGATGAACGCGCGCTGGGCGTCGAAGACGAAGAGCGGCAGCATGGACCCGAGGGCGGTCGCGATCAGGACGAAACCGAAGAAGGTCAGGACCCAAAAGAGGATCTTTCGCAGGAGCGATTTGGACAGGTTCGTGAAGAGGGGGTAGGCGAAGTCCTCAAAGACTTCGGATTCGCCTTTGTCCGGCACATAAGCCCGGCCGCGCCACAGCAGGAGGGCGGCCAGGGTCAGGGCGAACAGCCCGCCGAAGCCCATGTGACCGAGCAGGGGAAGGCCCGACATGCCCCGGGGGATGAAAATCGCATAAAAGAGTCCGCTCGCGGCCAGATAGACAAGGCTCAGACCGAATCCGGCGAAGATCCATTTCGTCCAGCTGGGATAGTGGGTCTCGGCCCAATCTGACAGCACGGCCCACGCTTTCCGGCAAGTCGTCTTCGTAAAAGCCGATTTCGTCCGGCTGCCGAGCCACTTGCCGTAACCGGCCCCCGGCGCCGCCTCCGGGCTTTTTCCCGCGCGCGCGTTCGCCGCCGCGAACCGGAGCCGCGTCTGCCGGACGAGGACGCCCGCGAGCGCGAGAACGGTGATGATGGTGAACAGCATGACGTCCTAGCTCCTCTTCTCGATCAAGCCGGCGAACCGGCCGAGGGCGACGAGGCCGACGATCAGCAGAAGCGCGCCGATGAGGGCGGCGCAGATCCCGAGGAACCATTTGAACGCGGGGCGCGCGGTAAACGACAGCCCGAAGAGGAATTGGTAGGGTTTCACCAAGCCCATGTACGACGAAGCCGCCCGGATCGTGACCGTCTCGGTCTTGAGCGGCCCCGCGCCCCGGACGCGGCCGAAGAAGAAGTCCGATCCCGCGCTGTGGCAGTCGGTGCAGCCGTTGACCCCCAGGGCTTGGCGCGCCGGCCGGACCTGGTGGGCCAGCGGCCAGGCGACGGGCGCCGCCGCGTCGCCGGTCTCCGACGCGAGCGCGCCCTTCGCGTTAATACGGAAGAGCACCCCGCCCGAGATGTAGACGTGGTCGGCCGGGCCGAGGGCTTTCAGGACCTCGGCGACTTGCGCCTCCGTGAGAGTCCGGTCCGTGCCGGTCAGGGCGGCGATCGCCCGGGCTTCGGCTTCGGGGACGAAGGGCAGGAGTCGGCCGTCCTTGAGCCAGCCGAAGAGCGGCCGGCCGGCGGCGGGATCCTTCTTTTCCGATTTGTCGAGGGCCCCGTCGATCAGCTGGTAGAGATAATCCCGATAGGCGAGCGCCGCTCTTTCGGGCGCTCCCTCGGCCGTGTTCAGGGCTTCGAGAATTTTCTGGATGCGCGCCTCGGGATCGGCGGACGTCTCGGCATTCGCCGGATCGAAGGCGGGGACGAGGGGCATGAACTTGCCGTCCTTCCTGACCGCCCAGGCCGGCCGGCCGTCCGGATTCTCGCCGTCGAAGGGCGAGACCGCGAGACCGCCGTCCACGTTCATTTCGTAGGCCGAGGCGCCCATCACGAGCACGGGCGTTCCGTCGAGATCAGCGACGTTGAAGAGCGCCGACAGGACCCGCGTTGCGGCCTTCTCCGGGAACAGGATGTCGCCCGCCGCGGCGAGGACCTTGTCGGGCGGGAGAGGCGCGATCCGGCCCTCCTTGGCCTCGCCCCAGAAGGCGGGCCACATCAGGCGGTTCGGGACGAGCTTTTTGTTCTTGTCCCGGATGTAGACGGGCTCTTGGATCGCGGGCAGGGCCGTGGCCCAGTTGGCCACGCCGAAGACGCCCAGGCGGTTCGCCCGCGAGGTCCGGACTTGGGTCGCGTCCTTGGACGGCATCGGTCCCGAATGGCAGACCGTGCAGGCCAGCCGGTCGAAATGGACGGCGGGAAAGCCCTTGTGCAAGGGGTAGGGCGCGCCGAGCCGTCCCGGCGCGATCTTTTCGCCCGCGCTCGAGACGTCGCCCAGGTGGCAGGCCTTGCAGGTGAAGTCCTCCGAGGGGAGGGCGGGGTTGTCCTGGGCCTCGCCTTCGTAGCCGCGGACCATGGCGTGCGTCACGTCATGGCGGTGACAGCTCACGCACTTGATCCCGGCCGCGGTATGGACGTCCTCCTCGAAGTCGAACTTGCGCATGCGCTCGGGCGCGGTCGAGTGGCAGGCCAGGCACCGGGCGTCGTCCGGCTTGTAGGCGAGGTCGAGGAAGGCGCGGTGCTTGGAATCGAACTGCGTCCGGTCGTATTTCACCGACGGCGCCACGGCCCATTCGCTGTCGTCGGGGTTCGGGCCGTCGAAGATGTCCCAGGTCGGCCGGAGCCGGGAGGAGATGCCTCCGACCTCGCCCAGGCCGACCGCGGCGGTCGCCGCCCAGCGGAAGTTCTGGCGGAGGACCTGCTTGACCCATTCGCTGGGGTTCTGCCGCCGCGAGGCGTTGTGGCAGCCGAGGCAGTTGATCTCGAGCTTGCCCGAAACGCTCCAGCGCGATTCGGGGGTCACGTCCTTGTCGCCGGGTTCGCCGGCCCCGCCGCCGGGCATGTGGCGGCCGAAGAGGAGGGTGAGGTCCCAGTCCGAAAGGCCGAGCCGGGCCGGCTCCCAGACGCCCTTCCAGGGATGCGTGGACAGCGGGATCTGCGTGCCCGTGCGCTCGTCCACCCAGATCCAGGGCTCGCCCGGCCGGGCGGCCATGGTCGGCGAGTTCGCGGCGAAGTGCAGGCCTTGGCGGATGACGCCGTAGTCGTGGCAGGGCGCGCAGGTATAGCGCGCCGAGAACGGCAGCGGATTCGACTCCGTCGGGACGATGGGCTGGTTGAATTCGTCCTTGAGCGGGATCTGGTGGACGGGCGAGATTCGGCTCCCGTCCCATTTTTGGGGGTTGGAGGATTTCCCGGCGGCCAGGTTGGCGCCGATCATTAGGCAGGCGGCCAAAAACGTGGCCGCCACGAACTTCCTGCTGTGAGAGGGGGTCGCCACGGCCCTCGCCACGGCTTTCGCCGTGGTGAGGACCTCGCGATGACAGAGAACGTCGTTGCGAGGAGGGCCGCTCTTGCGGACCGACGCGGCAACCGCGCGGGTTTGTCTCGGGCCGCCTGCGATTGCTTCGCTACGCTCGTAATGACGATGCATCGTCTTCATGCTTTAAACTGCTCGGGCCGGAACCGGATGAGGCCGCGGCTGTGGACCGCCTCGTTGACTTTGAGGACCGCGACCGCGCTTTCGTAGGCCAGAGCGGCGGGGCAGCTGAGCGGCGTCCCGAGCCGGATCGCATTGAAGAAGTTCTCGAGGTGCGGCTGGTGGGCGGGCTTGGCCAGGTCCACGGGGATCGGCCAGCGGCCGGCCTCGGCGGTCACCCGGACGTCGACGAAGATATTGCGGGTGTCGATCTTCTGGATGGCCGGCGCCTCGGACTGGAGCAGGCCGTCCTTGACGAGCGAGTCCCACTCCGGGGCGTGCGCTTCGCGCATCGCCCAGTTGCCGCGCGTCGGGACCTCGGAGATCTGGAGCGCGCCGTCGTCGCCCATGAACGTCTCGTAGAATCCGCCGTTCTTGGTCGTCGTCTGGACCTGGTAGAAAGCGCGGGCCGTTCCTTCGGCGGTCTCGAACTCGAAAATGGCCATGACGTTGTCGTACCACTCGCGGTTCTTGTAGTAATCGACGCCGCCGCTCGCCACGACGGTCGACGGGTTCACGCCGAAGACCCAGCCGAAGAGGTCGATCTGGTGCGATCCCAAATCGACGATCGGTCCGCCGCCGAAGCGGCGGTACCAGCGCCAGTTCCGGAAATCGACCATGGAGTCGTAGCCGTATTTCTGGAGCTTGTCCTGGGGGATCGCGTAGTTCTTGGGCCAGCCGAGCATGTCGGCCTTGGACCGGTTCCACTGGGCGTAGGCGATGTTCACCCGGCCGAGGAGTTTCTTGCCCCGGATGAGCCGGTCGATGGCGTGGATGTAGCGCGGGTTGCTGCGGCGCTGGTGCCCGATCTGGAGGAGCTTCCCGGTCCGCCGCTGCGTCTCGACCATGGACCGGGCCTTCTCGAGCGAGTTGGACATCTCCTTTTCGCAATAGACGTGGAGCCCGGCCTCGAGGCCGGCGTTGGCCTGTTCGGCGTGCATCCAATCGGGCGTGGCGACGATCAGCGCCGCCAGGCTTTTTTCCTTGGCCAGCAGGTCCCGGTAATCATCGTAGATCGCGGGGTTGTGGCCGTACTTGCGGACGTATCCGCTCGCGTACTGGCGGCTGTATTCCCAGATGTCGCAGACGGCCGCGATCCGGATCCCGGGAATGCGGAGGCAGGACTCGAGGAGGACGCGGCCCTGCTCGCCGGCGCCGATGATCGCCACGCGGAGGTCGTCGGGCGACGGTTTGGCGGCGGGAAGGGGCGCGCCCGCGGGCGGCGTTTGCCCGGCCGGACCAGCCGGCCTTTGGCCGGCTGGTCCTTGGCCGGCGGACGCGCCGCCGGCGATGGCCAGTCCGGCCGCGGCCGCCGCCGTGGTCTTGATGAACCCGCGGCGGGAGAGGGAATGGTCCGGGCTCTTATGATCTTTCATTTCTTCATGTTCCTGTCGAATTTGACCGAAGACGGAGCGAAGTTGATCCCGCGCACGAAGTCGAGCGATTCCTCGGCTCCGAACTCGCGGTCCATGCCGTTGTCCTCCCATTCGACCGAGAGGGGGCCGTTGTATCCGATGGCGTTGAGCTCGCGGATGATGGCGTCGAAGTCCACGTCGCCGTGGCCGAGCGACCGGAAGTTCCAGCCGCGCCGGTCGTCGCCGAAGGGGAGGTGCGAGCCGAGGATGCCGGACTTGCCGTCGAGGGTGACGGCGGCGTCTTTCATATGGACATGGTAGATCCGGTCGGCGAACGCGCGGATGAAGAGGTGGGGCTCTATGCCCTGCCAGACGAGATGGCTCGGGTCGAAATTGAAGCCGAGCGCCGGCCGTTTCTTGAATTTGTCGAGAAGGCGCGCTGCGGTGTGGAAGTCGAAGGCGATCTCGGTCGGGTGGACCTCGAGGGCGAATTTCACGCCGGCCGCATCGAACGTGTCCAGGATCGGCGTCCAGAGGGCGAGGATCTTGTCGAAGCCGGCCTCGACCATCTTTTCCGTGGTCGCCGGGAAGGAGTAGACGGACTTCCAGATGGGCGAGCCCATGAACCCGTTCACGACGTAGCAGCCCATGGCCTGGGCCGCGCGGGCGGCGGCTTTCATTTCGTCGACGGCCCAGGCGCGGAGCTTTTCGGGTTTGCCTTTGACCGAGGCGGGGGCGAACGCGTCGAGTCGCTCGTCCCAATCGTCGCCGACGCATTGGCCGGCGAGGTGGGCGCCGAGCGCCCAGCAGTGGAGCTTGTATTTCTTGAGGATCTGCTTTTTCTTCCGGACATAGGCGGGGTCCGTCGCCGCCTTCCGCACGTCTATGTGGTCGCCCCAGCAGGCGATCTCCAGGCCGTCGTAACCCCAGGCGCTCGCCTTCTTGCAGATTTCCTCGAAGCTCAGATCGGCCCACTGGCCGGTGAAAAGCGTGATGGGTCTGTTCATCCGAAACTCCTTTAGCGCCTGATCAATGAACGGAAATCAAATTTTCACCCAGGTTGCGCCCTTCTTGGAGCTCTCGACGCACTTCTCGATGAACCGCACCCCGCGCAGGCCGTCCAGGGCGTTGGGGAAGTCGAGGTCGTCCTTGGAGAGGTTCTTGCCCGCCTTTTTTTTGGCGAGGGCGGTGAGATAGGTCGAATAGATGTTGGCGAACGCCTCGAAATAGCCTTCGGGATGGCCGGAGGGGATGCGCGACCGCGCCTGGGCCGGCGGATACATCTTATCGCGGCCCCGCGACAGCCGGACCGTCGGCTTGTCGATATAGCCGACCTTGCAGTAGTTGCACTCCTCCTGGGCCCATTCGAGCGAGGCCTGGGTGCCGAAGATCCGGACGCGGAACCCGTTGTCGTAGCCGACCGCGATCTGTGAGCTCCAGTACAGCCCTTTCGCCCCGCCCTTGTAGTTCAGCAGGATCGAGGCGTTGTCGTCGAGCGTGCGGCCCTTGCCGAACGTGTCCAGCCGGGCGCAGAGAGATTCGATCTCGAGCCCGGTGAGGTAAGCCACCATGTTCTCGATGTGGCTGCCGATGTCGCCGACGCAGTTGGAGATTCCCGCCCGCTTGGGGTCGGTCCGCCAGGCGGCCTGTTTTTGGCCGGTCTTTTCGAGGAGCGTGGCCAGCCAGTCCTGGGGGTATTCGGCCGCGACGAAGCGGATGTCGCCCAGCTCGCCGTTCGCGATCATCTCCCGCATGTGGAAGACGATCGGGTAGCCGCGGTAGGCGTAGGTGACGCAGAAGAGCCGGTCTTTCTTGGCGGCCAGCGCGGCGAGCTTCTCCGCGTCCTTGACGCTCGTTGTCAGGGGCTTGTCGCAGACGACGTGGAACCCCTTTTCCAAGGCGAGCCGGGCGATCGGATAATGGGTGTGGTTCGGCGTGACGATGAGGATGAAGTCGAGCCGGTCATCCTTGCGCCGCGCCTCGGCCCCGATCATCTCCTCGTAGGTCCCGTACAGCCGGCTCCTGTCCAGGCCCCAGGATTCGCCGGTGGCGAGCGTCGTCTTGGGGGATTGGGAAAAGCAGCCCGCGACGAGTTCAGCCTTGCCGTCCATGGCGATGGCCTTGCGGTGGACGTCGCCGATGAAGGCGCCCTTCCCGCCGCCGACCATGCCGTATTTCAGGCGGGCGACCCGGGTCAGGGTCTCCTGTCCTTCAATCATCTCCGGTCTCCTTGTCTTCGAGCGCCTACATCATAATGAATCAAAAACGGAGACACAATCAGCGGCCCGGCGCCAGCTTCTCCTGGATCTTTTTGACGGCGGCTTTGGCTTCGTCCTGGACGCCGGCCGCGGCGAGCTGCGATTCCGCGAGCTTGAGCGCCTCGGGTCCGGCGAAATCGGGCAGGCCGCCGAGGACCAGTTTCTTCTCTGCGGGCCGGGCGGAAAGGTCCAGCGCCTGTTTCAGATCCTTGACGGCCTCCTCGGGCCTCCGGTACTTTTCTGCCAAGGTCAGCCGGATGTATCCCTGGAGGGCCAGGACTTGGTGGGTTGGGTTCTTCGAGGTCTGGGCGATAATAAGGACGTCGTCCTTCGCGGCGGCCGTGGGCCAGGCGGCCAACGCCCGAGCCGCGGCGTCCGCGACCCGCGCATCGCCGTCGGCGAGGGCCTGCCGTAGCTGGGGCAGGGCGCTGTTGTCGCCGATCCGTCCGAGAAGCCGACAGAGGACGGCCCGGTTCGCGGCGTCCTTTTCCGCGGCCAACCGGTCTTTCACGGCGTTGGCCCGGCCCTCGGGTTGGCCGATCTTCAGGGCGAGGCCGGCGATCGCCGTCTCGATCCCGATCTGCTCGGCTTCGTCGCCCGTCTTGAGCAGGACGTTGAGCAGACCCGGAATGTCCGAAGGCGTCCCGATCGCCTTGAGGGTTTTGACGGCCGCCTCCCTGATCTTGGCCGACGGCGCGTCTGCGAATTTCGCGACGACGCTCTTCTCGGCGAAGATCCGCCGCTCTCCGACGCTCTGAATGAGCTCGGCCTGGACGGCTTCACCCGGCGCCTTGGCCAGAAGGGCGAGGACGGCCTCGTCGACGGGCTTGCCTTTCATTCCCCAAAGGCTCGTCCGGGCCGCGGTCCGCTCGTCGGGGGGGGCCGAGGCCGCGGTTTCAGCCAGCAGGACGACGCTCGAGGCATCGCCCGCTTTTTCGAAAGCCCTGAGCGCGGCCAGCCGGACTTCCTTGCGATCGCCCTTGGCGGCCTGAATCAGGGCCGCCGTGATCGCGTTCCCCTGGTATTCCGAGAGGACGGCGATAAGCGCCACCTGGTTTGCCGCCGGGAGCGTGGGCAGGGCGGCGCAGATCGGTCCGATGTCGGCGGCCGTGAAGTTATTTCTGACCAGTCCGATGGCCGGGAGCTGAAGGTTGGCGTCGGACCCGGCCAGCGCCGCGAGGATCAGCTTGGAGGCCTGTTCGCCCGCGGCGATGATTTTGCCCCGCATCGCGGCCCGCCGGACCGGGAGCGGCATCTTTTCGGAGAGAATGCGGTCGTAGATCGCGGCGGCGGCGGGAAGGTCCTTCTGCGACAGGAAACCGTCCGCGCAGAGGAGAAGCGCCGAGGCCGCGGTCCCTTTCAAGGCCGGGGCGGCCGCCCCCAGCGCTTTTCCGAGAATGTCCGCGGCTTCCTTCCCCCCGATCCGGCCGAGGGCGATCGTTGCGGCTGTGGCGATGTCCGCATTCGGACCCAGGACGAGCTTTCCGAGCTCGGCGGCGGCTTTGCCGCTTTTCCGGTCCGCGAGCGACGAGATGACGCCGAGCCTCACGGCGCCGTTCGTTTTTCTCAGGGCGTCGAGCAGGGCCGATTCGGCCGCGTCGCCGGGAATCTTCTCGAGCGCGTAGCGGGCCATGTCGGTCGTATCCGGGGCGGCCAGCATTTTCTGAAGGACGGGGACGGACGCGTCACCGCCGATGAGGCGGAGCATGCGGCAGACCGCGTCCTTGGCGACGAGCGTCGCCTTCGTATCGAGGAAGGCCAGGAGCTTACCCTCGCAGGTCCGGCGGGCGTCAGGCGCATCTTTCGCGGCCAGGACGATGGTCCTCACTTTCCAGAACGCGTCGGAATTCAGGCCGCCGTCGAAGGTCGCGAGCTCTTTGAGGGCTGATTCGAGAGAAGGCGCCGCCGGCGCCGGAGCCTGGCCGGCATGAACGGGGGCGAGGGAGAGCGCGACTAGCGCCAGGAGCAGTCCGGGGATCATCCGGATCAAGGGACGAGCCTTCGCGGCGGAAGTGGACCCCCGGGCAAAGCCCGGGGCACCGGCTGGCGCGGGGGTGCGGGCCAAAGCGCCCGCCTCGGCCGCCGTGGATTTGCGGATCTGTATTCTCATGTTCGTCCCCTTAGACCGGCAGCTGCCACGGCTTCCGATAGGCGCGGCCGAGCAGGCGGGTCGCCTCCTCGTCGCCTTGGATCGTCTCCGTCGCCGGGTCCCACTTGATCTTGCGGCCCGTGGCGATGGCGATGACGCCGAGGTGTCCGACGCTCGCCGAGCGGTGGCCGATCTCGCAGTCGGCGATGGCCCGGCCGCGGCTCCGGACGCAGTCCAGGAAGTTCCGGGCGTGGTTCCGGCTCTTGGTCAGCCGGATCTCGTTCGGGCCGATGATCTCGTTGACGAGGTAGGCCGGCTGGGTTTCAAATTTTTCCCGGTCTACCCAGATCCAGCCGTATTCGCCGATCCACTTCGTGCCGCTCTGGATCTCGTCGTAGCCGCCGGCGATGACGATCGGCGTGCCGTCGGCGTATTTCGCCTCGACCCAGTAGCGGGTCGGGCTGTTGTAGATGCCGGTTGTCGGAAACTCGCCCGTCCCCGATATTTCGACCGGGCCGGTGGTGTCGAACCCGAGGCCCCAGTGGGCGATGTCGAGGTGATGGCCGATCCAGTCCATGAGCTGGCCGCCGCCGAAGTCCATGTTCCAGCGCCAGTTCATGTGGACGCGCGCCTTGCAGTACGGGACATAGGGCGCCGGGCCGACCCAGAAGTCGTAGTCGAGCTCGGGCGGGGGAGGCTCGATCTTCCACTGGCCGAAGGTCTTGGCGAAATCGTGGTGCCCGGAGGGCAGGCCGACTTCGACCTTGAGGATCCTGCCGATCCGGCCGTTGCGGACGAGCTCGCAGGCGCGGTGGAAGTTGTCCACGGAGCGCTGCCAGCTCCCCGTCTGCCAGACGCGGCCGTAGCGGCGGACCGCGTCGCACAGGGCGCGGCCTTCGAGCAGGCTGTGGGTGAAGGGCTTCTCGCCGAAGACGTCGAGTCCGGCCCGAACGGCGGTGATCGAGAGGATGGCGTGCCACTGGTCGGGCACCGCGATCGAGACCGCGTCGAGGTCGCCGCGGGCGTAGAGCTCGCGGAAGTCGTGGTAGGTGGCGCAGGCCTTATTGCCGTAGTGGTCGTCGGCGATCTTCTTGGCCAGGGCGAGGTGGTCCTTGTCCAGGTCGCAAACCGCGACCCACCGGACTTCATCATTGTCAACGAAGTCGCGCATGTTCGACGGGCCCTGCATCCCGAAGCCGATGCCGGCCATGACGATCTTGTCGCTCGGCGGGACGGCCCCGCCCCGGCCGAGCACGGCGGCCTTGACGATCGCGGGGAAGCCGACGAGGCCGGCCACGGCGGCCGGGACCGTCTTCAGGAAGTCGCGACGGCGGATTTTGGAGGATTTCGGACCCATGTTGACCTGCCTTTCATGATCGGGAGACGCGGATCCCCTTGGCTCGATTCAAAATCGGGCGGAGAGGATCCGGATCCCCATCATTATTTATTATATCAGAGGCGTTTTGCCCGGCATCGCGACCGGATCGACCGGGTTCGGGCCGAATTCGAACTTGGCCGGGGTGAGGTCGAGCTTGGAACTGTTCATGGCCCATTCCCAGCTGATCGCCCGACCGGTGTAGGCGCTCATCCGGCCCATGATGGCGCACATCGTGCTTTCGGCGACGCGGCGGCCCTCGTTGAGCAGCTTGCCGCTCCGGAGGCCGGCGATGAGGTCGGTGTGCTCCTGCACATAGGGATCGACCTCGTCGCCCTCGAATTTCCAGAACGTCTCGCCGTGGATCTCGCCGTAGCCCATGGCGGTGCCCTTGGCGCCGACGATCTTCTCCTCGACGCGGTCGGCGCAGCCGGGGATCTGGCGGCAGAAGCTCATGACCCGCGCCCCGTTCGGATACTCGAACTCGACGGCGAAGTGGTCGTAGATGTTCCCGTATTCCGGGGCGATGCGCTGCTGGCGGCCGCCCATGGCCATGACCTTGACCGGCAGCGCGCCGAAGGCCCAGTTCATGACGTCGATGTTGTGGACGTGCTGCTCCACGATGTGGTCGCCCGAGAGCCAGGAGAAGTACAGCCAGTTCCGGCACTGCCATTCCATCTCGGACATGGCCGGCGTCTTCTTGATCACCCAGAGCTCGCCCTGGTTCCAATAGCACTGGCCGCCGACGATCTCGCCGATGGCCCCGCCGTGGATGCGCTTCATGACCTCGAGATAGCGCTGCTGGTGGCGGCGCTGCGTGCCGCTGACGATCGACAGCCCCTTCCGGGCGGCGAGTTCGGAGGAGGCGATGACGGAGCGCACGCCGACGGGGTCGACGGCCGCGGGCTTCTCCATGAAGACGTGCTTGCCCGCCTCGACCGCGGCCTTGAGGTGGATCGGACGGAAGCCGGGCGGCGCGGCGGTGACGATCAGGTTCACGTCCGGGCAGGCGGTCACCTTCAGGTGGTTGTCGAAGCCGGCGAACATCCGCTCCCGGGGGACCTTGATTTTGTCCGGATGCGCTTCCTTGATTTTCTTGTAGGCGCTCTCGACGCGCTCCATCAGCAGGTCGCCCAGGGCCACGACCTCGACGCCGGGCGCGGCGTTCAGGCAGTCGATGGCCGCGCCCGTGCCGCGGCCGCCGCAACCGATGACGCCGATCTTGATCGCGTCCGAGCCGGCCGCATGGAGACCGAGGCTTCCGGGGATGGCCGAGGCCAGCGAAGCGGCGCCGGCCGTCTTGAGGAAGTCGCGCCGCGAGAGATGATTTTTGGCGGGGGTATCCGTCATGATGTCCTCCTTGGTTCCGTCTTTAGAAATCGTCGCAGGCCCGATAGGCGTCGATCACGGCCCGCTCGCCGTCCTTGCCCGGCTTGCTGTGGCCGTGCTCCATGCACAGGACGCCCGCATAGCCCTTGCCGGCAAGGTGCCTGAAGATGCTCCGGAAGTTGATCTCGCCCGTGGTCGGCTCGTTGCGGCCGGGGTTGTCGCCGAGGTGGAAGGCCGCGATCTCCTCCCAGGCCATATCGATGTTGGGGATCAGGTTTCCTTCCGTAATCTGTTGGTGGTAGAGGTCGTCGAGGATCTTGCAGCTCGGGCTCTTGACGGCCCGGCAGATTTCGTAGGCCTGGCCAATCTTCGTCAGGAACAGGCCGGGGTGGTTCTTGGGATTGAGCGGCTCGAGGACGAGGACGAGCCCCGCCGGCTCGCAGATCTCCATGCCCATCCGGAGGTTCTCGACGACGTTGGCCGTCTGGTAGTCCCAGCCCAGGCTCTCGTCAAAGCGGCCCGGGACGACCAGGGCCTGCTTGATCCCCGTCCGTTTCATGCAGGCGACGCCGTCCTTCATCTTCTGGCCCAGCATCTCCCGGACGTCCTTGTCCCGGGTCACGTAGCTCTTCTTGCCGAAGTCGGCGTAGAGGACGAACGGCCCCAAGACCATGCCCCGCTTCTCGATCTCCCGGACGATGGCCTCCTGCTGGGGCGCGGGGCGGTTCATGATGCCGTTGTCGAACATCGCCCCGAAGCCCTCGTTGGCGGCGAAGGCGATCTGGGCGAGCGGATCGTCGCTGGCGTGGGCCTTGAATTCGCCGATGCTTGGCGCGTATTTCAGCTTGAATTTCTTGCCGGGCGAAAGGGGGGCGGAGGCCGTGGGGGAAGCCGAAGCTTGTCCCGGTCCGGCCAGGGTCCAAGCGGCCGCCGCGCCGATGCCGTGATGTAGGAATTTTCTGCGGTTCACGTCCTGAATCCTCCTCTCCGGTCGAATAGATATTCCTTATACCAACGGGGAGGAGAATTCAACTAGAAATTGGCCAAAAGGAGACGGTTCGATTTTTTGATAGGGGTCAGGTCTTAACATTTGACAAATTTGACTCGGCCTGACCCCGTAGTGCCAGGTTTCGCCAAAAATGTTAAAAGTTAAGACCTGACCCCTATCAATTACTCGAGCGCCCGGCCGCGCGTCTCGGGGATCCAGATCCACATGACCGCCGCGGCGACGAACGCTCCCGAGGCGAGCAGGAAGGCCGGGCCGAACCCCCGGTCCTGGGCCAGGGTGCCGATGGCCAGCGGGGCGGCGGCCGAGCCGATGCGGCCGACGTTGTACGTGAACCCCTGGAGGGTGGCCCGGATGCGGGTGGGATAGAGCTCGGCGGTCAGCGCGCCGAAGCCCGAGAAATAGCCCGTGCCGAAGAAGGCGACGAACGGTCCGAGGAAGAACAGGACGAGCGGAGCGCGGACGTTGGCGTAGGCGAAGACGAAGACGGCCGCGGCCAGCAGGAACGCGAGATAGGTCCGCCGCCGGCCGAGCGTATCGCTGAAATAGCCGAAGGTCAGGTAGCCCAGCCACATCCCGAACTGCATGAAGAACACGAGGGTGGAGGTGAGCCCCGGGCTGAGTCCGATGCCGCCCTGGGCCGGAGCGAGGGAGAGGTAACTGGGGATCCAGGTGTTGAAGCCCCACCAGGCGAAGAGGGTGAAGGCGTTCATGAGCGTCACCGCAGCCGTGATGCCCAGGAGCCGTCCGCGGATGAGGGACCTGATCTTCGGCCGGGAGGCCTCGCGCGCGGTCGCCATCTGGGCGCGCCAGAGGGCGGGCTCTTCGACTCTTTTCTGGACCCAGAAGACGAGGAAGGCCGGCAGGACGCCGACGAAGAAGACCGCCCGCCAGCCGGCCAGGGGAAGGACGATGCCCGAGACGAGCGCCGCGGCCGCGTAGCCCACGGCCCAGAAACTCTGGACGAACCCCAGGGCCTTGCCCCGGTGCTCGGCCGGCCAGGTCTCGGAGACGAGCGCCGCGCCGCTCGCCCATTCGCCGCCCATGCCAAACCCCAGGAAGATCCGGAAGACGGCCAGCATGGGCACGGAGCTCGCCAAGCCGCAGGCCGCGGTGAAGACGGAATAGATGAGGACGCTCGACCTCAGAGCCCAGGTGCGGCCCTGGCGGTCGGCGAGGACGCCGAAGACGATGCCGCCCGCCGCGGCGGCCAGGAGGGTGAGCGAGCTCATCAGCCCGCCCGTGCTCTTGCTCATGCCCAGGTCGGCCATCAGGTGGGCCAGGACCATGGCATAGAGCATGACGTCGAACGAGTCGAGCATCCAGCCCAGAGCCGCCGCGGTCAGGGCGCGGCGGGACGCGGGCGGCGCCTGCTTCAGCCAGCCGAAGAGGGAACGGTCGGTTATTTCTTATCCTCCATGGGTTTCAGCTTGTTGTATTCCACGAGGGCCCGGAGATAGGATTCGGGCAGGGGCAGGGGATTGCGCTTGCGGCCCTTCTCTTCATAGATCCAGAGGTGGTTGTACTTGACGAGGAGCCTGGTGCCGAGGTCCCACCAGGCGTTGACCACCAGGCTGGCGTTGTTGAGGCAATAATCGGTCAGATACTGCCGGCCGAGCGCCCGGTCCTTCTTATAAAGGTCGGCCGCCGTCTTGTCGACGTCCGGGGTGCGGGACACGGCGGTTCGTTCCCATTTCTTCTGGGCCTCGCGCACGTCCTGGATGGCCAGGTTGTAGGCCACCTGGGTGTGGAAGTCGACCGTGTCGAACGCCCAGCGGGCGGAATCGCGGCTGTATTCCCAATGATCGCCGACCTGGAAGGAGCGGGGGATCTCTGTGATCCCAGCGTAGAGGGGCATGAAGCACGACGTGTCCTGGGCGCCGAACGCCAGCCAGACGATCCCGCCGACCGCGTCGGGCAGTCCGCTCCGGGCCTGGGTGACGGTCACGTATTCGGCCCGGTTGACGCCGATGACGCGGGAGGTGTTGTAGGTCTTGCCGTCGAGCTTGAAGGGGTAGGGCAGGTAGTTGGGGTTGGCGAAGGGGCCGCCCTGCAGGCCGCGGGCGGGGTCGAAGACCGTGCCTTCGCACTTGTCGCGGGTCATGTCCATGATGTCCTGGACGGAGAATTTCTTGTCGGCCTTCACCGAGAAGGGGAAGTCCATGTTGGGCGTTTCCGGCCCCAGGTTTTTCGAGGAGGCGACGAGGTTGAAAAACCTCCAGAGCCGGACGCGGGATCCGTTCGTGCCGGCGGCGCTGACGTCCTGCGGGGAATAGGTCCGCTTCCAGTTGAAGGGCTTGCCGGCCTTGGGGTCGAAGAGCTTCTGGTCGATCGCGAACTGGATGACGTTCGGCGAGGCCATGTAGAAGTCCTTGTTCGCCAGGTCGATTTCGCCGATGCGCGATTCGTTGGGGCAGACGCTGACGTGATCGTCGGGGACGCGCTCCGCGCACCAGACCGCGCCGGGCTTGCCGCTCTGCGGGGTCCACAGCGGACCGATGGGCATGATCTCGAACACCCAGACTTCCTTCGGGTCGGCCACGGCCAGCATCTCCCCGGAGTCGGTGAAGCCGTAGCCGTGCTTTTCGGCCAGCTCGCCCATGATCCGGATGGCGTCGCGGGCGGTCTTGGCCCGTTCCATGGCGACCATCGTCAGTGTCGTGATATCGAACTTGGGGGTGGGCGTCTGGTTCTCGATCTTGCGGACGCAACCGATCGTGGATTCGCCAATCGAGACCTGGTTCTCGTTCATGTAGCCGAAATCGCCGTGGATGTAGCCGTAAGTGTGCGCGGCCTCGGGGATCTCGAGGCCCGAGAACTGGTCCTTGATCTTCTCCCATTTCAGGCCGATCTCGGGCGGGAACGTCCCGAACTGGTCGATGTGGTAGATCCGCCGCTTGTCCTCCGGCTTGTGGTCGGCCGCGGGCACGTAGCGGAACGTCCAGTCGCACACGCCGCAGTCGCAGGTGTGGGTCGTCATCACGGAGCCGTCGGTCGAGGCCTCCCGGCCGACCATGATGACCGTGCAGGCTTCGCTCCGCAGGTCCCCGGAGAGGCACGTGGGGCAGGGTTGGTGCGCGGTTTGCGGGCCTCCGCTCCAGACGGACGCGCCGACCGCGAGGACGGCGACGGCCAAAAGGGCGAGGAGTGACAGTCGTTTTTTCATGTTTCCCTCCTTAATCGTAATGAACCGATGCGGGCAGCACCGCTCGGTGACAGGACCCGCATCATTCATGGTCCTAAAAATCCGGGTCGGTGATCTTCTTGATGGTCCAGGTCCCGAACTTGTCGAGCTGGGCCTTGATCTCGGCCGCCTTGCCGACCACAACCAGGACGAAATCGGCGTCGGGGATGAGCCGGACCGCCGCGTCCTTGGCCTCGGCCGGCGTGATCGCCTGGATCCGGGCCAGATACTTGTCGAAATAGTCGAAGCCCAGATTGTAGAACGCCAGCCGGACATAGGTCCCGGCCTTGCTGGCGTTGGATTCGAGCGTCGGCGGGAACTGGCCGAGGATATAGTTTCGCGAGCTCTCGACTTCCTCGGGCGCGAAGCCGGTCGTCCGGGCCTTTTTCAGGAGGTCGAAAACGATCTGGAGCATCTCGCCGATCTTGTCGTTCTTGGTATAGGACGAGGCGTTGAACAGCCCGCCGGCCGCCCAGCCCTGGAAGTTGGAGCCGGCGCCATAGGTCAAGCCGCGCTTGATCCGGAGTTCGGTGCTCAGCCAAGACGTGAACCGCCCCCCGAAGAGCGTATTCATGACGGCGGCCGGTCCGGTCACGGGGTCCCCCACGGCGTAGCCCGGAGCACCGAGCACCCAATAGGCCTGAGTGGCGTCCGGCTTGTCGATGAGGACGAGCTTCCAGCCGGCCGGCTTGGGCAGGGGAGGCACGGCCGCCGCCTTCGGGGTAGCGCCGGCCACGGTCCATTGGCCGATCGTCGCGTTGAGAACTTCGAGGAGCTTGGGCCCGTCGATGGCGCCCACGACCGCGGCCACGGCGTTCGCCGGGTGGTAGGCCTTCTTGTAGAAATTCCGGACGTCGGCCGGGGTCATTTTGCCGAGGGACGTTTCCGTCCCCGAGGAGAGACGGCCGAACGGGTGCGTCCCGAAGTAGGCCTTCTTGAAGTAGGCCCGCACGGCCGCCCCGGGATTGTCCTTCATGGCCTTGAGGCTGTCGAGCCGGGTCTTTCGTTCCTTCGTGAATTCGTCGTCCTTGAAGGCGGGCGTGCGCAGGCAGTCGGCCGCGATCTCCATGACCTTGGGGAAATGCTCGGCCAGACTTTGGGCCCCGACGGCGGCGTATTCCTCGGACGCCGAGAAGCTCAGTCCGGCGCCCAGGAAGTCCACCGCCTCCGCGACGGCGACCGCGTCCATTTTGGCCGTCCCTTTCATCATCAGGGCGGCGGTCAGGCCGGCCGCGCCTTCGAGCTCGGCGGGCTCGCCGGACGAGCCGGCGCCCCGGATCCACATCTGGAAGCTGAGGAGGGGCAGGTCGGCGTTCTTCTGGAAATAGACCGTGAGGCCGTTCCGGAGGGTTAGCTTTTCGGGCGCGGGCAGTTTGAACGCGGCCTGGGCGAGGAGCGTCGCGGCGGCGAGGAGGGCCAGGGCGAGGACGATCCGGCGCCGGGTCTTCACTTCGCACCTCCTTCGGGGACGAGCCGTCCGACCGTTTTATTGTTCTCGGTGAAGTACTTTTTGGCCGCGTCCTGGACCTGGGGCAACGTGACGGCCCGGTAGGCGTCCATGACCGTGAACAGCTTTTCGTAGCCGCCATAGTAGATCTCGAAATGGCCCAGCTGGCCGGCCTTGCCGGCGATCGTCTGGAGACCGGCGTAGAACCGGTTCTTGACCTCGTTCATCGCCTTCTGGAATTCTCTGGCGGTGATGCCGGCCGTCTTGACCTTGGCCAGCTCCTCCTCGATCACGGCCTCGAGGCGGGCGAGGTCGGCGCCGGGCCGCGGCTTGACGTCGATCGTGAACAGCTGGGGATCGATGGTCTCGCTCATCCCTCCGCCGACGTTGATGGCCAGTTGCTCGTCGCGGACGAGGCGCCTGTAGAGGCGGCTGCTTTCCCCGTTGAGGAGGGCGCTCTCCAGGATGTTCAGCGGATAGAATTCGGGCGAGGTGCAGGCGGGCGTGTGGTAAACCAGGGTGAACGACGGGGCCTGGGCCTCCTTGCGGACGAGCACCTGCTTGGGCCCTATTTGGGGCGGCTCGACCGTCGTCACGGCGGGCGGGAGAGGGCCGGCCGGAATGCCGGCGTAGTATTTCTTGAGGAGGTCGAGGGCCTTGGCGCCCTGGAAATCTCCGACCAGGATGAGCACGGCGTTGTTCGGGGCATAATAGGTCTTGTAATAGGCGATGATCTCGTCCCTCTTCCAGCTCAGGATGTCGCTCATCCAGCCGATGACGTCCCAGTGGTAAGGGTGGGCCATGATGGCCGTCGCCCGGACATTCTCGCCGAGGATGGCGTCGTTGTTGTTCTCCACGCCCATCCGGCGTTCGGAGGCGACGACCCCCCGTTCGGACTCGAGCACCTTCGGCTCGAAGATCAGGCCCTGGATCCGGTCGGCCTCCATGGCGATCATGGCTTCGAGGGCGGCGGCCGGGAACCAGTCGGTGTAGCCGGTCATGTCGTCGCCGGTGAAGGCGTTGTTCGACCCGCCGGAGAATTCCATGGTCCGGTCGAACTCGCCCGG
This sequence comes from Candidatus Aminicenantota bacterium, assembly GCA_017883285.1. GTDB lineage: Bacteria > Acidobacteriota > Aminicenantia > Aminicenantales > UBA4085 > FEN-413. The sequence continues at coordinate 614 of JADGNV010000201.1, read as the reverse complement.
GCCGTATTTCTTCGTCCCGTTGAACATCATGTGCTCGATGAAGTGGCTGACCCCCGTGAGGCCAGGCCGCTCGTTACGCGAGCCGACATGGAAGAAGGTGTAGAGGGCCACGTTCGGGATGCCGTGGTCCTCGAGGAGCAGAATCTTGAGGCCGTTGTCCAGCTTGTGGACCTTGACGTCCTCCTTGCGGAAGGCGGCGGGGAGAAGGGCGGCGCAGAGGACCAGGGCGGCGCCGGCCGTCGTGATTTTCTTGAGCATGATGAGGGCCTCCTCGATGCGAGCTATGATTGGTCAATGTATCAGAGGAGGGCCGGCCGGTCAATCGCGACCTCAGGAGGGATAATTTTTTTTGGCGACGGATATCATATTGCAGATGTTTCGTTTGACTTTGTTACTTTTTATTTTGTATTATGCCATTCTTATATATTCGTTGGATGAATGCTTATATGCTAAGACTCTAAAGAAAGAGGTATAAATGGCCAATAAGCTTTTCCGAAGAAAACCCCTCCACGTGCTCCTCGCAGAGCTCCACGGCGAAAACAGGCTCCGCCGGATCCTGGGGCCCGTGACGCTCACGAGCCTCGGCGTCGGGGCCATCATCGGCACCGGCATTT
>JADGNV010000200.1 GCA_017883285.1 Candidatus Aminicenantota bacterium | reverse complement strand
GGCCCAGGTCCGGAAGATCTTCAAGATCCCGAAGGTCGGCGTCATCGCCGGCTGCTACGTCGTCGAGGGCCGGATCACGCGGAACGCGGAGATCCGGGTCCTTCGGGGCAAGGAGGTCGTCCACAAGGGCAAGCTCGCCTCGCTCCGGCACGTCAAGGAAAACGTGAACGAGGTCAAGAAGGATTACGAGTGCGGCCTCGGCCTGGCCTCGTTCAAGGACGTCCAGGAAGGCGACGTGATCGAGGCATACATCACCGAGAAGGTCCTCCCGGTCTGACGCCGGGCGGCGGAGCGCCCCCATGATCATCGGCTATCTCGAACTCGACCTCCATTTCCCCCACGCCCGCTCCCTCAAGGACAAGCGCCGGGAGCTGGCCGGCATCAAGGACCGGATCCGGCAGCGGCACAACGTGGCCGTGGCCGAGCTCGATTTCCAGGACACCTGGCAGCGGGCGAAGATCGGCGTGGCCGCCCTGAGCGGCCAGCAGGCCCTCGTCGAACAGGTCCTGGCCAAGATCCGGGACGACGTCCTCGGCCACCTCAACGGCGAGCTCCTGAACGCGGAGATCCGCTACTACTGACGGCGGGACGCGATGCGGGACGAAAGCCGGCGCCAGAAGCGGATCGCGAGCCTCCTCCAGGAGGCCCTCAGCCGGATCCTCATCGACGAGCTCCGGGGCGAAACGGGCGACCTCGTCACCGTGACCCGGGTCGACGTCCCGGCCGACCTGAAGTCCGCCCGGGTCTACGTCAGCGCCTACGGCCCCGATGATCCGGCGGGCGTGGTGACCCGGCTCGAACAGCGCGCGGGAACGATCCGCAGAATTCTTGCCTCCTCGGTCAAATTAAAGTATAATCCGGTGCTATTTTTCACCCTCGATCCGAGCGCGGAGCTGAACGACCGGATCGAACGGATCCTTGGACCGAGCAAGAAGAATGAGCGCCCCGCCCCTTGACATGATCGTCCGCAAGATCGCGGACTGCCGGCGCCTGGCCATCACCGCCCACCTCCGGCCCGACGGCGATTCCCTGTCCACGGCCCTTGCCCTGGCGTTCGCCCTCGAGGAGATGGGCAAAGAGGTCATCGTCGTCAACAAGGACAAGACGCCCTTCCCCTTCTCCCACTTCCCCGACTGCGCCCGGATCACGATCGGGCAGATCCCCGCCCAGGGCTACGACGCCGTCATCCTTCTCGAGTGCGCGGACGTGTCCCGGTCGGGCCAAGAGCACCTGCCCGGGTATTTCAAGATCAACATCGACCACCATTACTCGAACGACTTCTACGCCGACATCAATTGGGTCGATCCCCACGCGTCCGCCGTGGGCGACATGGCCCTCGATCTGTGCGAAAAGCTCCCGATGCGGATCACGCCCCGGATCGCCGGCCTCCTCTACTGCGCGATCGTCTCGGACACGGGCTCGTTCCAGTTCTCCAACACCACGGCCCGGGCTTTCGAGGCCTGCCGCCGGCTCGTCCTCGCGGGCGCGGATCCAATCAAGACGAGCGAGGCCCTCTATCACAACACCTGTCCCGGGAAGATCAAGCTCCTCGGCCAGGTCCTCTCCACGCTCGACATGCGCGCGGACGGGACGATCGCGGTCATCAGCATGTTCAAGCGCGACCTCCAGGCCGTGAACCTCCTCGAGGTCGACACCGAGGACATCACGACCCACGCGCGCTCGATCAAAGGCGTTCAGGCCGTCCTCTTCTTCAAGGAGATGGAGCCGGAGGTGTTCCGGGTGAGCATCCGCTCCAAGGGCGACGCCCACGCGGCCGCCATCGCCGAGCACTTCGGGGGGGGCGGCCACGCCCACGCCGCGGGCTTCACCGTCTACGGACCCTACGAGCGGCTCGTCCGCGAGGTCCCCGAGACCGTGGCCGGCCTCCTCTCCGCCCGGCCCGGGGGGCCGCCGCCCGCGTCCGCCTGACCGATGGACGGCCTCCTCCTCGTCCGCAAACCCTCCGGACCCACGTCCCACGACGTCGTCGCCCGTCTCCGGAAGGTCCTCGGCCAGAAGAAGATCGGCCATTTCGGGACGCTCGACCCCCTGGCCACCGGCCTCCTCCTCGCCGCGGCCGGCAAGGCGACCCGGTTCTTCCCGTATTACAGCAAGCTCGACAAATCCTACGAGGGCCGGATCCGCCTCGGCTTCGCGACCGACACCTACGACCGCGAAGGCCGGCCCACGAGCCCGGAAACCGACCGTCTGCCGGGTTCCGACGCCCTCCGGACGGCCATGAAATCCTTCGAGGGGCAAATCCTCCAGCGGCCCCCCGTCTATTCGGCGAAGAAGCTCGAGGGGAAACCCCTCTATGCCTATGCCCGCCGCGGAAAGGCCGTCGAACCGACGCCCGTGCCGGTCGCCATCTCCGCATTCGAGCTTCGGAGTTACGATCCGCCTTTCCTGGACTTCCGGGCCGACTGCGGGTCCGGCACGTACATCCGGTCCCTGGCCCACGACCTCGGCGCGGCCTTGGGATGCGGAGGCCACCTCACCGAGCTCGTCCGGACCCGAGTCGGGGATTTTTCCCTGGCCGCGGCGCTTTCCCTCGAGGAAATCGGAGACCTCCACGCCCGGGGCGACGCCGCCGTCTTCCTCCGCCCTCTCGAGGCGCTTCTCCCCGGGCTGCCCCGCTACGACCTCACGGACGAAGGCGCCCGGCGGATGAAGGACGGGCGATCCATCGGGCCCGACCACCTGACCTCGGGGTCGCCCGGACCGGCCCTATTCCCGCCCGGCACGGAGGACGTCCGCCTGTTCGGGCCGGACGGCACGCTCCTGGCGCTCGCCCGGCCCGCCCCTCCGCCCGCCCTGTTCGCCCCGTTTCTCGTCCTCTTGTAAAGTTTTTCATACTCCGTCCTTGAAATTTCGACCTCGATGGTGTATTTTACTTTAGTTATGAGGCTGAACAAGAATCAAATCGAACACCTGGGATTTCTCATCCTCCGCAATCTGCTGAAGGAGGGCAAGGTGTTGCTCGAGGAAAAAACCTCGCTTCTCGAAGGATTGATCTCCCTGATCACCGAGGAATTCCAGAAGGAGGACCAGCTCGACCAGGAAGTCCGCGAGCTCCTCGGCAAGCACATGGAGAAGATCCGCCGGGAGAACCTCGAATATCAGACGATGTTCCGCATGATCAAGACCAAGCTGGCCAAGGAAAGGAATATCGTCCTGTGAGCAACCGTCTGTCGCGCGAAAAGATCAATTTCCTGTCCAAGAGGATTCTCGAGGCCCTGACGAAAAACGACCGCGTCGAGTTCCTGGACGACCCGAACGAGATCCGGCTGTGCATCGTCAAATCGATCGAAGAGGAGATGCGCCTCTACGAAACGCTCGACAAGCGGGCCATCGAGAAGATCCAATCCCAGAAGAAAGTCATCGAAGAGGGCAGCCGGGAGTGGGAGATCCTCTACCGGAAATATTACAATGACGAACTCGCCAAGCTCGGCAAGCTCTCCGAATAAAGACCTTCTCGCGCCGCTCCCCTCTCCCACCGACGAAATCGAGCTCCGCGTCCGCTATTCCGAAACCGACCGGATGGGCGTCGCCCATAACCGGGTCTATTTCGACTGGTTCGAGATGGGCCGGACCGAGTTCTGCCGGCGCAAAGGGCTGTCCTACCGGGAGATCGAGGAGCGGGGGGTCTTCCTGGTCGTCGCCGAGGCCTTCTGCCGCTACCGGCGGCCCCTGCGCTACGACGACCGCTTCCTTGTCCGGACCGCCCTCCGCACTCTCTCCCCCAAGAAAGCGACGTTCGCCTACGAGCTCCGGACCCTCGATGGGACCGGGCTCATCGCCCAGGGCACCACCGTCCATGTCGCCGTGAACAAGAGCGGAACGGTTTCGGCCATGCCGGACGACATCGTCGCCCGGATCGGACGGCCTTAGAGCATCCCCTTCTTCCGCAGGTAATCCCGCAGGGCGTCGCGCCAGTCCGAAAACTCCGGGAGCCCGATCTCCTTGGCCCGCCGGTTCTCCAGGACCGAAAACGCGGGCCGGCGGGCCTTGGAGCCGAACGTCCGGGAATCGACCGGCCGGAGGTCCACGCTCTTTCCGAGCAGTTCGAAAATAGCCCGGGCGAATCCGAACCAGGTGCACCGCCCCTCGTTGGTCAGGTGAAAGAGGCCGGTGCGGCCGCGCGGGAGAAGGGCGGCGATCCGGACGGCAAGCTCTTCGCTCGACGTGGGCGTCACCCACTGGTCATCCACGACCCGGATCGGGCCCCCTTGACCGGCGAGGCGGATCATGGCCTCGACGAAGTTCATCCCCTTCTCCCGGCAGCCGGCCAGTCCGAAGAGGCCGCAGGTGCGGATCAGGATGTGCTTGTCCGTGAGGGCCCGGAGGAAATATTCCCCGGCGAGCTTGGACGCCCCGTAGACGCTGAGGGGGAACGGCGGATCGTCCTCGACATAAGGCTCGGTCTTCCGGCCGTCGAAGACATAATCGGTGCTGAAGTGGACGAGCGTCGCGTCGAGGTCCCGGCAGATCCGGGCCAGGTCCCGGACGGCGAAGGCGTTCACCCGGAACGCCTCGGCGGCCTGGTCCTCGCATTCGTCGACCCGGTGGAAGGCCGCCGTGTTGATGACGACCCCGGGCTTCAGGGCGGCGAATTCCGCCCGGACCTCGTCCGGCCGGGTCACATCGAAGGCGGGAAAATACAGGGGGACGACGTCGTGGCCCGACAGCGCCCGGAGGAGGTCGCTTCCGAGCTGGCCGTCCGCGCCGATGAGGGCGATCTTCATGCCCGAATTGTATGGGTTTTCCGGCCAGGACACAAGCAGTCCCCCTCGGCCATAAAAAAAGGCCGGGGATCGGTCCCCGGCCTTCGCGGTTTCGGGCGAGAGCTTAGAAGATGTAGCGGAAGCCCAACAGCAGTTTGTGGTGGTTGTCCCAGTCGCGGTCGGCGGTGATGACCGGCACCCGGACTTCGGCGAAGATCGACCCGGCCGAAGTGTAGTTGTTGAAGAGGTTCACGCCGAAGGCGCCGATCAGATCGATGCCGCCCTTGCGTTCCAGTTTCTCCTGGCTGCTGTAGCCGAGGCCGCCGTCGATATAGGCCGCATCGCCGAGGTGGAGGTTCAGAAGGGCGTCAGCCATCCATATGAACTTCCAGGGCGCGCCCGGGGTCGGGATCGCGCCGCCCGCCCGGACGATGAGGTCGAGCGCGTCGGGGGCGAGGCTGTACAACAGGCCCAGCCGGCCGAAGACGTACCCGGTGTACGTGCCGCGGGCCAACAGGCCGCCGAATTCGGCGAGGAAGAAGAACCTTTTCTGCGTGACTTCGAAGGCAAGTTTGCAGGGATCGCCGGCGCCGGAGGCCGCGCCCATGTCGTCGAAGACGATGACGCTGACCGTGTACTTCCCGGCCTGCTTGAAGACCTTTTCCCAGACGAAGGGCTTCTCGGTCTTGGTGAAGCTGTCGACCACGTTGCCGGCCTCGTCGGTGATCTGGAAGCTGGCCTTCGCGATCTGGCCGTCGGCATCCGTCGAGCCGGAAACGTCGAAGGTGATCGGCCGCCCGACGTAGTCATCGCAGGGCAGGCACGACATCCACAGCTTGCAGACCGGCGGGAAGTTGACGTAGGTCTTGGCCTGGCAGAGGTTCGTCGAAGCGACGCCATCGGCGTTGACGGCCTTGGCTTTGAACACGTACTCGCCCGGCTTGTCGAACGTCGTCTGCCATTTCATCGCGGTAGGCGTGAACGAGTGCGCGCCGACTTTGGTCCCCTGGGCGGTGAAGACCTCGACGTCCATGGCCGTGGCGTTCTTCGTCCCGGTCATGTCGACGGTGATGGGCTCGTTGATGTTCGCCTTGGCGGGCGAGACGACGAGGTCGCAGGTCGTCGGCGGGGGCGGAACCTTGAGGTCGGAGACCTTGTAGAAGGCGATGTTGCCGCAGGGTTTGGGGATGACGTATTCGTAGACCTTGTTGTCCTTGGTCACGCTGAAGGAGAAAACGTCGAGGGGCTTTTGGCCGGCCCATTCCACGTCCTCCCAGACCTGCACTTTGCCGTTGACCCGGAAGAACATCCAGACGAATTTGTCGCCGACGGGGATCGACTTGTCGACGAACGTGGCCGCCTTCAGTTGTTCGATGAACGGGAGATACATATCCCCCTGGCCGACCTTGTCCAGACCGATCTTGATGTCGCCGGCGTAATTCTGGGCGATGGTCTTCATGACCTCGGCAGTCGGGACGTTGCCCCGAATCCGGGCGAAGGTATTGACCCCGATCCGCGTCAGCTTATGCGTCGCGGCGAAGGACACGACCGAGAGGACAAGGATGAACGTCACCAGGATGCAGAATAATTTTTTGCCTTTCATGCGGGACTCCTTTTTACCGGAAAATGCGTTCCCTGATTTGTTTGAAGAATAACAATCTAGCTCCAGTTTATCAATTTTTTGGCGCTTGTCAAGCGGAAATTGCAAGAAACTCCTTGACAATTTTCTCACCTTGCATCCTTCACGCACCGGAATCCGACGGTCGAATTGCGGTCGAGGCCGGAAGCGATGAGCAGCAGGATCTGGACGCGGTCCGCGGCCAAGGGCCCGCTCTTGACGTACCATTCGCTCTTTTCGGGCGCATAGAAGCTCCCGCCCCGGATGATCGCATAGGTGTAGGCGCCGTTGTCATAGATGTCGTCGATGATCTGCCAGACGTTGCCGACCATGTCCAGGACGCCGAAGGGGCTGGCGCCGCCGGGAAACGCATCCACCGGGGTGGTGTGGTTAAGCTTGTTGTTGCAGCGCCCCGCCTCCATTTTCGGACCCCAGGGGTAGGCGCGGCCGTCCGTTCCTTGGGCCGCGTACTGCCACTCGGCCTCGGTCGGCAGGCGCTTGCCAGCCCAGCGGGCGTAGGCCCGGGCGTCCCGGAGATCGATCCAGACGACGGGATGGTTCTCGAGACCCGCCGGCGGCCGGCCGTCCGTCCAATGCTTGAGGTAGTTGGCGGTATCCCCGGGAGAATATCCCGTCGCCTTCAGGAATGCCGCGAACTGGACGTTGGTCACGGGGCCGCGGTCCATGAAGAACCGCGGCATCCGGATGGTCCGGGCTTTCATCGTATCCGGATATGGGATGACCGGATTGGCATCGTCGGGGTTCCCGGCGGTCTTGAAACCGAACGTCCCTGCCGGAATTTCGACCATCCCGTCCGGCGCCGTCGGGGCGAGGGGCGTCCGTTCCACTTTGGACACAAGGCGCGGAATGCCGCGGGCGATGCGGACGACGCGCTCATCGAGGAGCTCGCCCCCGCCGTCGAAAAGCTGGACCGCGAACTTTTCGTCGCGGAAGCCGAACGGCTCGTGGAGGGCGATCGTCCGGGCCCCGGTCCCGTAAGTTTCGGAATGCGCGCCGTAGGAAGGATCGCCGGCGGTCACCACGATCCGGCTTCCGGCCGGGGCGCGGAGCGCGGCCACGCTCAGGATTTCCCCATCGAGCGCTACGCTCAGGAGCTCGGACAGGACGGCCACGCAATCGACGCTCCCTTCGAGCCGCGTCCCCAGGCGGGCCGCGTCGAAAGCCGCGACGTCGACCGGCGCATAGGTCCGGCCGCCGCGCTCCGTCGGCTTGAGCTCTTCGTGGTTCCACAAGCTCACGAGATGCGAGCCGGCGGGCACGGGGGCCTCGATGAACGGGCCGCGGAAGCCTTCGGGCCTCAGGTTGAAGACGGTGTAGACGGTTTTCCCCTCCGCGCTCCACCGGTTCGCCCACAGCCCGTCCTCGAGGACGAGAACGAGCGGCTGCCACGCCGGGTCCAGGAAGGCCGAGGAATTCTCGCGCAGGACCTTGGTCGTCCGCCCCAGGTAGCGGAGGTTGTCCTCGATCCAGTCCGGCCGGCCCGGCCGCATGGTGTTGATCTCGGAGCCGTAGCCGTTGAAAAAGGCCACGGCCGCCTCGCGATGGAATTCGCCTTCGCCGAGCTGCAGGACGCGGAAGATGGCGAAATCGGGCTTCATGAACTTGTTGAGGTTCAGGGGCGGCGGCATGAACAGGGCGTCGTGGACGCGGCCCGCGACGATCCCCGGCATGTCCTTGGGCACCGCCATCCCCTCGCTGTACATGATGACGCCGGGCCGGGCCCGGTCGGCCGCGGCCTGGAACTCTCGGCTCGAATCGCCCCGAGTGTCGAGGACGACGCCGTCCGCGCCGACCGTCCGGATCATGGCCTCCATGCCGGCCAGATGGTCTTCGCGGCGGGTGCTCTCGTCCCAGGGATTGTAGGAGATGAAATATTTCTTGCCCCGCTGGTGGGCCAAGTCGGCCTGACGGCGGAGCTCGGCCAGCCCGCCCGGCAGGTCGCGGTACATGTCCCACTGGTTGCGTTCGTCGAGGCCGAGCCGCGGCCACGTCGGCCAAAGGGTGTAGATGTCCACGGGGCCGAGGAGCTTGTCCCAAGCGGTCAGGGTCTCGTCGTAAGCGGTGCGGCCGGCCGCGTTGTCGTAGTAGCTATGGTCCCAGGCGAATTGGAGGAGCATGATGTAGGCGCGGCGGATCCAGGCCAGGTCCGGCCGCCGGAACAGCGTGTCGTCGAAACGGGCGAGGTCGTAGAGGAAGCGCTCCCGGAACATGATCTCCAGCCCCCGGCGCCACCCGCCGCGATGCGCTTCGGCATAGAGGGCGTATTCCAGCGAGCCGCCCGGCTCGAGTATCGCCGCCCAGCGGCTGAGAGCGGCCTTTTCCGATTTGACCCGGCGGGCCAGGGCGGTGAGCGTCAGGCCGCCGGGCGCGTCGACGGAGGCGAAGCCGAGGTGCCAGGCGTTGTCCGGCAGGACGACGCCCACGGGCTTCGAGCCGGGGCGGAAGATTTGGGTACGGCTGAGTTGGTGGGGCGGAGCGTTCGGCAGTCCGGCGGTGATATACGTCCGGTCACCCCCCTCGCCGAGCGGGACGAGATTTTCGAGCTTGATCTTCGCCCCCGAGACGTTCCGGAAGACGATATTCAGTTTAGCGCCGGGCCGGAACGCCGGATCGGCCGACACGGACAGGCTCAGGCCGGAGGGCAAGGCGGTGGAGGGTTTCTTCACGCCGTCGACGAGGAGCGTGAACAGGGGCCAGGCGGCGGGCAGATCGAAGCGCGACCCGTCCGAGAGCAGGCCTCCCGCGATCTCCGTCGCGACGCCTTGGGGGCCGGACAGCCGCAGGGATCGGAGGGACGGGCCGTCCTCGGCGGCCGGGGCCCCGGGCTTTGCCCGGGGGTCCTCTTCCGCCGTACTCGCCCGTGGATACAAGCCACGGGCGAGTGGCGAGCCGAAGGCTCGTCCCTTGACCCCCGCTCCGTTCGGTACTCCCAAGTTCGCCGCTCCGATCCAGAGGACCGTCCCGATGGCCAGAGCCGAGATCCGACGCTTGTTCATGCGGCCATTGTTCCATAAAAAACGCCGCCGCCGCAATCGGAGAATTGGATCGGCGGCCCCCTCTTCCTTGACGTTTCCCCTTCTGCTATAATGGGCAACTTGTGAAGGAGACCGAAGGTGCATAACGTCATCATCGAAACCGAGCTCCACGTCGTCACGCCCAACGAACCCGGGATCCTGGGTCGCGTCCTGGGTACCCTGGCCAATGCCGGTGTCAATCTCCGGGCCCTGTCCGTCTACACGCGGGAGGACGAAGGCCATTTTCTCCTCCTCACCTCGAACAACAAGAAAGCCGAGACGTCGCTCCGCGCCCTGGGATACAAGGTCAAGACGAACAGCGTGATCACCGTTGAAATCAGCGACCGGATCGGCGCGGGCGCCGAGATCGGGGCCCTCCTGGGCAACTCCGTGATCGACGTCGACTACAGCTACGGCAGTTCGGCCGGCAAGGGGCAGGCCCTTCTCGTCTTTAAGACGAACAACAACAAGAAAGCCTACGACACCCTGAAGTGACGAGGCATCGGACGGTCCGGATCACCGAGGTGCCATGAACGTCCTGTTCATTCTCGCCATCGCCGTCCTAGCCTTCGTCGCGGCCGGGAAGTTTTACGCCCGGGCGATCGCCGCGCGCCTGGGAGAGGACAAGGCGATCCCGACCCCAGCCGTTCGCTTCCAAGACGGCCGGGATTACGTCCCGACGAAGCGGTACGTCGTCTTCGCCCATCATTTTTCGGCCATCGCCGGCGCCGGTCCGATCCTCGGCCCGACCATGGCCCTGCTCTACGGATTCGTTCCGGCCTGGCTCTGGATCGTCCTGGGCGGAATCTTCATCGGCGCGGTGCACGATTACACGACGCTGTTTATCAGCATGCGCGAGGGCGGCAAATCCATGGCCGAGGTCGCCCGCCGGACTCTCGGTCCGCGGGGCTTCAACCTGTTCATCACCTTCACCATCGTCATGATCATCCTGGTGACGTCGTCGTTCCTCGCCGCAACGTCCATCTCCCTGACGTCGCTCTGGCCGTTAAGCAAGATCGGCGCGCGGGAAGGCCAGACCTTCCTCAAGACGGTCGTCGTGGACGGCGTCCTCATGGGCCGCATCGGCGGCATCGCCTCGATGTCCGTCATCGTCATCACCCTGTGTTCGCCCTTCCTGGGCTGGCTGATCCACAAGAGGAACCTCAAGACGCTGCCCGCGTATCTCCTCGCTTCGGCCATCTGCGTGGGATCGGTCTTCCTCGGGATCGCCTATCCCGTCAGCCTCACGCCGACGGTATGGATGATCGTCATCTCGATCTATGTCATGCTCGCCGCGGGAACGCCGGTCTGGGTCATCCTCCAACCGCGCGATTTCATCAATGTCCAGATCCTCTACGGCGGGATCATCCTCATGCTCGTCTCCCTCCTTCGGACCGGCCTGGGAGGGCTGCGCGTGTCCATTCCCAGCTTCAACCTGGCCGAGGGCGTCCAAAGCCTGGGGCTGATCTGGCCGATGATGTTCTGCACCGTCGCTTGCGGCGCGATCTCCGGATTCCATGCCCTCGTTTCCGGAGGCACCACGGGCAAGCAGCTGAGCTGCGAAACGGACGCCCGCAAGGTGGGCTACAACGCCATGCTGCTCGAGTCGATCCTGGCGGTCTGCGTCATCCTGGCCATCGGGGGCACCTTGAGCTTTGCCGATTACAAGTCCATCGTCTGGCCGCTCGATCCGAGCGTCAAGTCCAATCCCATCCTGGGCTTCTCCCTGGCCGCCGGACAGCTGTTCAACAAGGGACTGGGCATCCCGATCGCCCTCGGCACGGTGTTCGGCATTCTCCTCGTCGAGGGATTCGTCGTCACGACGCTTGATGCGGCCGTCCGGCTAAACCGCTATCTGTTCGAAGAGCTGTGGAGCATCCTGTTCCGCAAGACGCCGCGGCTCATGACCCATTACTGGTTCAATTCCGGACTGTCCGTCCTGATCATGTGGGCGCTCGCCTCGACGAGCGCCTTCAACCTGCTCTGGCCGATTTTCGGCACGGCCAACCAGATGCTGGCCGCGCTCAGCCTCCTGGCCGTCTCGGCCTGGTTGCTCCTCCGCCGGAAACGGGCGCTTTTCACGTTGATTCCGGCGGTCTTTATGATGGCCACGACGCTGGCCTCTCTGGTCATCTTGTTCCTGCAGTACGCCCGCCAGAAGAACTATATCCTGATGGGCGCGGACGTCGTCCTGTTCGGGCTGGCCGTCGCGGTGATCGTCCTGACCGCGAAAACGCTGCTGCGGCCGCAAAACCCAATAAATACGTTGACAGGGCAAAGGGACTTGCCTTAATATAGTTTTTCAGCGCGCACTATGCGAAGGAGGCTCTAAATGGCTACAGCTGAACCCAATGTCGTCCCCCTGTGCGACATTCTCCTCGTCCTGCTGATCATCTTCATGGTCATCACGCCTCTCGTTCAGAAAGGCATCGACGTCAAGCTTCCCGAAACCTCGTCCGACACCTCCGGGTCCCAGTCCTCGAGCCTCATCGTGGTCACGCTGTATAAGAACCTGACCATCGACATCAATAAAGACAACTATCCCGACTTCAAGACGGCCGGCGACGAGCTCCGGCGCATCTATGCGACCAAGGCCGACAAGACCATCTTCATCAAGGCCGACGCGAAGGTCCCCTACAGCAAGGTCGTGGACT
>JADGNV010000199.1 GCA_017883285.1 Candidatus Aminicenantota bacterium | reverse complement strand
TTAATTCCTTAATATATTCATCTTTAAATAGGTTATCTTTCATAATCTGACTTCATATCTAAATACACGGATATTCCGGTACTTGCGCCTTCAAGTATCGATGTCGCCTGGTTTATCAATTCTGATAAATTACGGAGATTAATATGCGTCAACCCGGGCAAAGATATCTTACCTTCTTTGTCTGTTGGATAGCGGAATCCGGTAGATCGCGGATCTGTTATGGAGAATTCCGCTATAACGCGCTCTATTTCGGTAAAATCTTCTTTTGGGTCCTCAGGAAAAACCTTTTCAAGAATGGTTCTACAGCTTTTCCAGAGTGATTCAATATTGTGAAACGTGATCTTGGGAGTTTTATTATTATCCAAAAGCGTGCTGCCGCTAAGAATTAGTTCCTTTAGTCTCAGTTCAAGATACTGTCGGTAAAGAAATACAATAGGGAATACTAAAATATCTTGATTTTGTTTTTTTGAATCAACATAATCAACCAATAAATCCGCAGCGAGCTTGTAGCCAATCGCATATGCATTCCAATCGATCCCCATATAATTCAAACAGGCATTGTTCCACCAGTCAGAATCGGATTTAAAAAGGCCTTTAGGGATTTTGATTTGTGATTCATCATTCACCAAAGGTACACATTTTAGCTTTTTCATTTACTTACAATATTCCTATTATGCTATAGGATTTCGCATTGGCTCATTGATCGCTTCACACCTTCAGATGTTGGCGGACCGTCCCTTTATCGACCCCCAGGTCCCTGGCCGTCCAGATCGATCAGAAGCGCCCGCCGTCCGTTCAGCGTAGCGCCGTGGCCAGGTTGATGGACGTCGTGGACTTCTTCGCGGTCCCGCCCTTGTTTCCGACGATGGCCAGGATCATCAGTTTGTCCCCCCCTTCGGATCGTCGGCGAATAACTCAAAGATGGCTTCGTCGATGGATTCCCCCAGCTTCAGATAGTGATAGGACGCTCGATCAAGCGCGGCCTTGAAGGCGGCGACAGCTGCCGGCCCGCGTTGGACCGCCCTATCATAAGCGCGGCAAAGGTCTTCCGTCGTATATCCCATGTCTTTCATCCTATGATAATTTGCTGTTTTCATAAATGTAGGATTTCAATAAAACCCTAAAACCTGGTGAGGATAAATGCTTTAAAATCGGCAGTTTACAAGGGGTCGAAATATCGCCATTATGCCCTTTCCGCGTTTTGCGGATATTGTTTATTTTCGATAGGTTACAAGGTATCATAGTTGTCATAATCCCTCTTAAGCGACGCAGTTCCCGCATCCCATTGTTCCTTCGTAGGCTTCTACTTTTTGGACGGCTCCCACGTTAGACTTCCGCCCTCCATGAAGCGCGCGCTTCCATATAGCAGGACTAGGCCAGGTCCGGGAGATGGGCCGTTTAAGGTTACTCGGTACTTCTTCACGATTGAATAAGAATTTAACGCATTTCGAATTGTCAATAAAGCATCGGAAGCGAAGTTTTCCAGATAGGCGGCAGACTTCGGATTAGATAGTTCAAACGTCGCGACGAGCCAGCCCGAATCTTCGATCTCTATAGATACTGGCGCCTGAATATTTTTTGCACGCAACGCGTCTGAAATCTCCGATTTATGCTGGGCGGAGAGCATCGGCGCTGGCTTCTCATTATAGCCGCCACAGCCGACAATAAAACCTGCAAGGACAAACATAAAAAACCATGCTTTCCTCATTTCATACCCTCCTGGTGCGAAAGTTTATATTTCATTATTGACCCCTTCGGACCTTCAGATGATGGCGAAGCGTGGCTTCATCGACGCCCAAGTCCCTGGCCGTCCCGCGGATTCCCTTTTCCCGGATAGCAGCCTTCAGGTCCTGAAGCGGAATTGTCCGAAGCCCGGACCGTCTGGCCGGCGTCCTGGCCTTGATTCCGTATCCCGCCAGCGCCCGATGAATGGCGTCCTTTGAACATCCCAGCGCCGCGGCGGTATCCCGGATGGACATCGCGCTCTTGACGTAAAGCCTGACTAGGTCCGCTTCCGATGGCGCCGGCCCCAGCGGCGGACGGCCCCGCTTCGGCTTCTGGCCGATAGCTTCTTGATACTTAATCCGCCCCATGAGAATCGTTCCCGTCTTACTTCGTCTTCATAAAGCCATTTTCGACGTGACGGTGTTAATATAGTCAATATTGGCTACAACCCGGCCTTCTCCGCCTCCTCCGCTCCGACCAATTTATTAAACTCTGAGTCGTCCCGAAGTGAAATAAGGTCCTTGTTTATTCTAGCCTCGACTTTACAATTATTATCCAATTCAATGGCCTTTCTCAAATTCTTAAGCGCAAGATCCTTCTTTCCTTGTCTTAAAACGAGGCAAGAGATATAAAACCATATCCCTGGCTTATCCGGCTTCAGCTCAATGGCTTTTTCGGCGGTAGCGAGGGCTTCCTCGTTGCGGCCGAGCTTTTCTAGCGCAACGGCTTTGTTGTACCATGCCGCGGGTTCATCCGGCTTCAGCTCAATGGCTTTCTCGAAAGCAGCAAGGGCTTCTTTATTTCGGCTAAGCTCTCCAAGCGCTGCGCCCTTATTAGACCATGCCTTTGGGTCATCGGGCTTCAGTTCGATGGCTTTCTCGACGGCGGCGAGGGCTTCCAAGTATCTCCCGAGCTTCCCAAGCGCGGTGCCTTTCATTAACCATGATTTTGGTTCATCCGGCTTCAGCTCGATAGCTTTTTCGGAAGCGGCAAGGGATTCCTCGTTACGGCTAAGCTTTCCAAGCACGACGCCTTTATTAAGCCATGCCTCTTGTTCATCCGGCTTCAGCTCGATAGCTTTTTCGGAAGCGGCAAGGGATTCCTCGTTACGGCCAAGCTTTCCAAGCACGATGCCCTTATTAAACCATGCCTCTTGTTCATCCGGCTTCAGCTCGATAGCTCTCTCGAAAGCGGCAAGGGCTTCTTCGTTGCGGGTGAGTTCTCCAAGCGTCCTGCCTTTCTTTAACCATGATTTTAGTTCATCCGGCTTCAGCTCGATGGCTCTCTCGCAAGCCGCAAGGGCTTCCTCGTTGCGGCTGAGCTTTCCAAGCACGATGCATTTATTAAGCCATGCTACGTATTCATCCGGCTTTAGCTCGATAGCTTTCTCGGCGGCGGCTAGGGCTTCATCGTATCGGCTGAGCTCTCTAAACACGATACTTTTATTATACCATGCCGATGGTTCATCTGGCTTTAGCTCGATGGCTTTCTCGTAAGCGGCTAGGGCTTCATCGTATCGGTTGTTTTTACTAAAATAAACCCCTCTATTATTATTAATTATGTTTAATACGTTTTTATCTCCATGCCTTTCTGCAAGCAAGGACATTTCATCATAATATCGAAGAGATTGATTTAATTCTTTTTTCTCTCCAAACGAAATTCCGATAAGGTTCAAAACTGCGAATCTTTCACTATCTAGAAGAGGAAAATCCTTAAGATAATTTAATAATAATAAAATGACCATATCATATTCTGAATTTTTTATTCCTTTTAAAGCCTTTTCATAGATACGTTGCTTTTCCTTATTTTTTTGAAAGGGAATTCCGTCGGGAATTATTTCTGTCCTTAGTATCGTTTTAATTTCTTTGAGTTGATCTTCGGTTCGCTTTTGGTATTTTTCGTTTCTTTGTTGCTGCGGGATAATAAAAACAACCTTGACAATCGTCGCGATGATTGCAGATACTCCAATACCCAATATCCACCAGACGTTCATATATTCACATACTTTGAAGTCCGTCAATTTTCCCGGCGGCCATCGGCTTGGCAAGCGGACGGCCTCGCTTCACTTCTATCCCAGCCGCTTCTTTGTATTTTATCCTAGCCATGAGAGTAATCTCGGCGTTCGCTGCTTATTCACTCGTTACCATAATGATCTCTTTCTTTGTCAGCCCATATAACCCATAGACTAAATGATCAATATGATCATCAGTAGATTCGATCTCTCGCCGTAACATTTCTTGCTCATGCGGAGTCTTGACAACCTTCTTATGCAGGGTCATCATTCGCTCTACCTGCAAAACAATATTATCGTGCGTGGCTTTTTCAATTGGTTTGTTTAGATCAAGAGCACGAATCGGAATAATGCCTAAAAAAGCTGCTGTAAGTGATATAGTAGTAAAACGCTTGCGAAAATATTCGTTTATAAAACTGGAATTTATGACGCCGAGAATATAACGAATATCATATTTGTCCGTCAAAAGTGTTAATCCATTTACAGTCCCAATAAAACAATCGCCATGAACTTCCAATGCCGCGACTATCCTACGTTTTAGACTTAGATTCCTTATTGCTTGAATCAAAATCTTTGGCTTAGCTCTATGAATTTCTGCTTTCTTGGTTCCCCCGACTATTACCGCTTTGTCAAAATTAAAAAACCGTTTTGGCTCGCAATAACCATACCTTGAAAAATCGCTCCCGAAATAAATACCATCAGGGTGATTATTATTATATTCGCTAGAAACGAATTCGTCATTTGAGCGCAATTTCATACCCAACGAAATCTTCATAAGGGTATTAAGACGAACAGAGCTTTTATCAGCCTTAGTTTTTAGTTGCTCCCAATGTGGATCTGCATTTGGCGAAATATCATATCTATCTTCCGCGCGTATATGGTCATATGCCCTTAGCACAACTTCAGCATCTAAATTGGCTGGCGACGTTTTCGACCATTCAAATTGTTCAGACGTTATAGATTGTTTGTGTAAAAACAATAACGATGTATCAACATTTGCGTCCTTAAAAACTGAACCATCTATTAAAATTACTTTCTGCAAAGATTTCGAATCAATTAGCAACTTGCGCAATTTCATATAGTAGTAATTTGTCATCCATGTTACAGGGATGATAAATCCTAATCTGCCTTTGGTTTTCAACTTTTTTAAGCCTTGTTCAATAAAGAACGCATATGGGTCACACTTATATTCAACGGCAGAAAAGTATTGCGTTAATTGCTTGGTTTCCAAAGATTGTTTCGCGCTATACGGTGGATTACCCAAGATGGTATCAAACCCGCCTGCGGCAAACACCTGCGGAAAAGCGGTCTGCCAATCGAAAGCGTTAGCTCGGTAGCGTTTTTCTTCGTCGGTTAATAGGCTTAGGCCAAATTGGCGGCCTTGGTAATAATCAGAGCCAATCAACGAGTTGCCGCACTGTATATTGCGGCTCAGGTCGGGAAGGGCTCGTTCAAAACCGAGCGTTAGCTGCCCCTTCTCATCTTCCAACACCTTCAGGAGCAGGCTAAGCTTAGTCACTTCTACCGCTTGCTGATCAATGTCCACGCCGTGGATATTATTAAGCAAAATGCGCTTCTTTTCTGCGGTGGTTAATTTTAGCTCGCCGCCTTGCGCTTGATATACTTTGGGCGTCTTGCCCTTTGCCCATTTGCTTGGCTCATGCTCGGAATACCATTTCAAATGCCAACCGAGCAAATGGCGATAAGCTCCTAGTAGAAAGGAACCGGAGCCACAGGCCGGGTCTAGTATTTTCACGCTTGCCGCCTGATTAGGCGACTTGCCTTTCAATAATTTGCCTATAGTGTTTTCGACGATATAGTCTACGATATAGATCGGCGTGTAATAAACGCCTCCGGCCTTACGTACTTCGGGCTTTTCCTCCACTTTGGCTTGATGTCCAGCGGTGAGCCGAATAACTTTACCTAAGAACTGTTCATATACTTGACCCAGGATTTCAACGGGGATTTCTCTAAAGATATACGGGCAGGGGAAATAAATGCTATTCAGGATTTCTTTCAATATTTTATCGTCGATATGCAGGCGAGGCGTAAACGTATCGGCGGCGCTGGCCTGGCCGTTTTCAGCTGAGAAATGGAAAAGGCCGGAGTTGTACTTTTGATCGGCCCGCTTGAACAAACGCAATAGTTCCGCATATACGGCGGATCTTTTAGCCGCGGCTCGCAACTGGTCCTCTGGTTCAATCCCCTTATCTTCGCAAATGCGTAGAAAGATGATCCGATCAATCGTCATTTGCACGGCGTAGTTCAATTGTTGTTCGTCTTTAATCTTAGGGTTACGTAAGGCGATGTTTCGCGCTAATAAGTCGCGCCAGCGTTCGATCTCGGCTAAGAAGGCGTCGTCCACTTGGATTGTGCCTTTCTTGCCCTTCACTCCTTCTGCATACTTATCAAACGAACCTTTTAATACCGCCTCTCGCGAAAAAACGGCAACGATTTCGTCCCATTTCTCGATGTACTGACGAAAATTAAAAAACATAACTCGCCCGGTAGCGGCGCTGTCTCCCTGGTCCGGCTTGCAGCGGCAGTCGTAAACGGCGAATTCCTCAAAATCGGTCAGGATGCTGAGCGGCAGCTTGGCGCTCCAGGCGTAGCGCCGAAGTTGGAAGGCGGGATAAAAATCCGTTTGGATATTGACGGCCGGTTTCTTGGCCTCAACGAAAAATTTCCGCGTCCCCCCAATGCGGAAAGCATAGTCTGGGGCCTTGTTTGCTCCCTCCACTGCCACGGAAGCCTCATGGATTACTTCCTTGTAGGATTCGGCATATCCCTGTTTATTGAATATATCCCAGCCTAAGGCTTCAAAGAACGGGTTTAGAAATTCCTGGCGCAATTGTGCTTCATTGTATTTGCCGGAACGGTACGATTCGCGGTGTTCTTCGAAGCGTTGGACTAGTTGACGGATGATATCCAGGTTGTCGCCATAGGAAAGCATGTTTTCCATCTTAATTCCCTATCGTCTTTTGGGAAAAATACTATAGTTAATGGCCCCGGTCAAATAGAGTTTCCCCCATGTCACAACTGTGTCACAAATTCGATTGAAAAGCGAGTAAACTACGGTATTGGAGCGGAAACTAATAAACAGGGCAAATGATTGAAATTAAAGACAAATAAGGTGGGGTGAGTGAGGGGACTTGAACCCCCAACCTTCGGATCCACAGTCCGATGCTCTAACCGGTTGAGCTACACCCACCGTCCAGAAGGGTGACTGATTTTCGCACGCCGGCCGCGCAAAGTCAATATTATCCGCGCTTCTCTCCAGGGAAAAATGACAGTTTCTTAACAAAATATTAACAACTTCCGCCGCAGCCTCTTGTATCTTGGATTTGTCATGAATATCCAAAATAAGGAGGCTACGATGAAGCGATTGGGATGGAGTTTGATGATCGGGGCGGTGATCTGGATGAGCTTTTCGGCGACCGCGTTCTCCTGGGAGAAGGGGACGCACGCGTACATCGCCGACCTGCTCAGGAAGAAGGCCGGCGCCCAGAATCTCGAGGAAGTCTATGGCGCCATGGCGCCCGACACGTTCAACTACCTGTTCGCCCTGCCGGGCGTCCTTTACCGCGATTGGCTCTATCAGCAGACGCACTTCGAGTTCATGAAGGTCCAGAACGCGGCCAAAACGGGGAGCGAAAAGTCGGCGGCCGCCGGGTTCCTCTCCCACAACAATGTCTGGGGGGCGGACACCACGGCCCATACGAGCTCTCTGACCTACGTTCCGGGTGAGGGGTACATCATCACCAAGGCGAAGATCCTGAATTCGATTCTCCTGCAGGATCCGGGCTACGCGGCCCTGTTCGGGGCCGACGACCCCACGGTTCAGGCCGCGGCCCTGGAGATCTGCCACAATCTCGTCGAGGCGGCGGGCGACGTCATCATGAAGCACTACGACCCGGACCTAGGCCGCAAGCTCATGGAGATCGTCGGCCGTCCGCGGCCGAACGTCCAATCCCTGATGGTCGCAGCTTACGCCAAAGACCTCTCCCTATTCTCGACGACGACGCCATTCCCGTTGTCCGTGAAGGACGCATCGGGCCTGATCGTCCAGGCCGAGACCGAATTCCGGCAGGGGGCGGTCGGCTACGGCTACCTGCTCCTGGGGGACGATGCCACGCTGATCGCCAACATCGTGGACCAGTTCCGGTCCCTGGCGGGCGCGTTTCTGGCGCTGTACGGCCTGCCGGCCCCGTCCGACGAGATGCTGACCGCGCTGATCAATGGAGGGATTTCCGCGGCCATGCAGATCTGCGCGGCCGACTACATGACCGAGGTTAACGCAACCGTGGACTTCGTAGCCGCCCAGCTCAAGAGCCACCACATAAAATAATAGGCGGCCCGAAATGGGGATTCGCGCCCGCGCGGCGACGCCGGTTAGCCGGCCGGAGGATGATGGGACGACGGGGGGCTTCGAGCCCCCCGTTTTTTATTTTAGATTGCTTCGTCGCTGCGCGATGACCTTGGGCGCGAGAGATTGCTTCGCTCCCAAGGGTCGCTCGCAAAGACAGGCTAGCCGATAATCTTCTGCCCCTCGATCATGTCGAGGACGTCGGCCTTGTCGCGCCACTCTTCCTTGACTTTGACCTGTAGGTCCAAATAGACTTTCGTTTCCAGAATCTCTTCGATCTCTCGCCGGGCTTCGATCCCGATTTGCTTGACGAGATGGCCGTGGCGGCCGATGACGATTTTCCGATGGTTGTCCTTTTCAACGAAAATGCTGGCCTTGATGTAGGTCAGCGGCCGCCGCTTGCGGGGCGTAGGTCCGACTCCGGGCATATGCTCAGGATCGGGAGTCCGCGACGCCTTCGGGGCCGGCGCTGCTTTCTTCGACAGCGCGTGATCGCGTTCTTCCGCGCCATCGCCCTCCATCGCGCTTTCGTCTTCTCCATCTTCCGCCCATTCGTCCGTTTCCTCGGATGTTCCGTGTTCGTTCTCTTCGCCCGTCCTCTTCTCGATCGATTCGATATAGACGGCGGTGGCCCAGGGTAGCTCTTTCTCGACGTATTTCAGGACCTTCTCCCGAATGATTTCGGCCAGCAGGAACTTCTCGGATTGGTCCGAGATGTCGTCATCGCCATACAGTTTTTCGGCGACGGGCAGGTTCTCGTAGATCAGCCGCTCCAGGACATCCAGATTCGTCCCTTTGAGGGCCGAGATCGGGATGATTTCCTTGAACGGCGCGAGGTCCTTGTACTTGTCGATCAACAACAGCACATTGCCCTTTTTCACCGCATCGACCTTGTTGATCAGCAGGAAGACCGGGTTTTTGACGGACTTCAGCGTTTCGAGAACGTACTCGTCGCCATGGCCGAACTTCTCGGTGGCGTCGATCAACAGGCAGACGATGTCGGCCGTCTGGAGCGAGGAATAGACGAAGTTCATCATCCGTTTGTTGAGCTTGTGGAGGGGCTTGTGGATCCCCGGGTTGTCGATGAAGATGATCTGCCCCTTCTCCGTCGTGTGTATCCCGAGGATGCTGATGCGAGTCGTCTGCGGCTTGTCAGAGATGATGGCGATCTTCTGGCCAATCAGAGCGTTGATCAGCGTCGACTTCCCGGCGTTCGGCCGCCCGATGAGGGCGACGTATCCGACCTTGGTTGTCTTTTTCGGCGCGGCGGCCTTCTTCGCTCTGGGCATGGCTATTTTTCCTTCTTTTTCTCCGGCTCCGGCGGCCGCGTCATCCGCAGCTTCTTGATCCGCATCTGGTCGACGTCGAGGACCTCGACGCTCAGGCCCTTGATCTCGAGTTTCTCGCCCTTCGTCGGCAGGCGGCCCAGATTGTGGGTTACGAGGCCGCTGGCCGTGATGAAATCGTCTTCGGCCAGCTCCATTTCGAAGATGTCCTCGAGCTCCTCGACTTTCGTCCCGCCCGGGACGAGATAGTCGCGGCCGGGGGCGAGCTCCGCGATCCGGGCCTCGTCGGCATCGTATTCGTCCTGGATCTCGCCGACGATCTCCTCCATCAGGTCCTCCATCGTCACGAGGCCGACGACGCTCCCGTGCTCGTCCACGACCACGGCCAGCTTCTGGCGGGCCTTCTGGAATTCGCGGAGCAGGTCCGACACGTCCATCGACTCCGGCACGAAGATGACCGGCCTCAGGAAGCGGTCGATCGGGGCGGTGTCGAATTCTTTCTCGTTGAAAGCCAGGATGTCCTTGGCGATGACGATCCCCTCGATGTTGTCGATCCGGTCGCGGTAAACCGGGATGCGCGAATATTTCTCGGTGATCATCAGGTTGCGGAGCTTCTGGAAGGTCGCGTCCCGCCGGATACAGACCATGTCCACGCGCGGCGTCATGACTTCGCGGACAATAGTGTCGCCGAACTCGACGACGCTCCGCAGGAGCTCGTCCTCGCCCTTTTCGATGATGCCCTCTTCCTTCGCCCCGTCGATGAAAGTTGCGATCTCCTCGTCTCCGGCTTCGCGCTCATCCTCCTCGTCTTCCTCGGCGTCCTCCCTTGAGCAATGCCAGCGGGCTAGGGCGACCACAGGGGCCGCGAGATTGAGGAGGAGGCGATACGACGGCAGGAACGCCAGGGCGAGGCGTTCCTGCGCCACCGAAGCGATCCAGCGGGGGAGCGCCTCGAAAAGGGCGCCATAGACCCCGACCGCCGCCAGGAAAAGCCAGAGCGGCCACAGCGCGCCGGTCCGGAACGCCAGGAAGAGATAGATCAAAAAGGCGATCAGGAAAATCGTCCGCAAGAACTCGACGGCGATCCGGATCTCGTCATAGCGCCTGAGGACCTCGTGGCGGTAGGGTTTGACCTTTTCCTCGAGAAAGCCGCTCAGCGAGACCTTGGAGAAGCCGTCGAGCGCCATGTGGAAGAGCGACAGGACGAACGTCCCCAGAAAACTCAAGACGAGGCCCGGGATTTCCATCATCGGGAGGATTTCCTCCGCGCCGGCCGCCGGCCCGCGCCGCGCGCCGCGTCGCCCGCGTACATCTCGCGCACCTTGGCCTCTTCCGCCTCGTGCCCCTCGTCGTGCTCATATCCGAGCAGGTGGAGGAAGCCGTGGATCGTCAGGTATTCGAGCTCTCGCTCGAGGGGATGGCCGATCTCCGCCGCTTGCCGCGTGGCCGTCGGCACCGAAACGGCGATGTCGCCCAGGTAGAATTTCCCGTCCGCCGCCTCCTCGCTCAGCGGGAAGCTGAGGACGTCGGTCGCCTTGTCCTTCTTCCGAAACTTCCGGTTCAGCGTCCGGATCTCGGCGTCGCCGACGAAGGCGAGCGAGAGCTCCGGTCGCTTCAGGTCATAATGCCGGATGAGCTTCTTGAGGAGCTTTTCGAACCGGGCCGGGTCGATTTTATCCTTCTTCCGTCGGATGATGATTTCGATCATGGTTGTCCTTCTTCGGAGGCCGCTCGGCTTTTTTCCTCGGCTTGGACTCGAACTCGAAGCCGGGGTAGCCGGGCCGCTGCTGGTAAACGGTCAGGAGCGTCGCCAGAAACGAGGCGGCGATCATCTGCAGCTCCTTGAGAGAGAAGCTGCAGTCGTCGAGTTGGCCGTCCGTGAGATAGTTGTCGAAGATGTCCCGGATGACCCGCTTCAGGTTGTCTTCGTTCTGGTTCTTGAGACTTTTCGAGGCGGCCTCGACGGAGTCGGCCAGCATCACCATCGCCGCCTCCTTGGTCTGCGGCCGCGGGCCGGGGTAGCGGTAGGTCTCCTCGCCGATCTTCTCCATCTCCGGGTCGACCTTTTCCTTGGCCTTGAGGTAGAAGTAGCGGACGAGCGAGTTGCCGTGGTGCTGCTCGATCATCTCCAGGATTTCGGCCGGGAGCTTCTCCTTGCGGGCGATCTCCACGCCTTCCTTGACGTGATTGATGATGACGAGCGTGCTCATGCTCGGGGTGAGGTCCTTGTGGGCATCGATCTTGCGGTTCCGGTTCTCGATGAAGTACTCGGGCATCTTGATCTTGCCGATGTCGTGATAGAGCGCCCCGGCCTTGACAAGCAGCACGTCCGCCCGGATCGCTTCGGCGGCCTTCTCGGCGAGCGAGGCGACGATCAGGGAGTGATGATAAGACCCGGGCGCTTCGAGGGCCATCTGCCGGAAGATCTCGGAATCGGAGTTGGTGAGCTCGAGGAGCTTGGATTGGGTGACGAAGCGGAAGATGTTTTCGTAAATCGGAAGTAGGACGAAGGCCAGGGCGGCGCTCAGGAGCCCGCCGATGATGGCCATGAAGCCTTCGGCCGCCAGGGCGCCGACGGGTTCCGCCCCTCGCGGCTTGATGAGAGAGAACGTCAGGATGACGAACAGGTTCAGCGGGGCGACGAGGAAGAAGCCCGCGCGGAGCGTCGCGGTTCTTCTCTGGCGCTGATAGATTTTGATCCCGTAGATGGCCGCCAGCCCGCCGATCAGGCTGAAGATCATGAGGAAGTAATTGGCGTTGAAGAGGTACCCGATCAACAGACTGTTGAGAATGGCGTAAATCAGGGCCACGGTGTTCGTGGTCAGGAACGCGAAGAGGAGGACGCCGAACTGGTAGGGGAAGGCGAACTTGTAGCTATCCGCGTCGGCGAAGAGGAAGAACCGGGCGCTCTGGCTCAGCGTGTCGGCCACGAAGCCCAGGGACTTGTAGAGGAGGAGGCTCAGGGCGATGGTCAGGCCCAGCATCAGATAATGCTTGAGGGCGGTCCGGGCCGCGGCGAGCGATCGGAGATAGAACCAGATGGTGAGCATCAGCAGGCCGAACAGGAGGAACGTCCCCAGGAAATTGGCCAGCCAACCCTTCCTCGTCTGGGCGCCCTGGTTGATGGCCCGGATGAGCTTGGCCTCGTCGGGCGTGACCTCGTCGCCTTTCCGGGCGATGACCCGGCCCTTCTTGATCGAGAAGAAGGCCGGGCTGACGTCCGCCCGGGCTTTTTCCTTCCGGGCCTCGGTCTCGACCTTATTGAATGTGACGTTAGGCGCCACGAATCCGTAGGCCAGGCTGATGAGAAGGCCTTTCTTGCGGGCGGCCAGGTCGAGGCCGTTGATCTCGGCCACGAACCGCTCCTTGACCTCCTTGATCTCGAGGATCTCGGAGGCGCGGATCGCCTTCTCGCCCTCGGTCCCGCGGAGGAGGGTGAATCCCCGTTCCAGCTCCCGGTTGATGAAAAGGCTTTTCGAGAGGATGAGCCCCGGCCGGGCGTGCTTCTCCAGGAGCCCGAGGAGAATCGTTTCGAGGTCGGCGCCGAATTCGGCCTTCTCCAGAGCGGCGATGTCGTTCGTCGTCAAGTCGAGGCCGAACTTGTCGGTGATCGTCTTCTGGATGAGGGCGTAGTCCTTGGCCGGCGGGGCGGTCTTCAGCCATTGCCGGCCGGACAGGAAAAACTGCCGGACCTTGTCCTCGATGTTCAGGAAGACGTTGGGGTCGAAGCCATAGACGGGGAGGACCGCCTCGATGGCCGCCTGGCGCCGGACTTCGGTCGTGTCGGCGTCTTCGACGGTCAGGTCGGCCGAGGCAATAACGTCCGCGGTGGCGATATCGCCCGGCTCGAATTCGGGCAGGGACTTCGTGGGGACGTAGGACAGGAAATAGGCCAGGACGAGGGAGGTGAGGAAGATGAAGAAGAACGGGTTCTGGAGCAGCTTCGCGGGCCCCGATTCCGGCTCTTCCTTGGGAGGCTGGGGGGCCCGCGCCGGTCCGGAGCTCTTGAAGAGTTTGATGTTCTTGAACGAGATGAGGCTCATGGGGACGATCAGACCATGGGTTTGGTCTCGGCCTTCTGGTAGGCCTTGATGATCTTCTGAACGAGGGGGTGGCGAACGACGTCCTTCTCGTTGAAGTAGCAGAAGGCGATCTCCTTGATGGAGGTCAGGATCTTGATGGCGTGGAGGACCCCGGATTTCGAGGGCTGGGGCAGGTCGATCTGGGTCACGTCGGCCGTGATCACGACCTTGCTGTCGAACCCGGAGCGGGTGAGGAGCATCTTCATCTGCTCCTTGGTCGTGTTCTGGGCTTCGTCGAGGATGATGAATGAGCTGTTGAGCGTCCGCCCCCGCATGAAGGCCAGGGGGGCGATCTCGATGATGCCTTTCTCGATGAGCCGGTTGGCCTGATCGGCCTGGACGAGGTCGAAGAGGGCATCGTAGAGCGGGCGGAGGTAGGGGTTGATCTTCTGAAGGAGGTCGCCGGGGAGGAAGCCGAGCTTTTCGCCGGCCTCGACCGCGGGTCGGGTCAGGATGATGCGGCTGACCAGCTTGTCCTGGAGGAAGGAGAGGGCCATGGCCATGGCCAGATACGTCTTCCCGGTGCCGGCCGGGCCCAGGCCGAAGACGAGGTCGTAGTTGCGGATGGCCTGGATGTAGTCCTGCTGGTTCAGGCTCTTGGGGGTCACCGATTTCCGGGAGAGGGTGAGGGCCGCGGCCGGGGAATAATTCTCCAGGGGATTGGCGTTCCCGCCGCCCTCGAGGAGGTCGAGGGCGATGTGGAAGTCCTCCTCCTTGAGGTCGTAGCCCTTTTCCTCGAGCTCCCGGATCTTTTCGAAGTAAAACTTGGCATGTTCGATGCCCTTGGGCTCGCCTTCGATGATCAGGTCGTCGCCCCGGATGGCCAAGGAGACCCCCAGCCGGCTCTCGAGCTTCTTCAGGTTCCGGTCGAGGACGCCGGAAAACACATTTTTCCGGATAAAGGGGTAGGCGATTTTTTCCATATTAGACAATGATAAACGCTTCGTCGGTCATTTCCAAACATTATAACACACTTGGGGACCGGATTTGTCAAGGCGAGGGGGGCGGCAAGGGGGGCGCCTCCGTTCTTGACACGGGTCCGCGCGGGGCGATATAGTCTCTCCGAGCATTTTCCCTTGAAAAAATATTCTCTGACCCATCTGAAACAGCTCGAGGCCGAGAGCATCCACATCATGCGGGAGGTCGCGGCCGAGTTCGAGCGCCCCGTCATGCTTTACTCCGTGGGCAAGGACTCGTCCTGCATGGTCCGCCTGGCCCAAAAGGCTTTTTACCCCGGCAAGTTCCCATTTCCGCTCATGCACGTGGACACCGGCTACAAGTTCCGTGAAATGTACGAGTTCCGCGATAAATTCGTGCGCGAGATCGGGGCCGACCTCATCGTCACCAAGCACGACCAGGCCGGCATCGCCGATCCCTTTCGGCTCGGCACCCAGAAGTGCTGTGCCATCCTCAAAACCCAGGCCCTCGTCGACGCCGTGCGCCACTACAACTTCGACGCCGCGTTCGGGGGGGCGAGGCGCGAGGAAGAGAAGTCCCGGGCCAAGGAGCGCGTTTTTTCGTTCCGCGACGAGCTCGGGCAGTGGGACCCCAAGAACCAGCGGCCCGAGCTCTGGAACCTCTACAACGCCAAGGTGAACAAGGGCGAATCCATCCGCGTCTTCCCGCTCTCCAACTGGACCGAGCTCGACGTCTGGCAATATATCTACCTCGAGAAAATCCCCGTCGTGCCCATGTATTTCGCCCGGGAGCAGGAGATGATCGTCCGCGACGACCAGCTCATCCTGCTCGACGGGCCCATCCCCCTGAAGCCCGGCGAAAAACCGATGAAGGTCATGAGCCGGTTCCGGACGCTCGGCTGCTACCCGTGCACGGGCGCGATCCGGTCCTCGGCCCGGACCGTCCCCGAGATCATCGAGGAGATGATGACCGTCCGCGTCTCGGAGCGCTCCACCCGGGTCATCGACCACGACACCGAAGGCTCCATGGAGATGAAGAAACGGGAGGGCTACTTCTGATGCCGTCGATCGGGGACTTCCTGAAGGAGAACGAGAAGAAGGACCTCCTCCGCCTCTCGACCGCGGGGAGCATCGACGACGGCAAATCGACCCTCATCGGCCGCCTGCTCCACGACTCGAAGAACATCTACGAAGACACGATCGCCTCGCTCAAGAAACTGTCGCGCGATACCTCGTCGGAGGAGAAGATCGACTTCGCCCTCCTCACCGACGGGCTGAAGGCCGAGCGGGAGCAGGGGATCACGATCGACGTGGCCTACCGCTACTTCTCCACGCCCCGGCGCAAGTACATCATCGCCGACACGCCCGGGCACGAGCAATACACCCGGAATATGGCCACGGGGGCTTCCACGGCCAACCTGTCCGTCGTCCTCATCGACGCCCGCAGCGGCGTCCTGCCCCAGACCAAGCGCCACGCGTTCATCGCCTCGCTCCTCGGGGTGCCGCATCTCGTGGTCACGGGGAACAAGATGGACCTCGTCGGCTGGAGCGAGCCGGTCTTCAGGGCGATCAAGGAGGAGTTCTCGGCCTTTGCCGCCAAGCTGAGCGCCGTGGACATCCGGTTCATCCCGGTGAGCGCCCTCCGCGGGGACAATGTCGTCACGCGCAGTCCGCGCATGCCCTGGTACAACGGCGAAAGCCTGCTCGAGCTCCTCGACAACATCTACATCGGAAGCGACCACAACCTCGTCGACCTCCGCTTCCCGGTCCAGTACGTTCTCCGGCCGCATCTCGACTTCCGCGGCTACGCGGGCACGATCGCCTCGGGGATCATCCGGAAAGGCGACGAAATCCTGGCCCTGCCGTCCATGAAGGTCAGCCGGGTGAAATCCATTTTGACCTACGACGGCGAGCGGGAGGAGGCCTTCCCGCCGATGTCGGTCTGCGTGACCCTCGAGGACGAGCGCGATATCAGCCGGGGCGAGATGCTCGTCCACCGCCACAACCTGCCCCGCCGGGAGCGGCATTTCGAGGCCATGCTGGTCTGGATGGGCGACAAGCCCCTGGACCCCAACGCCTCGTACTTCCTCAAGCACACCACGCGGCTTACCCGGGTCCGCGTCGACCAGGTCCGCTATAAAGTGAACGTCGACACGCTCCAGCGGATGCCGGCCGAGATGCTGGCCCTGAACGAAATCGGAAGGGTCGTCTTCTCGTCGCACCTTCCCCTGTTCTGCGATCCCTATACGATGAACCGCGCCACGGGATCGTTCATCCTCATCGACACCCTGACCAACGGCACCGTCGCGGCCGGGACGATCATCGACCGCGAGCCGTCCGCCCAGCTCCCGGCGCGCATGACTGGCGCCCTGGTAGAGAAGACGCCGCGGGCACGCCGGCACGGGAGCCTCGTCGCCCCGGCGGACCGCGTCGCGCGCTTCGGCCAGCGGGCGGCCACCGTTTGGCTGACCGGCCTCCCGTCGTGCGGCAAGAGCGAGATCGCCTTTGCCCTCGAACGGAAGCTGTTCGACCTCGGGGCCGTCTGTGTCGTCCTCGAGGGCGAAAATGTCCGCCTCGGCCTGAGCCGGGAGCTGGATTTCAGCTCGGAGGGCCTGACGGAACACCTGCGCCGGGTGGCGGAGGCGGCCCGCATCCTCAACGACGCCGGTCTGATCGTCATCTGCGCGTTCGTCTCTCCGACCGTGTCGGTCCGCGCCCAGGCAGCCGGGATCATCGGCTGCGAGCAATATCTCGAAGTCCACGTGGACGCGCCGATCGAATGGTGCGAGGCGCGGGACGCCGCCGGACTCTACCGCAAGGCCCGGGCGGGGGAGATCCGGAACCTCGCCGGCGTCGATCTGCCGTACGAGCCTCCGACCTACCCCCATCTCAAGGTCGTGCCGGCCGAGTCGGGAACCGCCGCCGCCGCCGATGAAATCGTGGCCAGGCTGCGGACGGACGGCATTTTCCCGGCGAGGGGCTAGGTTCCGCCGGCTGTTCGTGGTATATAAATACGTTTACTTTTTCGCGCGCGCGCACCGCTGAGGAGAAGCCCATGGAGAAGGAATTCACGGCCGTTTCGATCCCCACCGCACTTTTGAAGCGGGTTGAAGCGGCCATCAAGGGCACGGACGTGTCGTCGGTCTCAAGCTACGTCGCCAAAGTCGTCCAGGAGGCTCTCTCCAAGGGCGAGACCAAGCCCGAGGTCTTCAGCCAGGAAGACGAGGAAAAGGTCAAGGACCGCCTGAAAGCACTGGGCTATATCGACTGATATCCCTCGATGATTCGGCCCCACGGCGGAAAGCTGGTCCAGCGCGGGGACTCCCGGCGTTGGAAAGGACGATCATGAAGCGAAAATTCCTGATCATCGGGCTCGATTCGGCGCCGAGCGAGATCGTCATCGACCGCCGGGAGGAATTTCCGGTGCTCCGCCGCCTGATCGAGGGCGGCGCCTACGGCAAAATGCGGAGCTCGGACCCGCCGATCACGATCCCCGCCTGGATGGTGATGACCACCGGGAAGGACGCCGGCCGGCTCGGCCTCTACGGCTTCCGCCACCGGACGGGCTACGCCTACGATAAAATGTGGATCGCCACGTCGCAGGCCTTCAAGGAACGGGCGATCTGGGACGTCGTCGGCGACCACGGCGGGCGGAGTTGCCTCGTGAGCATCCCGCCGAGCTATCCGCCGCGCAAAGTCCCCGGGGACCTCATCTCCTGCTTCATCACGCCCGACAACGAGAAGGACTACACCTATCCGAAGGAGCTGAAGGCCGAGATCGAGGCGAAGTTCGGACCGTACATGTTCGACGTGGTCTTCCGGACCGAGGACCGGGACGAGATCCTCAAGGAGATCTACGCCATGACGGCCAAGCGCTTCGACGTCGTCCGCTACCTGATGAAGACCAAGCCTTGGGACTTCTTCATGTTCGTCGAGATCGGCGTGGACCGCGTCCAGCACGCTTTCTGGAAGTACATGGACAAGGACCACCATCTCTACGAGCCTGGAAACAAATACGAAAACGCGATCGTCGAATATTACAAATACCTGGACGGCCGGATCGGCGAGCTGCTGGCGGACGCCGGCGACGAGACCGTCGTCCTGGTCATCTCGGACCACGGCGCCAAGCGGATGAAAGGCGCCTTCTGCATCAACGAATGGCTGATCCGGGAAGGCGACCTCGTTCTCAAGGCGGCGCCGAAGAAAGGGGCCACCATCGAGAAGACGCCCATCGACTGGCCGAAGACCAAGGTCTGGGGCTGGGGCGGCTACTACGCCCGGCTCTTCTTCAACGTCGAGGGGCGCGAGCCGCAGGGGATCATCAAGCCCGAGGACTACGAGAAGGAGCGGGAGGCGATGATCGAGCGCCTGTTGGCCATCAAGGGGCCGGAGGGCGAACCGTGGGCGACCCGGATCATCAAGCCGAACGAGTATTTCGCCGAGGTGCGGGGGGACTATCCGGATCTCATGGTCTATTTCGACGACTTGTATTGGCGGTCGGCCGGGACCCTGGGCTACGACACGCTTTATCTCCGCGAAAACGATACCGGCCCGGACGACGCGGTCCACGCCCAGGAGGGGATGTACATCCTCTATGACCCCCTCCACCCGGCGAGCCGGCGCAAGGACATCGACATCACCGACGTGGCCCCAACCGTGCTCACCGCCCTCGGGCTGCCCGTGCCGGCGGATATGAAAGGGAAGGTCATCGCCTGAATAACGAGGGGTCAGGTCTTAACTTTTAATATTTTTGGCGAGACCTGGCACTATGGGGTCAGGCCAAGTCAAATTTGTCAAATGTTAAGACCTGACCCATTGATTGAGGATGAAAGGACCGCAGCATGTGTGAACATGAACAGAAAGGCGTGACCGTCTGGTTCACGGGGTTGCCTTGCTCCGGCAAGTCGGCCGTGGCCGACCGCCTGGACGAAATCCTGAAAGAGCGGGGCTACCGCGCCGAGCGCCTCGATGGCGATATCATCCGCAAGGAACTGGCCCGGGACCTGGGCTTCTCGA
Organism: Candidatus Aminicenantota bacterium; assembly: GCA_017883285.1. GTDB lineage: Bacteria > Acidobacteriota > Aminicenantia > Aminicenantales > UBA4085 > FEN-413. The sequence goes on along the minus strand of JADGNV010000199.1, from coordinate 9,244 downwards.
AGAGCGACCGCTTCGAAAACATCCGCCGCGTGACCTTCGTCGCCAAGCTCCTGACCCGGAACGACGTCTGCGTGCTGACCTCTTTTATCTCCCCCTACCGAGAGATGCGGGACCACGCCCGCCGCGAAATCGGCAGCTTCCTCGAGGTTTACGTCAAGTGCCCGCTCGAGGTTTGCATTCGGCGCGACGTGCGGGGGATGTACAAGCTGGCCTTGGAAGGCAAGATCAAGAATTTCACCGGCGTCTCGGACCCCTACGAGGAGCCCCTGAACCCGGACCTCGTCCTCGAGACAGACAAGGAGACCCTCGACCAGAGCGTGGCCAAGGTCCTCGGCCGGTTGAAAGAGCTCGGCGTCCTGGAGTAATATCCCGTCGACGAGGAGAATGCTATGAAATCGAGCCTGGTGACCGGCGGCGCGGGATTCATCGGCTCGCACCTGTGCGAGCAGCTCCTGGGTTGCGGATACCGCGTCCGGGTGCTCGACAACTTCTCCACGGGAACGGCGGAGAACCTGGCCCCGTTCCGGGACCGGCTCGAAGTCCTCGAGGGCGACATCCGCGACATCGCGACCTGCCGCCGCGCCTGCGAAGGCGTGGACTACGTCTTCCACCTGGCCGCCCTGGCCTCCGTGCCCCTCTCGGTCGAGAACCCGTTCCTGACGAACGAGATCAACGTCACCGGGACGCTGAACGTCCTGTGGGCTGCGAAGGACGCCGGGGCCCAACGCCTCGTGTTCGCTTCTTCCACGTCGGTTTACGGCGACAACCCCGAGTTACCCAAACGGGAGGAGATGTCGGGCGTGCCCCTCTCGCCGTATGCGTTGAGCAAGCTCGTCGGCGAGAAGACCTGCCAGTCGTTCAGCAAAGTCTACGGCCTCCCGACCGTCTGCCTCCGATATTTCAACGTCTACGGTCCCCGCCAGGATCCCCGTTCGCAGTATGCGGCCGCCGTCCCCATCTTCATCACCCGGATGGTCAAGGGCGAGCCGCCTTCGATTTACGGAGACGGCGAGCAGACCCGCGACTTCGTCTTCGTCCTCGACATCGCCCAGGCCAATATCCTGGCCGCGGAAACGCCGGGCGTCGGGGGCGAAATCTTCAACATCGCTTCCGAGGGCAGCCTCACGATCAATGCCCTCGTCCGGACGATCAACGAAGTCTTGGGCGCCGCGATCGAGCCGTCCTACGAGCCCCCTCGGCCGGGCGACATCCTCCATTCCGCCGCGGACATCGAGCGGGCCCGGGAGCGGTTGAACTTCCGGCCCCTCTACGATTTCCGCCGGGGCCTGGAGATGACGATCGCCTGGTACAAGAGCAAGGAGACATCCCCATGAAAATCGCAGTCCTCGGGACCGGATACGTCGGCCTGGTCACGGCCGCCGGCCTCGCCGAATTCGGCCATTCCGTCGTCGGGGCCGACAAGATGGCCGACAAGATCGAACGCATCCGTCGGGGCGAGATCCCGATCTACGAGCCGGGCCTGGGCGCCCTCCTCGCGGCGAACCTCCGGAGAGGGACCCTGTCGTTCAGCGCGGACCTCGCGGCCGCGGTCCAAGCGGCCGACGTCCTCTTCGTCTGCGTGGGGACGCCCCAGGGCGACGACGGCAGCGCCGACATGGCCCAGATCGAGGAGGTTTCGCGGCTGATCGCCGAAAACCTCAACGGCTACAAGGTGGTCGTGGAGAAAAGCACCGTCCCGGTGAAGACGTCGGTCTGGATCAAGCGGACGATCTCCCTCTACAAGAAAAACGAAGAGGAATTCGACGTGGCTTCGAATCCCGAATTTCTCCGCGAAGGATCGGCCGTGGAAGATTTCCTCCACCCCGACCGGATCATCATCGGCGTCGAGTCCGACCGGGCGCGGGACCTGATGCTTCGGATCTACGACCGGCACAAGGACCGCATCCTTGTCACCAACATCGACACCGCCGAGCTCATCAAGCACGCCTCCAATTCCTTCCTGGCCCTGAAGATCTCCTACATCAACCTCATGGCCAACCTCTGCGAGCGGACCGAGGCCGACGTCGAGCTTGTGGCGAAGGGGATGGGCCTCGACCCGCGGATCGGGGCGCGGTTCCTCAAGGCGGGGATCGGCTTCGGCGGGTCGTGCTTCCCGAAGGACCTCAAGGCGCTGATCAAGATCGGCGAAGACCTCGGGGTGGACATGTCCCTCCTCAAGGAGACCGACCGGATCAACCAGGCCCGGGTCCGCCTCTTCCTCGACAAACTCAAGAGCGCGCTTTGGATCCTGGGGGACAAGACGATCGCGGTCCTTGGGCTGGCCTTCAAGCCGGAGACCGACGACGTCCGCGAGGCGCCGAGCATCCGCATCGTCCAGGCCCTGCTCGACGAGGGGGCCCGGGTCCGCCTCTATGACCCGAAGGCCGCGGACAACATGAGGGAACTGTTTCCCGAGGACGGCGTCCGGGTCGTCTATGGCGCCTCGCCCGCCGAGGCGGCCGAAGGCGCGAACGCGCTGCTCGTGTGTACGGATTGGGCGGAGTTCCTCGATCTTGATTTGGCGAACGTGAAAGAGCGCATGGCGAATCCCATCTTCATCGACGGCCGGAATCTCTACGATCCGGCCGCGGTCCGGGCGCTCGGATTCGAATACTTTTCGATCGGCCGGAAGTAGGCGGGAGGCACCCGCGCTCAGCACTCACTCGCGATTGTAGGCGCGAGTGAGTACTGCGGAACGGATCCCCAGTCAAGGACTGGGGCCCCTGCCGCTAACAGATCCGGGGCAGCAGCTCCGAGGTCAGCGGCTCCAGGAGCCTGAAGCCGCCGGCCGCCGTCCGGAGCAGCAGCTCGCCCGGTCTTCCCATCGTTCCTTCCACCTGGCCGATGACCGCCGCCTTCCGTCCGAGCGGGTGTTTCCGGATCCCGGCCAGAACGGCCGCCGCTTTTTTCGCCGGGACGACCATCACCGCCCGTCCTTCGCAGGCCAGATAGAGAGGGTCGATGCCGAGGAGGTCGGCCGCCGCGCGGACAGCCTTGGAAAGCGGGATGTGCTCCTCTTCGATGAGCAGGGGATGGGGGGCCTCAGCGGCCAGCTCGGTGAGGATCGTGGCCAGGCCGCCCCGGGTGATGTCCCTCATCCAGAGGACGCCCTTCCTCCAGAACGGCAGGAGGAACGTCAGGGGGGCGCAGTCGCTGCGGACCGGCGCTTCGATCCCGAAATCGCCGCGCGCGGTCAGGATGGCCAGGCTGTGTTCGCCGAGCGTCCCAGTGAGGATGATTTTGTCGCCCGGCCGGACGCTCCGGGGCTGCGGCACGGCGATGACGCGGCCGATGCCCGAGGTGTTGATGTAGATCTTGTCGCCCTGGCCCTGCTTCACGACCTTGGTGTCGCCCGTCACGATCCGGACGCCGGCCCGGGCGGCCGCCGCAGCGAGAGAACGGAGGATCTTGTCGAGGTCACCGGCATCCAGCCCCTCCTCGAGAATCAGGCCGAGCGAGAGAAAGCGCGGGACCGCGCCGGAGACGACGAGGTCGTTGACGGTCCCGTTGACCGCCAGCTTGCCGATGTCGCCGCCGGGGAAGAAGATCGGGTCCACGACGTAGCTGTCGGTGGTGAAGGCGATTTTCCCCGGCAGGTGACTGGCGTCGAGCAGGCCCGCGAGCTCGCGGTTCTTGAACGCGGGCAGAATCTTGCCGGCGATGAAATCCCGCATCGACTTCCCGCCGCCGCCGAGTTCCAGGCTGATCCGGGTCATGGCCGGGGCGCTCCGTATTTGTGGTGGACGAGGCAGGCGCCTTCGAAGGACACCATGCAGGGGCCGTAAGGAGAATCGGGCGCGCATTTCCGGCCGAACAGAGGGCACTCCGGCGGGCCGATGACGCCGCGCAGGACGTCGCCGCAGCGGCAGCCGGGCAGGTCCGTCGCCCGGGGCTCGATCCGGAGGCCGTACTTGAGCTCCGCGTCGAAAGCGGCGTATTCCTTCCGCAACTTCAGGCCGCTCGCGGGGATGACGCCCAGGCCCCGCCAACAGGCGTCCTTGGGCTCGAGCACTTCCGCCATCAGGGCCCGGGCGACGGGATTGCCGTCGGGCCGGACCACGCGCGTGTATTCGTTCGCCACCCGCGGCTTTCCTTCGCGGATCTGGTCCAGAATCGAGAGGATCCCGAGCAGGATGTCGCCCGGCTCGAAGCCGGCGATGACCCCGGGATATCCGTAATCGCGGGCGACGAATTCGTAGGGCGCGGACCCGATGATGGCGCTCACGTGCCCGGGGTAGAGGAAGCCCGAGATCCGGACTTCGCCCGAATCCAGGACGGCCTTGAGCGGCGGAGGGATGACCCACAGGGCGGATAGGATCGAGTAGTTCGTCACTCCCTCAACCAAGGCCGCCTTAGCCATATAGGCGATCGAAGGAATGGTCGTTTCGAAACCCACTCCGAAAAAGACGACCTCCGTGTCCCGACTCCGCCGGGCCAGGGCGAGCGATTCCTCGGGGGAATAGACGATCTTCACCGCGGATCCGCGCGCCGGGACCGCCGTCTGGAGCGAGCCGCGGCGGGTCGGCACCCGGGTCATGTCCCCGAACGTGGCCAGGACGAGGTTCTCGCGCTCGGTCACGAGCCGGAGGGCGGCCTCGTGGACCTCGTTGGGAGTGATGCAGACCGGGCAGCCCGGCCCCGAAACCATCTCCACGCCCGCGGCCTCGAGCAGTCCCTTGAGGCCATGGCGATGGATGGTCATGGTATGGGTGCCGCAGACCTCCATGATGCGCGACCGGGCGGGGAGGAGGCGCTGCCTGTCCGCGATCTTTTCGAGAAGGGCGGCGATGACCTTCTTGTCCCGGAATCCGTTCGAGGCGCGGCCCATGGCGGCCTTAGCCCTTGTCCGCCATTTCGCGGAGCATGTCGAGCGTTTCCAGGGCATCGGCCTCGTCGAGACGGGATATGGCGAAGCCGGCGTGGACGATCACCCAGTCGCCGATCTTGATGTTGTCGAGGAGGGCGAAATTCGTCTTGACCTTGGTCCCGAGGTAGTCGATTTTGCCGGTCTTGAAGGCCTCATCGACCTCGATCACTTTCGATGGGATTCCCAAACACATGGATGACCTCTTCCTTTGGGATCTAACTTATTTAGTTTATCAAATTTGTATGCTTTTGGAAAGTGACGAGTACCAGGGAGGGCCCCGCCGCCCGTCAGATAGGGTCTTCTGCTCCGAGTTGATTAATGACGGAGAAAACCCGTATAATGTCCGCATGTTCAAGGATTTAGAGGGCTTCCTCGAGCCTGGCAGCGACGAGGAGCGGCTGGCCCGGGAGATCGATCCGACGCGGATTCCCCAGCACGTGGCCGTCATCATGGACGGCAACGGCCGCTGGGCCAAAAGCCGGAATTTGCCCCGGCTCGAGGGCCATCGGGCCGGCATGCAGTCGGTCCGGGAAATCGTGGAAACGAGCGCCCGGGTCGGCGTCAAGGTCCTGACGCTCTTCGCCTTCTCCTCCGAGAACTGGAAGCGTCCCGAGCGCGAAGTTTCGACCCTGTTCCGCCTGATGGTGGATTTCCTCAAGAAGGAGGACAAAGTCCTCGTCAAGAACGACTTTCGGCTGCGGGTCATCGGACGGCGGGACGGCCTGCCGGAAAAAGCCCGCCGCGAGCTCGACCGGGTCGAGACGCTCACCCGCGACAATCAGAGAATGGTCCTTTGCATCGCTTTGAACTACGGCGGCCGGACCGAGATCGTCGATGCCGTGAGAAGCCTCCTGGCCGACCCGACGGTGGCAGCCATCGCGGCGGCGGACGCCGCGATGGTGGTGGACGAGGACGCGATTTCGCGGCGCCTTTACACCGCCGGCCTCCCCGACCCCGACCTCCTAATTCGGACGAGCGGAGAGTTCCGGGTTTCGAACTTCCTCCTGTGGCAGATCGCCTACACCGAGATCTGGATCACCCCGGCCTTCTGGCCGGAATTCCGGAAACGGCATTTTCTCCAAGCCATCGTCGACTACCAGAAGCGGGAACGCAGGTTCGGCGACATCCAACCCCCGTCATGAGTCTTCGCCAGAGAACCCCGACCGCCATCGTGCTGCTGGCCGTCCTCTTCGCGGCGGTCTGGTGGAGCCCCCCGTTCGTGTTTTTCCTCGTGGTCCAGGCGGTTATCGTCGCCGCGCTCATCGAATTTTACAACCTGGCATCCCGGAAGAAGCTCCAACCCCAGCGTACGGCGGGCGTGGTCGCGGCGCTGATCCTGGGCGCTCCGTTCCATTTCCCATCGATTCCGCTGGCCCTCGCCCTGTTCGGAAGCCTGCTATTTCTCGGCCTGTATTATCTGGCTTATGCCCGGACGCTCGAGCGGATCATGGCCGTCCCCGGGTCGCTGGCGATCACCGCCTTCGGGGCGCTCTATGTCGCGTTTCCCCTGGATTTTTTTCCGCTCCTCCGGGTCCAATGGGGCCCGAACCATCTGTACTTTCTGTTCGCCGTGATCTTCCTCGGCGACACCGGCGCTTATCTCGTCGGCAGGCTCCTGGGCCGGCACAAGATGTCGCCCCTGGTCAGCCCTAACAAGACCTGGGAAGGATGCGTCGGCGGATTGGCCCTGGCCTGCGCGGGCGCCGCGGCGGCGCAGACGCTCCTGCTTCCGTCCGTCAGCCTGCCGCAGGCCGTGCTCTGCGGGCTCCTCGTCCACGCCGCAGCCCAATTGAGCGATCCCCTGGAGTCGCTGTTCAAACGGGCGGTCGGGGTCAAGGATTCGTCGAACCTCCTGCCCGGCCATGGCGGGTTCCTGGACCGGATCGACAGCCTGATCCTCGCCGGGCCGTTCTTCTATTTCTACATCACCTGGTTCTGGAAGTGATCCGCGCATGAAAAACGTCGCCATCCTGGGCTCGACCGGCACGATCGGCCGGAACACGCTCGACGTCATCCGGCGGCACCGGCGGGACTTCCGGGTGGCGGCCCTGGCCGCGGGCGCGAACTCGCGCCTCCTCGAGGAGCAGGTCCGGGAATTTCGGCCCGGCCTCGTGTCCCTCGAAAGCGCGGAGGACGCGGCCGCGTTCCGCAGGGCGATCAGGATCCGGGGGCTGCGGGTTCTGGCCGGGTTGGAAGGGGCCGCCGAGATCGGGGGCGGGCCGGAGAGCGACGTCGTCGTCTCGGCCATTACCGGCATCAACGGTCTCCAGCCGACGCTGGCCGCCGTCCGGGCGGGGAAGACCGTCGCCCTGGCGAACAAGGAATCCATGGTCGTGGCCGGGCCGCTCCTCCGCGCGGAAGCGGCCGCGTCGGGGGCGACCATTATTCCGGTCGATTCCGAGCACTCGGGCGTGTTCCAGTGCCTGGGCGGGGGGAACCGGCCCCATGTCAAGAAAGTGACCCTGACCGCGTCGGGCGGGCCGTTCTTCAGGACCCCGCTCCGCGAGCTCAAATCGAAATCCGTCGCCGAGGTTCTGGCCCATCCCCGCTGGAAGATGGGCCGCAAGGTCACGGTCGATTCGGCGACCCTCATGAACAAGGGGCTGGAGCTCATCGAAGCCCGCGGGCTCTTCGACCTCGAGCCCGGCGAGCTCGACATCCTCATCCATCCTCAGAGCATCGTCCACGCCCTCGTGGAGATGCGCGACGGGTCGGTCCTGGCCCAGCTCAGCCCGACCGACATGCGCTTCCCCATCCAGTACGCGCTGACCTGGCCGGATCGGTGCGACTCGGGGTTGCCCCCCCTCGACCTCGCCCGGGTGGGGACCCTCGAGTTCCATCCGCTCGACGTCCGGCGCTACCCCCTCATTACCCTGGCCCTCCGGGCCTTGAGGGCGGGCGGCAGCGCTCCCGTGGCCTTGAACGCGGCCAACGAAGTCGCGGTCGAGGCGTTTCTCGCGGGAAAGATCGGGTTTCTCGGGATTTCCGATGTCGTCCATGCGGCCCTGGACCGGCACGCGCCGTCCCGGATCCGGGGGCTCGAGGACATCCAGGAAGTCGACCGGCGGACGCGCGAGCGGACCCTCCGGATCATCCGTCAAAAGGCATAACAACACATGGGCGTTCTATTCGGCACCATCCTCGCGTTCCTCATCGTCTTCGGGATCCTGGTGTTCATCCACGAGTTCGGCCATTTTTTCATGGCCAAGCTGGTCGGCGTCCGGGTCGAGACGTTCTCCTTCGGCTTCGGGAAGCGCCTCATCGGCTTCAAGAAAGGCCCCACGGACTACCGGATCAGCCTGGTCCCGCTCGGGGGCTACGTCAAGTTCCTGGGCGAGGAGTCGTTCGAATCCGGGGCCGCCCTCGAACCGGACAACTTCATGGCCAAGACGCGCTGGCAGCGCTTCCTGATCATCGCCATGGGGGCGGTGATGAACGGCCTGCTGGCGATCGGGATCTTCACCGTAGTCAACATGGCCGGCGTGACCGTGCCCCAGTACCTGAACGACAAGCCCGTGATCGGCTGGATCGACGCCGGCTCCCCGGCCGAGAAGGCGGACCTCAAGATCGAAGACGAGATCCTCCGGATCAACGGAAAACCGGTCTCTAGCTGGACCGATGTGGAGATGGCCATCGGCTCCCGGCCGGAAAAGGTCCTGACGATCGACATCCGGCGCGGCGGCACGGACATGGCGGTGGCCCTGCTGACCGAGCAGGACAAGAAGTACAAGTTCGACCTCGGCTACGCCGGCTTCTACGGCAAGATCCTGACCCAGATCCAGCTGGTCAATCCCGGCTCGGCGGCCGAAAAGGGCGGGCTGAAGCCGGGCGACGTCATCCGGACGATCGACGGCGAGCCCGTCTATTTCTACAAGTTCGTCCAGGTCCTCGAGAAGAATCCGGAGAAGGAGCTCGCGATCGGCGTTTTGCGCGACGGCCGGCCCGTGACGCTCCACGTCACGCCGAAGCTCGAAGGCAAGGTCGGCAAGATCGGCGTTCTCCAGGGCATGAAATCCGTGGAAAAGAAATACGGCTTTTTCGGAGCGCTCAACCAGAGCCTCAAGGACTGCGCCTCGATGGCTCTGACCCTCATCGACCTTATCAAAAAGCTCTTCACCGGGCAGGCCTCCGCCTCCCGGAACCTGGGCGGCCCCTTGGAAATCGCCAGCATGTCGTATTCGTTCTTCCAGCTCGGGTTCATGAAGCTCCTCTGGTTCATGGGTTTCATCAGTCTTCAGCTCGGCGTCATCAACCTCCTGCCGATTCCCGTGCTGCCCCTCGACGGGACGCAGATCTTTATCCTCGGGATCGAGGGCCTCCTCCGGCGGGACCTCAGTCCCAAGCTCAAGCAGGCCTGGACCCAGGTCATGTTCATCG
>JADGNV010000025.1 GCA_017883285.1 Candidatus Aminicenantota bacterium | reverse complement strand
CGCACCCAGGTGCCTTTATTGGAAGCCCCCGTGACAAGGGCCTCGAACTGTTCGTTGATTCTCGATTCAAGAAGAATCGCCGCCGCGGATTTGTCGACCTGCCGCTCGACTTTGTCGGTAGCATCCTCTTCTTCGATGCAGTGTTTCGCCAGGGCATCCAGTTCATCCTTGCTATAGGGCCAGGAATCGCCCTCTAGGGCGGCCTTCAGCAAGCGTTGGGTGATCAGATCGGGATAGCGACGATTCGGGGCGGTGGAATGGGCATAGTCCCGGACCGCGAGACCAAAGTGTCCCGGGGCCGTGTCGCCGGGAAGCTCGGCCATGTATTCACCCGCACCTAAGAGTTTGATGACCGCGAGGGAGAGGTCGGGGAATCGAAGGGGATCGGCGGCTTTCTCCTTCATGAGAAATTCGTCCAGCGCTTTTGGATCCGGATGAGCGGGCAGCCTGAATTTGTGTTCCCCGGCAATCTCGACAATCCGATCCCAGCGTTTTGGCTCACGGACCACACGGCGGATGGAAGGGAAATTCCTCGCCGCGAGGTACCGGGCGGTTATGCCGTTGGCCGCGATCATGAAATCCTCAATAATGTCCGTGGCGCGGTTCTTGTTTTCGACTTCGAAATTCCGGAGTTGATCGCCGTCAAAGATCGGTTTCGCCTTAATGGTTTCCAAACTCAGCGCCCCCTGGACATGCCGTAGATTCCGCAGACTCTGCGCGGCCCGGTCCTGCGTGCGCAGATTCTCGTCAAGCGCTATGACGGCCGCGACGGCTTCCGGCACAGCTCCCTTCCCCTCCAGCCAGGCGGCCACGCTGTTATAGGCAAGCTTCGCCTGGTTGCGGACACGCGCTCGATAGATCTGAGAGTTCCGCACGGATCCATCCGGGTCCATCACCATTTCAATGACGAGAGAGAGGCGATCGGCCTTGAAGTTCAGGGAGGTGAGATCGGTGGACAGCTTTTCAGGCAGCATGGGGAATATCATGGCCGCGGTATAAACCGAGGTCGTATTGTGGCGAGCGTGATCGTCGACGGCGGATCCTTTTTTGACAATCGAATCCACGTCGGCGACGGCCACCAGGATCTTGACCTTGTCTCCGGGCATGACCTCGGCAACGGTCAGTTGATCCAAGTCGCGGGAGTCGTCGTTATCGATGGACGCCCAGAGAAGATGGGTGAGGTCACGAATGGCCTCACCCTTTGGGGCGGCGGGGGCCTGAATCCTGTCAAGTTCGGCGAGCGCTTCGGGAGAAAAGTCAGGGAGTAAGCCTCGCTCTATCATCGCTCGCCGGGCGATGCTCTGTAAAATAGCCCGGTCTTGTTTTTCACTCGCCCTGATCGTGTTCATGGGATGTTCCTTTTCACGAAGGACTCCAGCCCTCGCGGCGTGGACGGCGGATTTGGCTTTGGAAGCATCGCGGAAACAGAAAACAATAATCCTGAATGAGTTTTAGTTCTCTTTGACTTTTTTCTCGACGTAAAGTTTCAGTTCGGTGAGGAAGCCGCAATTTTGATTTAATTGCATGGGGCCAGCTTCTCTTTTTATGAAATTGACATTGAAGGCCGCCAAAACCTCGTTCGTCTTTCCTCGGTTCCAGGCCAGCGCAAAGTCAAATCCATGGAGATTGAAGCCGTTCATGGAACCTAGGTTATGGACATTCATGAATTTGAGCCAATGATTCTTAAAACTCAACGCGCAGAAATATCTGACATCCTTAAGAGCATCGGTCTGTCTCTCTTTCTGGTTTCTTTTGCCGGCCAAAGCGCTGAATATCTTTTCGAGAAGAGTCATTTTAAAGTCTCTCTCGATGATCGGTCTCGCGAATTCCAGCATTTGGAGGGTCAACGTTTCTTGCGCTTTTTTGTTTCCTTCCATATACCCTACGGCTATATCGAATCTCTTCAAATAAATGAGCGAGCCGATGATCACAACGCCCACCATCAGGGCAACGACAACTTTTCTCCAAACTCTCTTTCTGACACTCGATCCGACTGTGGCCATTATGGATTCCTGCTCTCATTATAGGCGGGCGCTCTCTTCAAATCAAGTCGAGTGATGAACTTCCTTCTGTTTTTGGCGTTTTCTCGGCTAAAGAACTCTCCGGCCCTATAACAGTCGTACGATCAGAACGATCAGGGCAATGACCAGAAGAACAAGTAATTGTCCTCTAAAACAGCACATTTCCTATTAAAGAGCATATTGCCTGCCAGGCTATTCCGAAATGTTTGTTTGGACCGGGTCATCCTTTTTCCCCCATGTGTCATGGCTATTAGGGCTTTGAAAGCAAGTCGCATTCAAGAAAACGGAAAGGAAATGACGAAAATGAATTGGCACACAGTTTGCATAGTATTTAATTAAGGAGAACAAATATGAAAAAAGGCCTGTGGATCATTCCCCTGATTCTTGTGATTACGACGGGCTGCGCTGGGTATTTTTCTTCGCCTGAAGTCGGCTATCCGCCTGGCGGGGGAAGTTCCATTGACCCCAGTGTCCAACAGTATTCTCGCAGTCCTCAACAGTATGATCGAAATCAAGATACTTCCTACTTTTATGATCGCTTGTCCCCCTATGGAGACTGGATCGACCTCAACCCCTACGGCTACGTCTGGACCCCCAGGCATATGGGCTACCGCTGGCGGCCCTATAGCGACGGACATTGGGTCTGGACCGATTACGGCTGGACCTGGATCGCGAACGAGGAATGGGGAGATATTCCCTTCCATTATGGCCGTTGGGGCTGGGATAACGACCTCGGCTGGTTTTGGGTTCCCGGCACGGTCTGGGGCCCCGCCTGGGTGAGCTGGAGATCGAACGACCAATATATGGGCTGGGCGCCTTTCCCGCCCGGCGTCGAGTTCAGAGCCGGAATGAATTTCAATTCGCTTTCGATCAATATTCCCTTCAATTTCTGGGTCTTCATCCAAGGCCCGCATTTTCAGGACCAGAATCTCAATCCCTATGTCCTTCCGTTTGAACGCAACCAGACGCTCGTCAACTATACATCTATGCACAACAACATGTACACCCGCAACGACAGGATCATCAACGAAGGAATGGGGCTTGATGAGGTCCGTCGAATTACCGGGCGAGCCGTCCCCATATACGGACTGCAGGATGCCCAGCAGCCGGGACGTACGAACGTCGTGGGCCAAGTGGTCCAGATGTTCCGGCCGGCCATCCGGCAAAATATGGCCGCAAAACCAAAAGTCTATTTGAACACGAACCAGGCCCGGCAAGAACTGGCTCCGGCCAAGGTCTTCGACCCCCGAAGACAACAGACCCTCGCCACGGAAGCCGCGGCCGTTCAGAAGCGCCAGATTGAAGAAACAAGACTCTTGGAGATGAGCCAAGCGCAAGAGATCAAAAACATGCAGCAGAAGCGCGACGAGGAGGGACGGCGAGTCAGCAACGCCCCTGCAAAAGCCAAGGTCACCAGAGATTACGAGGCCAAGATCTCTGATTTGAAGAAGAACCATGTCGTCGAGACGCAGCAGATGACGGTTCGGCATAAAAACGACGCCGAGCAGGTCAAGAAGGCCACGCAGGCCCCGCCCCCGCCGGCAAAAAAGAAAAAGATCAATCAGGAGTAGGGCTGGGGTGAGTCGAGCTTTTGTCAACGCCTTCACGTCGGCCCCGAGAAGATGCTTCTCGGGGCCGACGATGAAGAAAAGCCATCCCATAAATCGCGGAGGCGCGATCCCTGGGCCGGTTTTCTTGGCTGAGGTTGCAGCTATCTTCGATATCCCCTCAGAAAAGTAACTGCCGTGTTTCTGAAAAGGAGAAGACCGTGACGGGACAAGAAAGCCAACGTTGCGGCGGGCTAAAATGGAAATTCGGGCTGATCGCCTTAGTCTGTTTCGCGGCCTTAATCAGCAGCGGATCACCCGCGTACGGGCGCCCATTATCCGAGAACAACGATCCTCCACGCCCGATATTGCTTCAACCTTCGCAAGTTTATGCTGCGAATTTTAGTTTATCTTCTTTTCGAACAATCACCGATCGCGTGAAGGAAGGCGGCGCTGGGCCCAGAACATTTTCGCTCCAACAACAGCCGTTTGTCGAGCCGCTCGCTCACTTGCGGGATGACGACCCGGAATACAACAAGAAATCGCCTTGGTGGACGGTTGCTCTCAAGGTTGTCTCAGGGGATGTTGTAGTATGGGCGGTTGATCGGGTTGTTTTTAATTATGATTTTTCGCACATAGGACCGGATACCTGGAGCCATAACTTAAAAACGGGCTGGGAATGGGATACGGACAAGTTCGGTATGAATTTTTTCTTTCATCCCTTAAGCGGGGGCACCTATCTTGTTTCCGCTCGGGCAAGCGGATATAATTACCTCGAATCCGTGCCTTTTGTCTTTTTGGGCAGTTTGATATGGGAGTATTTCGGGGAAACGACGCTGCCGTCGTACAATGATATTATCAATACGACGGCCAGCGGCGCATTATTTGGAGAAATCCTTTACAGATTAACTTCGGTTATCCTGGATGAACGAACGACCGGGGCGGAAAGATTTTTCCGGGAATTTGGGGCTTTCATTCTTAGTCCCGGGAGAACTTTCAGCAGGCTTTTGCAGGGAAAGCTGACAAGAGTCACTCCGAAAGAGGTCTATCAGAAAGAACCGCTCAATATTACGTTGACCGCCGGGGCGCATTGGTTCAATAAGGGAGCAACCTTCGGGACGGGCAGCGCAAGCGCGATGTTCAACATTCATCTGGATTATGGAGATCCGTTTGAAATACGACCCCGAAAGCCTTTTGATCTCTTCAAGGTTCGGATAGATCTCAGCTACGGGAAAAATGTGGGAAACAAATATCTGGACAATGCCATCGGATATGGTCTTTTATTCGGCAAGACCATTCACTCGGGGGATTGGGATATGCTGATTGGGGCATTTCAACATTACAACTTTTGGGACAGCAGGATTTTCGAAATCGGCGTTCTGGGCTTCGGTGGAGGAATCATTGCCAAGTGGCGGTTGTCCGAGAATTCCAATTTTCAAGGCGAAGTCCATCTCGGGCTCGTCCCTCTCGCCGCTAGCAATTCGCCGGATATTGATATTATGGAGGCCGGGATCCATGGCCGGAATTATGATTATTCCGGCGGAGCGGAATTCAAGCTTGAGGGCACTCTGAATCTTGCGAAAATCGGACAAGTGACGGCAAACTATTACCTTTACGGACTTCATACGTATATCGGACCGGCGGGAAACAAAGTCCTCGGCATATTCAAACCCAGAATTGCCGTCAACCTTTCCGCCAATCTCAGCCTTGGATTTGAATATTTGTATTACCACAAGCACAACTTCCTTCGATATTTTCCGGATGTTCAATCCAGCAACAGCGAGCAGAAACTTTATCTGATGCTGTATTTTTAAATTCAAGCTTTGTTCATATGAATAACAGGAAATATTCTTAGCCAAGGAGGCCCGAAGACAATGAATATTTTATTGGTGCAAGAAACGGTGAGTGGAAAATCCCTGGATACGGTCGTCCACAACATTCTGACCTTCCTTTACTTTCTTCCCCATCAGCTCGGCTTATGGATCATCAAGATCCTTCAGCAGTTGTTTCCCCGTGTTGTTTTTTCCGACAATCTTGTCGATCCCCTTGGATTTCTGATCGTTTTAACCCTCTTCGTGGTTTTGGCCCGGGCCGCCCAAAAAATCGCCTGGATTATCGTCTGCCTGGGCTGGATTCTGTTATTCATCAGAATTCTTATGATCATTTTTAAACTCGGATAAGCTATCGCAAAAAACTGAGTCCTCTTCTCCATGTCCTGGCGCCGGCTTCGTTCGGAGCCGCCATCCTTCTCGTGTCCCGAGCTCTGGAATATCGCCCGGAAAGAAACTTGGGGAAGTGGATTGTGAAATCGAAAAAGCCGCGGCCTGCGAGCGCCGTCGTCCTGGCCGGCGGAGACAGCCGCCGCATGGGCCGGGACAAGGCCCTGCTCCTCGTCGCCGGGAGGCCGCTCATCGAGACGATCGTCCGCCAGTTGCGGACGCGATTCGACGACATCCTCGTCAGCGCCCGCCGGGCGGACGATTACCGGTTCCTGGGGCTCGAGATCGTGCCCGACGCCGAGCCGGGACAAGGCCCGCTGCGGGGCATCGCCTCGGCCCTTCTTCGGACAAAGCACGACCTCGCGTTCGTGACGGCCTGCGACATCCCGCGGATCGATCTGGAATTCGTCGAACGTCTGATCGGCCTGGCCGAAGGCTGCGAGCTCGTCCTTCCGTTTCGCCCGCCGAACCTCTATGAACCGCTCTTCGCCGTATATCGCCGAAGCGTCGTCGGGCCGGCCGAGGAAATCCTGGCCGCCGGGAAACGGAGCCTCCTCGAGCTTCTGGACAAGGTGCGCGTTCGGCGGGTGGAAATCCCGGCGGGGCTTTCGTTCGAGAACATCAATACGCGGGCCGATTACCGGAAGCTGGTCGGCGACCCATTTTCTCTTTGATTTCGACGAGCGGGGAGAATAAGATTCTTTCTTAGCACGATGAAAGCCCGCCGATGAACGAAACGACGATCCCGGATCTCCTGGCCCGAAGCGCGGTCCTCCACCCCGACCGGCCGTCCCTCTCATTCTACGACGGGGAACCGATGTCGTACCGGGCGCTCAAGGAACGGGTCGACGAGATCGCGGCCTTTCTTGCCGACCACGGCATCGCCCCCGGCGACCGGGTGGCCATCCTCAGCGAGAACGGCCCGCACTGGGGGATCGCCTTTTTCGCCGTCACTTCGCTCGGCGCGGCGGCCGTGCCCATCCTCGCCGATTTTCCCGCTTCCGAAGTCCACCACATCCTCCGCCATTCCGAGGCCCAGGCCGTCTTCGTCTCGGAAAAGCAGTATGCCAAGCTCGAGGACGCGCCGTTCGACCACCTCAGGCTCCGCATTCTGATCGACGATTTCTCGGTCATCGACCCGGACACGAACAAGGACCGGCTGCGCAATCTGATCGCCGACGGCGGGATGGAGCTGCGCAAGATCAAGACCAAGGCCCTCCGGCTCGTCGGCCTCCTCCCGTCCAGGGTCCGGGAGGACGACCTGGCGTCCATCATCTACACGTCAGGAACCACCGGGCACACCAAGGGCGTCATGCTGACCCACCGCAACATCGTCCAAGACGCCGTGGCCACGACCAAGCGCGTCGACGTCGGGCCGGAGGATCGGATGCTCTCCATTCTCCCCCTCGCTCACGTGTACGAATGCACCCTGGGCCTGGTCACGCCGGTGATGCAGGCCGCGTCCGTCGTCTACCTCCGCAAGCCTCCGACGGCCGCCGTCCTCCTGCCCGCCCTCCAGGCGGTCCGTCCGACCATTCTCCTCTCCGTCCCGCTGATCATCGAAAAGATGGTCCGGGGCCGGGTCTGGCCGGAAATCCGGAAAAAGGCCGCGGCCCGCTGGGCGTCCAAGGTCCCCTCGCTCCGCCGGGCCATCCATCGCCAGGCCGGGAAAAAGATGCGGGCCGCTTTCGGCGGACGCCTCAAGCTGTTGTGCATCGGCGGAGCCGCCCTGGCGCCCGACGTAGAGGCCTTTCTCATCGAGGCGGAGTTCCCCTATTCCATCGGCTACGGCCTGACCGAGACATCGCCGCTCGTGACCGGGACGGATGCCCGCCAGACGCGACTCCGGTCCGCCGGCAAGCCGCTGACCGGAGTCGATGTCAAAATCGACGCGCCGGACCCGGCGACGGGCGAAGGCGAGATCCTGGTCCGCGGCACAACCGTGATGAAAGGCTATTACAAGGACCCCGAGAAGACCGCGTCCGTCCTCTCCGCGGACGGCTGGTTCCGGACCGGCGACCTGGGCTGCATCGACGCCGAGGGGTACCTCTTCATCAAGGGGCGGCGGAAGAACGTGATCCTCGGCCCGAGCGGCGAGAACATCTATCCCGAGATCATCGAGTCGATCATCAACCGGCTCGACCCCGTCCTGGAATCCCTGGTCTATGAGCGCCAGGGCCAGCTCGCGGCCCGCGTCTGCCTGGACGGCGAAAAGCTGGACGCGCTCGTCGAGGAGCGCAAGTATGACGAAGCCAAGATCCGCGAGCACATCCGCCGGGTGCTCGACGACGTCAAGCGCCACGTCAACGACAACGTGGCCGTCTTCTCGCGCCTGAACAAGGTCATCCAGCAGACAGAGCCTTTCGAGAAGACGCCCACCCAGAAAATCAAGAGGTTCCTGTACGTCGACGACGGCCCGATATCGTCGGGCTGAGGACCGTCAAGGGACGAGCCTTCGGCCCGTCTGAGCCAGGGCGGCCTTGACCCGCTCCGGGGTCATCGGCAGCTGGAGAAGCCTCGCCCCCGTGGCATCGTGAATCGCATTGGCCGTCACGGCGCCCATGCAGATGATCGCCGGCTCCCCTCCCCCCTGCGGCGGCGCGTTCCGGGCGTCGAGAATGACCGTTTCCATCACCGGGGTCCAGGAGAAGGGGGGGATCTGGTACGTGTCGAAGTTGAGATCGAAGATTTCTCCGTTCTTGAACCGGACCTCTTCCGCCAGGGCGTAGCCCAGGCCCATGGTGATGCACCCTTCCACCTGGAGCTTCGCGCCCGCGGGATTGACGACGAGACCCATCTCCTGGGCGACGGTGACGCGCTTGACCCGGACCCGGCCGGTGCCCTTGTCCACGTCCACTTCGGCGATGTGGGCGACATAGGTGCCGGCGTCGATGCCGCAGGCGACCCCGAAGCCGCGGCCGCTCGGCGATTTGGCCGGCTTCCAGCCGGCCTTGTCCGCGACGGCGCGGAGGACCGCGATCATCCTCGGGTCCTTCAGGTTTTGGAGGCGAAACTCGATCGGATCCAGGCCCGCCCGCGAAGCCATGATGTCGATCTGCGACTCGCGGGCGAACGTGTTCGTATTGTTGGACGGCGCCCGCCAGGCCCCGGTGGCGAAGGGATGGGTCCCGGCCGCGCCCGTCCAGCTCGCTCCGTAGACGGTAGTCCGGGAGTGGGGAATGTCGTAGAAATGATCGGAACCCCGCTGGCCGGCGAAGTAGACGCTGTAATCCCAGAGGACGATGTCGCCGGCTTTCGTGGCGCCGGACTTGATCTTGACGACCGCCGCCGGACGGAACGTGTCGTAGAAGAATTCCTCGCGCCGGGTCCAGGCCACCTGAACCGGTTTGCCGGTCAGCTTGGCCAGGCGGGCGGCTTCGACGGCCTGCAGATTGCTCGTCTTGCCGCCGAACCCGCCGCCGACGAAGGGCGGAATGACGCGGACGTTGGACGCCGGAACGCCCAGGGCCCGGACGATCTCGTCCTTGTCCCCGAACGGCCGCTGCGTCGACACCCAAACCGTGACTTTGCCGTCCTCGATATGGGCCGTCGCCGTGTGGGGCTCGATCGGGGCATGGGCGACGTAGCCGTTCAGGTAGGTCGTTTCGACGACCGGAGCGGCGAGCTTCTCGCCCTCCGCCAGGCTCCCTTTCAATCCGCTCTCGGCCCCTGGGGGGGCGACCTTGAGCAGGTGGTCGAAGATGTTCCTGTCGTCGAGATTCGTCACGGGGAGATCGAAGCGGGCCTTGACCTTGGCCAAGGCCTTTTCCGCGACGTCCGGCGATTCGTGGAGGATGGCGATCAGGTCGTTGTCCTTGATCACTTTCACGCCGGGGACCGTCTCCGCGCCGGAGACGTCCACTTCTAGCAATTTGGCGCCATGGGCGGGCGGGCGGAGGATCTTGGCATAGAGCATCCCCGGGAACGAGATATCGCCCGCGTACTTGGCCTGTCCGGTGACTTTCACCCGGGCGTCCCGGCGCAGCTGGGCCGTGCCGATGATCCTAAACGCGGACGGGCTTTTGACGGGCGGCTTTTTATCGAGGTGCCGCTCGATTTTCTTCCCTTTGGCGAGGTCCGCATAAGTGACCCTGGCCGCGGGGTCCTTGGCGTTGAAGATGACGCCGTCCTTGGCCTCCAGCTGATCGGCCGGCACCTGGAGCCGCTCGGCGGCCAGGTCGACGAGGACCGCCCGCGCTTCGGCCGCGGCCGCCCGCAGCGAGGGGCCGAACATGCGGGTGGTCATCGAGCCGAAGGTGCCCATGTCCCACGGACAGAGGTCGGTATCTCCCATGACCATCTCCACGGCATCCAGGGGGACGTCCAGCTCATCGGCCATCATCTGGGCAAGGGAGGTGATGACGCCCTGCCCCATCTCGATCTTGCCCGTCAGGCACACGACCTTGCCGTCCTCCCGGACGACCAGGAAGGCGTTGAAATCCGACGGCAGCCCCGCGCCCTGCCTCATCCCGCGTCCGCCCTCCTGTGCCCCTCCGACTTCGCCGAGGGTGAACGCGACGACGATCCCGCCGCCGAAGACTTTCAGAAATCCGCGGCGGTCCAGGGGAGGGAGAATCGTGAGGTCGTGGAAATCCAGTTCCCGGGGGTCCTTGGGGCTCATGTTACTTTTCTCCTCTCATCTCCCGGGCCGCGTCCTGGATCGCCTCGACGATCCGGGCGTACGTCCCGCAGCGGCACAGGTTGCCGGACATCTCGTCGATGATCTTCGCCTTCGTCGGGTTCTGGTCCCGGCGCAGGAGACTGTAGGCGTTGAGGATCATCCCCGGCGTGCAATAACCGCATTGCAGGGCGTCGCGTTTCATGAACGCTTTCTGGATGGGGTGCAGCTCTTCGCCGCGGGCGAGCCCCTCGATGGTGACGACATTCCTGCCCTTCACATCTTTCAGCGGGGTGCGACACGACCGGACGGCCTTGTCATCCACCAGGACCGTGCAGGCGCCGCAGAATCCCTCGCCGCACCCATACTTCACGCCCTTGATCCCGAGGTCGTATCGCAGGACCCCGAGGAACATCCGCGCGCCGTCGGACGTCACGCTGACGGATTGGCCGTTGAGCTTAAAACCGATCTTCTCATCCATGCCGGACCTCCTTGCTGCGCCTCCGCAGAAACTCGCTATCCCTTTCTATTTCTTCTTAAGCGTCCCTTCTCGGTTTCGTGAATTCGAACGTCCGGACGGGCGAATTCTTTTCTTTGAGGACGAATCCCGGCATGAAGTGCCCCAGAATTCTTATAGCCTCCCCACCCTTCTAAGTCAATCGGAAGCCGGCTAATTCTTCGGAATTTTGAGCCGCTTCACGAGATCGAGATAGCGCGGGTCCCCGCGCAGGTCATCAAGCCGGGGATCGATCTTGAAGACGGCGATCTCGGGGGAATCCCCGGCATACGCCTTCTCGAACCAGGCAAAGGCCGGGTCGCGCATCCCGAGCGCGGCGCAAATGACGCCGAGGGGATAGGCGAGCCCCGGGCGCGCGGCGGCGCGACCGTCCTGGCCGGCTAGCCGGTCCGCAATTTTGAGGGCTTGGTCCTTCTCGCCCGCCACGGCGAAAACGTACCCGAGTTCGGCCGCTTCGACCGAATCCGTCTGTGGATCGACCGCTGCGAGGCCCTCGGCCAGGGCTTCGTCGGCCTTGCCCTGCTGGAGGTAGGCGAAGGCAAGTCCGAGGTGCGCCCGGGTGAAGCGCGGGTCAGCCTTCAAGGTCCGGCGATGGGTGGCGACCGCCTGCTCGTAGCGACGCGCCCAATAATATCCGGAGGCCAGAGCGTCGTTCGTTCCGGGCGAACCGGAGTCGATCTTTCGGGCGCGCTCCAGTTCGTCCAGCCCCTCGTCGAACCTGCCGGTTCGGATAAGGAGGCCGCCGAGCTGGAGGCGTGCGACCACCCCGTCCGGCGCGAGCTCGACGCCTTTTCGCGCTTGGCGCTCGGCTTCGATCCAGTTCCAGTCGGGCACACCGGCGAAAGCGAGGGTCAAGGCAGGGTCGGCGCCGCGGGAGCCGGCTCCGGGAGAGGCGCTTGGCGAGGATGGGCCCGGGCCCGTCCGGCGATGGGATATCGCGATGAACGATCCGACGAGCGTCAGGCCGATGATGGCGGCGCCCACCGCCCGCCTCCGGCGCCGGCGTTCGAGGCCGACGTCGGATGGGGCCGATTTCGATTCCAAGGGGCGCTGTCCACGCATCGCACCATCTATTGTCAACATAATTGCATTTGTTTGGCAATAGTCTCGACAGTTTTGGTGAAAGTCATTTTTGCCGCCCAGATGCAGTGGACGCGGGGAGCGGCTCCGGAATTGCCGCTTCGGCCCAAAAGTGCTATCCTTTGACCAAGGACAAAAAGGAGGATCCATGAAAAGAACAGTATCTCTGATCGCGGTCGTCTTTCTCCTCATCGGGATGTCGGGATGCGCGTCCATGAGCAATACGGCCGGGGGCGCCATCATCGGCGGCACGTCGGGGGCCGTCCTCGGAGGGGTGATCGGCCACGCGGCGGGCAACACCGTGGCGGGAGCGATCATCGGCGCGGCCCTCGGGGGTACGGCCGGGGCGATCATCGGCAGCTACATGGACAAGCAGGCGGCCGAAATGCGGCGCGACCTCGAGGGGGCCAAGATCGAACGGATCGGGGAAGGGATCAAGATCACGTTCGACAGCGGGATCCTATTCGACGTCGACAAGTCCGCCCTCCGGCCGGCCAGCCGCGACAACCTCGGCAAGCTGGCCAAGATCCTCAACAAATACACCGACACCAACATCCTCATCGAGGGCCATACCGATTCGACCGGGCCGGCCGAACACAACATGGTCCTGTCCAAGGACCGGTCCGGCGCCGTGTCCGGCTATCTCGCCACGAACGAGGTGAGCGCCGGCCGGTTCTCGACCATGGGCTACGGCGCGACCCAGCCCGTCGCGACGAACGACACGGCCGACGGTCGGCAGGCGAACCGCCGGGTGGATATCGCCATCATGGCCAACGAAAAGCTGAAGAAGGCCGCCCAGGAGCAGACGAAGAAATAGCCCAAGGAAAAGCGCGCCGCGATCCGCGGAATTGAGGGATTGAGCTGACCATCACCGAAATTGCCGAAATTAGCGGGTTACGGTCATCGCCAGGAACGCCTCGACCCGCAGCCGCAACTGCTGGACGTCGGAGGGCGAATAATCCGTGACGATCTTCATTAACGGGATCCCGTACTTCTTCCCGACGTGGCGCTTCAAAACCTCGGATTCCACGTCGTAGGTCAGGCAGGACTGCCAGATGAGGTCCACGATCCCGTCCGGCCGGAATTCCTCGATTATCTCGTCGATGAGCGACATCCGGCCCGAGTTCGGCGTCATGCACGAACACGGGAGATGGAAGTACTTGCGGGCGATCGCCTCGAGGGGGTCGCCTTCCTCGGAAACATCCTCGTAGAGCGGCTTCAGCCCCGTGCAGTTTTCCTGGGCCACGACCGTCGCTCCCGCGTCTTCGATGATGTCCAGGACCTTCTCCGCGCCGTACGGCATCGGAACACCCGTCATCAGGATCCGCGGCCGTGTCGGTGGATCGCCCGGCGCGGCCGCGGCTTGGGCGAGGATCCGCGCATAGGCTTCGAGATCTTCCGGAATGCCGGAGATCAGGCTCTTCGCTTCCAGGACTTCCCGTCCCGTCAATCCTTTCCCCGCCCGCCTCGCGACGGCCCGCCGCAGCTTCCGCTCGCGGTTCATCAGCCGGATGGCCTCCCGCAACCGGTCCTCGGTGACGGCCGTCCCGGTCAGCTCTTCCAGCCGCCGGCACAGGCCATCGATCTCGGACATCCAGCGGCGGAAACCCGCCTCGTCGTCCGGCTTCTGGGGCAGCTCGAGTACGTGGATGGGCTTGAGCTCGCCCAGGAGCTCGAACATCTTTTTCTTTCCGTCGCAAGTCGTCTCGGCGACGATGAGGTCGCTCAGCTCGAAGAGGGGGCTGGCCTTCTCCAGGGCGAAGCCGTAGCTCGATTTGATCAAGGGACAGAGGCCCGCCGGAAGATCCCGCTCGGCCGCCAGGGCGGTCTGATGGCTGCCGCCGCAGGCGCACACGGGCACCCCCCCCGCGGCCAGGATGACTTCGCGCGGCGTGAATTCGCAGAAGATCGACACGATCTTGCGTCCCTGCCTCTTCGCCTCCCGGGCATATTCGAGGGCGTTGGCGAACATTCGGTCGAACCGCTCGACCGCGGGGACGCGATGGAGAAAGGTGCTGCGGGGCGAATCGTCGCTCGCACAGCGCGGGGGCGAACTTTCAGCCGAAACCGGGATCGCCGATTCGCGGCAGGATGTTCCGCATTCGGCTGCGGATGCAACAGCGTCCCCGCAAACCGCCGGCGCCACGGCAGCCGACCGGCTCTTCTCGGCGCGCTT
The DNA here is from genome assembly GCA_017883285.1 of Candidatus Aminicenantota bacterium. GTDB lineage: Bacteria > Acidobacteriota > Aminicenantia > Aminicenantales > UBA4085 > FEN-413. Next base: position 12,979 of record JADGNV010000025.1, on the reverse strand, counting down.
CCACAAGCCCGATTCGTCTTCGGCCAATCGATCGGGCAGCCCCAGCTTCCGTGCGGCCAGAAGGGCCGCGCCCAACGCGCCCGTGATCCGGGGATCGGGGGGAATGATCAATTTCTCGCGGAGCTCCCGGCCCAGGGCCCCCGCCATCGCCGCGTTCAAAGCCACGCCTCCCGTGAAGGCCACCGGCGGCCGGACGCCGATCCGCTCCGCCAGCCCGGCCACTCGCCGGGCGATAGACCGCAGGATCCCGGCAGCGATGTCCTCGCGCGGGAATCCTCGGGCCAGCATGCCGATGACCTCGGACTCGGCGAAGACGACGCACATTGAGCTGACCTCGGATTCGGCCGAGGCCCGGCCGGCCAGCTCCGACAGGCCGTCGACGTCCGTCCCCAGGATCCGGGCGACGACTTCGAGGAAACGGCCGCTGCCCGCGGCGCAGCGGTCGTTCATGGCGAAGTCGCGGACGCGGCCTCCCTCGGCGAGGACAATCGCCTTGCTGTCCTGTCCGCCGATGTCGATCACCGTTCGCACCTCCGGATGAAGGGCGGCGACCCCGGCCGCGTGGCAGGAGATCTCGGTCGTCCTCTCGTCGGCACAGGCCGCCTGACCGCGGCCGTATCCCGTGACGACGACGCGGCGGATATCGGTCCGGGCACACTCCGCGCCGGCGATGACCTCCCGGAGGAGGAAATCGGCGTCGGCCGCTTTGTCGGGCGAACCTGCCCGGACCACCACCGCCGGGATGCGGCCCACGGCCGGATCGAACAGAACGGCCTTGACCGCCCGGCTCCCGAGGTCGAGACCCAACGTGAATTCAGGCACGGCGTCTCCTCGTCCGGATGCGGACGCGCCCCGAATAGACGCCCTGGACGTCCTCGAGTTTCATTCCGGTTGGTTTCATACACCTCTCCTTATCAAGAATAGCCGGGCGGGCCGAACGCCCGGTCAGGAGAGGGGATCTCTAGACGAGCGGCCGGCGCTCCCGCGAGAAGGATCGTCCCGATCCTTGCCGCGCCGCTCAGAGATTTTTAATGGTCATGGCCTCACTCGCAAGATGCATCGATCGATGCCGCGGATTCTAATCCAGCCCCGCGGCCTGTGTCAAATCGGAAAGGAAGAGCCCTTTCGGAAAATGGGGACGCCTCTATTTATGGCCCAACTTCGCCAAGAAACTCCCATAAATAGAACCGTCCCCTTTTTGTTATCGGATGGGTCGGACCCCGCAAGGTCATTTCGCCAGGGCGTCCTTCACGAACTTCGCCAGGTCGGCGTGGTACTTCGCCGCCGACGGCTGGTCGATGTAAACCATGTGGCCCGACTCGTAGTACCCCAGGGAAATATTGTTCTTCTTGACGTCGTCCGAAACCTTCATGTGGGCGAGCGTCCACTCCACGGGGTAAAACGGGCAGGCGAAGTCGTAATAGCCGAACCCCACGAACAGGCGCATGTGCGGGTTCTTGGCGAAGCCGTTCTCCAGATTGACCACGGTGTTGTACTCGCCCGACCAGGGCGGGGCGTTTCCCGAAACGTAGTAGATGTTGTTGTTCTTGTAGTTCAGCTCGTTGCGAACATACGCCTGGAAGCAGGTGAGGAAGCAGTTCTCGATGTTGGCGTTGCTGAAGTCGAAGCTCGTGGCGTTGGCCCCGCCGTCGATCTGGTAGCCGGCGAAGCGCGAATCCAGGCGCGACGTCATCAGGTGCCGGTCGCGGAGCAGCTCGGTGCTGAACGGTCCGAGCGGAACGCGCAGGTCGAGGCCATCGATGAAGGCCTTGGAGAGGCCGGTGTAGCGCGCCATGGAATTGAGCACCTTCTCCCGCTGGGCGGGCGTGGCCCGGGCGCCATCGTACAAATACTCCAGGTAATCTCCCGAAGCGAACCGGCGCGCCTCATCGGCGATCTGCTCGACGGTGAGCTTCTGAAGATCCGGGGCCAGCTTCTTGTGATAGTGCGCGGTCATGATCTCGGTCGGGAGGGTGGCGAGCTGGCGCTGCTCCCCGGCCGAGGCGTTGACGTCGAAGATCGCGGAGAGCAGCATCACGCCGTTGATCGGGCAGTCGCGGTCCGTGAGGGTGCCGGCCAGCCCGGCGGCCCGGGTCGTGCCATAGCTTTCTCCGCCAACGAAAATCGGCGAGCCCCAAAGATTGTACTCGTTCAGGAAACAGCGGATGAACTCGCCGAACGCGGCCAGGTCGTTGTCCACCCCGCCGAAGTTGGGGCCGTAGCCGGGCTTGTCGGGGCGGCTGTAGCCCGTGCCCATGGCGTCGATGAAAACCAGGTCGCCGGTATCGAGGAGACAGTTGGGATTGTCGACGTAGGTGTACGGCGGCGGCAAAGCCAGGCCGTTCGAGTGCATCTTCACCACTTTGGGGCCGAAGGCGCCCATGTGCAGCCAGACGGTGGCCGCGCCCGGCCCGCCGTTGAAAAGGAACCAGACCGGCCGCCTGGACTTGTCCGTGACGCCGTCCTGGGCGTAGTAGACATAGAACAAGTGTCCTTCGCTCACGCCGCTCGTGGCGTTGCGGATGGGCATGAAGCCGACGCGGGCCGTGTACTTGATCGTCCCGTTCTGGAGCCGGATCTGGTGCTGGGTGGCGATCGGCTGGGCGGGATAGGCAATCGGCTGCATCTCCTCCAGCCCGTAGTTGAACCGGTAGAAATTGTTGGGCGCGGCGCCCGCTCCACGGCTCTGGGCGAGGGCGTAGACGGCCGCGGCCGCGACCAGAAGGATGAAAACGCAATTTTTCGCGGTGATTCTTTCTTTCGTGTTCATGGCATGACTCCTCGGGTTCCCGCGCTCAGCCGCGTGCCGCGGACACCGCCGTCACGATGAATTCGATGAGCTCGGCGCACAGCTGGGCCGACGAGTCGGCCTCCACGTAGGCCATCTGGCCGGCCTCGAAATGCCGGACCGTGATGTTGCGGGCGCGGACCTCCGGCGAGACGCCGAGGTGGGCCACCGTGAACTCGGTCGCGAAGAAAGGCGCGTTGAGATCGAAATAGTTCGCCCCGACGAAGAGGCGCAGATTGGGATTGCGGAGGAACGCGGCCGACAAGTTGGCGTCGTCGTTCCCAGTCACGGTGAACGCTCCGATCCCCCCGCCCGAGAGATAGAAGGGGCCGGCCTCGACGCCGCCGAAGCCCAGCTCGCGCCGGAGGTAGGTTTCGTAGGCCGTCAGGAAGCCGGCGGAGAGTCGGGCCTGGTTGAAGTCGAAGACGACGGGCGCCGCCCCGCCTCCGAATCCCCCCCCACCGCCGCCGCGTCCGCCGCTCGGCGGCACGGCGCCGGCCACACGCGCGTCCGATCCCGAAAGCGTCCGGCGCTGGTCGCGCAGGAGCTCGGCCTGAAAGCGGTCGAGCGGGATGCGCAGGTTGTTGTTCAGGAGGAACGCTTTCGACAAACCGGTGAGCCGGGCCATGTTCGCCACGAACACCGCCCGGTCCTCGGCCGTCATCCGATCGCCCTTGTAAAGCGCATGCAGGTAATCCCGCGAAGCGAATTGCCGCGCCTGCTCCCCGATCTGCGGGGCGGAGAGCGCGAGGAGCTCCGGCGCCAGCTTCTTGTGGTGCCAGGCGGCCAGGATCATGCTCGGCAAAACGTTTATATATTGGGCGTCCCCGGCAACGGCGTCGGCGGAGGGCATCATCGAGAGCAGCGCCACGCCCAGAACCGGGATGTGGTGCTCGCTGAGGTAGACGGCCAGGCCGGCCGTCCGCCCCGTAACGAAGTCCTCGCCCGCCAGGAAGAGCGGCGAGTTCCGGCGGTCATATTTGGCCAGGAAGGCGCGCACGAACTCGCCGAGCGAAGCGATATCGGTGGCCGTATTCCAGTAGCTCGGCCCGCGGCCCGGCTGATCGGGCCGGCTCCAGGCCGTGCCGACCGGGTTGACGAACACCAAGTCGGCCTCGACGAGGAGCGTGTGGGGATTGTCCGTCCAGCCGAAGGGAGGCTGGCCGGCGTCGGCCCCCCCGATCCCCTGCATCCCTTTCGGACCCAGACCGCCGAATTCCTGCCAGCCGGCGGCCACCCCCGGCGCGCCGCTCAAGAAGAACATCAGCGGGCGCGCCGAAGCGTCTCCCCCGCCGTCCTTGGTATAGCTCGTGAAGAAAAGATGCGCTTCGGCCTGTCCGGTCGTCGGATTGCGCAGCGGCAGGAAACCCGCCCGCGCGGTATAAGCGAGCGGCTCCCCGTTGATGGAGACCTTCTGACGGGTTTCCACGGGCGGCATGTCGGGGATCGGAATCCCCGCGGTCGCCGATGTGTCATAAGTGTAAAAATCGCCCGGGCCGGAGCTTCCCCCGCCGCCGCGTCCTCCGCCGCCCCCGCGCTGGGCCGCGCTTCCGGGCGCCCCGGTCTGTTGCGGCGAAGCGCTCGGCGCCGCGGCGCCCCGGCCCGCCTGACTGCTGCCGCCCTGCCCCCAGGCGAGGAACGACATGCCGAGCACGATCGCCAGCAGAATCCGTCCGCATCGCATAACTCTCATGGTGATTCGCTCCTGACCAAATCCCGAAACGTGATCGGCATTTTGGGTTTGATATGATACTTGCTGAAGCGATATATATCACAAGCCAAAAATCAACTCAATCATGCTTAGAAGGGCATGTTGCCGGGAACCCTAACCGATTTTCTTTTGTTGAATGAGATCCCGCTAATTCAGGCCGCGTCTATATTATCGAGGACATTATGCGGCCCTATCGTCTGTCGGATAATTGGATTCTATAATTATCTTGCTATGATACCGATAAGCCGACAATTACAAATTAATATGACAAATGAATTATAATAATTTATTATATTATTGACTTTATTTTATGATTTATATATAAGATATTGATATTAGATCCAAAAGGGAGGAAAAGTCATGAATCCCAAGGATATTTTGGCGATGTCATTGAAAAGGGAACGGGAAAATCTCGGACTTAGCCTCACAGAGGTGACAGCTAAGTTGGGCTTTGCCAATTATCAAACTTTAAGAAGCATCGAGACAGGCGACAGAGAGATCAAAGCTTGGGAGCTAGCTAAGCTGGCCAAGATTTACGGCCGCGATATAGATTTTTTCCTGTCCGGAAAGGAAAGTCAAGAAGAGTCCAAAATACTATGGAGAAGTCCGGGAAAAACGTTGACACGAAAAGAAATCGGGATTAAGTTTCTCTCTATTTGTCGGAATTACAGGCATCTTCAATTAATTCTGAACGAGAACGAAGATTTCGCACAACAGCCGATCTTTCAATTCGATAAAATTCATCTGCTCAAAGGAGACGCTTTCCAATATGTCGCCGGAATAGCCAAGAGGATTTCAAATGATTTAGACCTGGGCAGTCGGCCGGCCTGCGCCTTATCGAAAATACTGGAAGAAAAAGTCGGAATTAAGATTATTTTTTTACCGCTTCCTCAAGATCTTTCAGTCGCATCCACTAAGGGCGATTTCGGCACGGCGATCCTTATTAACACAAATGATTCGCCTTGGAGGCGGAATTTCGATTTGGCCCATGAGTTTTTTCACGTTTTAACTTGGGATCTATTCTCTACGGAAGAAGTTTATCAAGAAACACACGCCGCGAAGAAAACCCGAATCGAGCAGCTTGCCGAAGTATTCGCCTCGGCGCTTCTGCTCCCTGAAGAGGAGATCAGAAAAGAAATCGGCCTTAGGAGGCGGGAAAAAACGATCGATTATTCAAGCTTGACGGAAGTGGCGCGGGAATTCGATGTTTCCATAGCGGCCCTTTTATGGAGACTCGTCAATATTGGGATCATGAAAAAGGAGAGAGTCACTAAGCTGCTTGAAGAAGGAAATATATTAAACATCGACAAAATCGGCCGGATCAAGAAGCAAGATGTTCCCTATGTCCTAATTTCGCCGAGGTATATTTCTTTGGCCATACGGGCCTATCATCTTGGAAAAATTTCTAAGGCGCGATTTGCGGAATACGTTGACACGAAATTCAGCGCCGTTTCATCCTTCCTAAGGGAAATGGGATATAGCGAAGATCAGGATTATTCCGTTGAATATCGTATTGCTTGATGCGGATATCATTATCGATTTGCACCGGTTTAGCCTTTGGAAATCTCTGACAAAAAATAATGAAATCCATGTCTCGTCCATTATCTGCCGCGAAGCGTATTATTATGAAGATTCGGCGGGAAAACACCATTTCATTGATCTTTCGAAAGAGGCTGGGAAAAACTTCATCGAAACATCGGCAACAATTGAACAGTTATCCATGATCACGAAGGAATTCGAAGGCCTTTACGAGATCGATCTGCATTCGGGGGAAAAAGAAGCCCTCGCCATCCTCTCGACAAGAAAAGAAATGCTTTTCTGTACTTGTGACAAAGCGGCCATGAAGGCTTTAGGATTTTTGGGGATCAGTCATCAGGGAATTTCGTTCGAAAAATTATTGGATCGGAACGGAATTAAGAAAAAACTGGAAATAAAACATTCGGAAAGCCGATTCCGGCAGTTTACTCAAGAAGGGGTATTAATCAAACTCGATAGTGGCCACGTCAAGAAAAAATAACCCCGAGTTATGAGAGGGTCTATAAACAAGCCTTTTTGGATTCCATCAAAAAGGGCATCGACGACGCGGATTCGGGAAACGTCTATGAGACCGATAAATTGAAAGCCGAATTGTCCAAGAGAAGAAAACGAGGTTGATTTTTTATGCGCCTTCGACGATTTTGATTTCCTCGTCCGTCAGGCCGTAGAGCTGATAGACAAGCTGATCGATTTGCTTATCTGTTGCGTTGATCTGGCGCTGAAGCGCTTCTTTTTCGTGTGGATTTTTGGCGTTCGATATTTGCACACGCAATTCAATCATTTGATCTACCAACTTAACCATGTGGCCATGGATTGCGGTGTCGGTGGAACTTGAAAAATCGATCGGCTGGATCGTCTGCTCGCTCGCGCCCTCTAAAACTTTCAGCAACAACGAAAGCTTCGTGACCTCGACCGCCTGGGGATCGATATCTACTCCGTAAATATTATCGAGAAGAATTCTCTTTCGTTCGGCAATGGTCAATTTCCATCCGCCCGTCGTTTGGACGAGCACGGGGTTGCGACCTTTGGCCCATCCCTCCGGCTTATGAACGACATACCAATCGCGATGCCAGTCGAGGAGATATTGGTAACCATTGATCAGGAACGAGCCCGAGCAGCAGGCCGGATCGAGGACGCGGAGATCGGCCGCCTGTTTTGGCGTTTTTCCCTCGACAAGCTTTCCGACCGTCTGGCGGACAATGTAATCCACGATGTAGGTTGGCGTGTATCGGGCGCCTTGACCGACGCTAAGGCCGCACCGCGGCCGGCGATCACGATCCGGCGGCGGGGGGATGGCCCGGATTCTCCCCGAGGATTTGGAACGCCCGGTTCATGTCCCGGTGGCTGGCCACAAGGACCAGCGTATCTCCGGCCACAACCGCGAATTCGGCCCCGGGGCTGGTGAACGATTCTTCGCCCCGGACAACGGCGATCACGGTCGCGCCGGTCCTGTTCCGAAGGTCGATATCGCCCAGCGTTTTTCCGGCGGGCCACGTCCCTTTCGCGATGTAAAAGGACTCGGCCGTCCCCGCGGACATGAGGTCCGTGAGCCTCTCGGAGGTCGGCTTGAAGGCTTCGCACGTGCCCCTCAAAACCCCGTAGCATTCGCTGCGGATGATCTTGACCTGGGCGTTGATGATGTTCCGGGGGAGGTGATATCGCTCAAGGACGCGGGTGAAGATCTCGACCGAAGTTTCGAACTCCTCGGGAATGACGTCGTTGGCCCCGAGGCGATAGAGTTCGTCGATTGCGTAGGCGTACCGCGTCCGGACGACGATGAAAACGTCGGGCGCCATCTCCCGGGCCGCCCGGACGCCGCGCCGGGTCGTAGCGGGGTCCGAAATGGCGAAGACGATCGTCCGGGCCCTCTCGATGCCGGCCATCTTGAGGATGGTCCGGCTCGAAACGTCCCCGAATATGTACGGGTCCCCCCGTTTCACTGCGGCTTGGACCTTTTCCGGATTGAGCTCGAGGATGACGTAGCCGATGTCCGCTTCCTTCAGGACGTGGGCCAGGTTCCGGCCGTTGAGGCCGTAGCCGGCGATGATGACGTGGTCCCGAAGCTTAAGGCCGGCCTCCCCTTCCGGCTCCGCCGTCCGCCCCCGCCGTCCCCCCGGCCTCTCTTTTCTCGAGGCCAGGAAGGGCGAGATCTGGATGAACAGCGGCGTCGCCAGAATCGTCAGAATGGACGACGCCAGGAACACCTGGAAAACGTTTTCGGGCAGAAGGCCGTTGGCCCGGCCGACTCCCGCCAGCACGAACGAAAATTCGCCGATTTGGGCCAGGGCCAGCCCCGTGAGGATCGAGATGCGCGAGTCGTAGCCCAAAACCCGGACCGCCAGAAAGACGATGGCCGCCTTCACGAGGAAGATCGAAAGGACCAATCCGCCGACGGCCGCCCGGGAATTCCAGAGCTCGCTCGTATGGAGCAGCATGCCGATGGAAATGAAGAACAGGCTGTTGAACACGTCCCGGAACGGCAGGATGTCGGACACGACCTGATGGCTGTAGTCCGACTCCGAAATGATGACGCCGGCCAGAAACGCCCCGAGAGCCAGGGACAGGCCGAGCGAGGAGGTCAACAGGGCCATGCCCAGGCAAACGAACAGGGAGGCGATGAGGAAAATCTCCCGGATCCGGGTCCCGACGACGAGGTGGAGGACCTTCGGCATGAGGAAACGGGCCACGGCGAAAACGGCCGCAATCGCCGCCGCGCTCAGCAGGAAGCGGGTGGCAATAGTGAGCGGCGAAACCGCCCGGACGCTCGCCAGGATGGGAACGAGGGCGATCATGGGAACGATGGCCAAGTCTTGGAAGATCAGGATGCCGAGGGAGATCCTCCCCTGAGGGGTGTCGGTTTCGCCCCGGTCCGATTGAATCTTCAGGACGACGGCCGTGCTGCTCAGGGAAACGAGGAAACCATAGAAGATCGCATCCTTGGCCGGGATGCGGAGAAGGACGAGGACGAGGACGGACGCCGAAACCGTCAGGACGACCTGGAACCCTCCTCCGACCCAGAAGATCTTTTGGATCCTCCTCAGCCGGTCCAAAGTGAATTCGAGTCCGATGCTGAAGAGGAGCATGACGACGCCGATTTCGGCCAGGTCGTCGATCGTCCGCGTATCCCGGACCAGGGAAAACCCGCCGGGGCCGATCAGAATCCCGGTGAGAAGGAAGCCGACGACGGGCGGCAGCTTGATCTTGTGCGAGATGTAGATGATGACGACCGAAGCCGCCAACAGGATGACGAGTTCCCGAAGGATGTCCAGACTCATCGCGTCATATTAAGCAATTTCTTGAACGCCTCATCGTCCGTCTTGAAATCGCCCGCCGCTTGCCCCACGCGGATGATCCGGATGCTTCTTATGGCGTCTCCCTTTTTCACCTTCGGCAGCAGATCGAGCCCGGCGATCGTTTTCCCGATCGCGGTGCACGTCTTGTCGAGCCCGGGATTTTTCTGGAGCGTGAGGTAGAACGCGTTCGGGGCCGAGACGCCCAGAACGCCCGCCGTATCGTGCTTCATCGCCGCGTTGGCGGTCATCGGCAGGCTGGCCACCGCCACCGACTTCTGGACGTCGGAAACGACGAGGCCTTTGATCTGCCGGTCCCGCACATCGATCGTGCCGATCGGCGGGATTTCCGCCCGCTGCCCGCCCGGACCTCCCATCCCCCGACCGCCGCCGCCCGGACCGGCGCCCGCACCCCGTTGGCCCGCGGTTTTCCCCTCCACGATGCGGACAAAGTTCGCCGTCTGCAGGGGAGCGTTCACATAGTCGAGGGTGGTCATAAAGTGGTTCGGCGCTTCGGCGCTCCCGAGGGCGATATCGGCATAGAGGCCGTCGGCCAGGTAAACGCCCTCGCGCAGGAGCGGTTTTTCGAGGTTCGCCGCGCCGTAGGCGACGACCGCCGTGACCAGCGCGGAATGCTTCTGGTGTTCGGTGTACGGTACAAGCTCGCTGTACGTGTCGTAGAGCGTGTGCCAGGCATGGTTGTAAACGTAGTCCGTCTGCGTCCTGAAGCTCAGCGTCGGCACGCTCACCATTTCGAACGAAGACGAGTCCGTCCCGCCCGATCTCGTCGCATGCGCCCTCGGCAAGCCCCGTTCGAGCTTGAACGGCCATTTCGGGTTCAGATTGATCAACGGAGCGGTGATCTTCTGGAAATCCGCATACCAGGTTTCGGGGACGGACGCCCCGGTAATGGCGCTCGGGCTGCCGTCCCGGTTGATCATCATCATGATCTTGGGCTGCAGTTCCGGGTGCTTCGTCAACCACGCCTGCGAGCCGACCAAGCCGATCTCTTCCGCGGCGAAGAGCATGACGACGATGGAGCGCTTCGGCCGCCCGCCGGCGGCTTTGATGAGGCGGATCGCTTCCATGCCGGGGGCAAAACCCGAGCCGTCATCGACCCCGCCCGTCGCGGCGCTGAAGCAGTCGAAATGGCCGCCGATCACAATGTACTCATCGGGGTATGTCGTCCCGCGAAGAGTCGCGACGACGCTATGGTATTTGATCGGGCCCATTTTGAACCAGTTCCGGATGTCGAACTCGAGCTCCACCCGCTCGCCTTTCTCGACCAGCGCCTTAATTTCGTTGTACTGGTTCTCGGCCAGCTTGACGTCGGGCAGAACGGGCAACTTGTCCCACGACTCCGCATAGCCGTCCAACATCCTGAACGGCTCCGTTTTGGACAATTGAATTGTGCCGAGGGCCCCAAGATCGATGAGCAATTGGGTGAGCGGAGGGATCAATTTTGCGTCGGCATATTCCAAGGTGCCGCGGCGGCCATCGCGGGCGAAACCGGTGTTTTCACCCAGGATCAGCACCCAGGCCCCCTTGAAGGCGCTCTTGTTTGCGTTGACTTCCGCGATCGCCGCTTCGACGGCAGCGCGCTTCTTTTCGACATTTTCCGGGGTGGCGTTGCGTCCCGGGATCGAGAAAGGATCCGACTTCAGGATGACGACCGGTCCACGCTGCACACCCTTCGTTCCCGCCGTGTAGCTGGGCGTCCCGAAAAAGAGCGCTTTTTCGGTCGGCTTGATCATCTTGCCGAACCAAGGACCGCGGTTGAAGCCGACCGGCACTTCGCCGGCCTCGTCGAGTTCGGCCTCGAGCCCCCACTGCTTGAATTGCCAGACCGCCCAGGCGGTCGCGTCGGTATAAGCGTTGGAGCCCGTCTCCCGACCGCCGAACCGATTGCTGGCATAGTCGTTCCAAAGCATGACCTGATTATCGTTCGTGCCGAGTTCGATGATCTTCTTGATGACGGGATCGTCCGGCGTCCGGGCAGGGGCCTGGGAACTGACGACGGTCGCCGCCAGCAAAGCCAAGCAGACAACGAACAGAAGCGCGCGTTTTTTCATCTGTCCTCCGATTCCGTGAATAGTTCGAGAGCGGAATGATATTCCCGGCCGCGAATCCATGTCAAGAAAACGATAAGGAAAACGATAAGAATTTCCTTTGAATGGGTCAGTCTTTTTTCTTGTCCTGTCCGACCATCGGAACGAACATGACCAGGGAGATCTCTTCCTCGTAAGCTTTCCCTTTGAGCTTGCGCACCCGGATGAGCCGCTGGCCTTCGCCCGTCTCGCCCACGGGGATCACCATCCGGCCGCCCTCCTTGAGCTGTTCGAACAGAGGACCGGGCACGCGCCGGGCGGCGCACGTAACAATGATCCCGTCAAAAGGCGCTTTTTCCGGCCAGCCGAAAAAGCCGTCGCCGGTTCGAACGTCGACGTTGGCATACCCGAGGTTGTGGAGCAGGGGCCGGGCGCTTTCAGCCAGGGTCGCATTGATCTCGATGCTGTAAACATGGGAGGCCAGGAGAGATAGGACGGCCGCCTGGTATCCCGAGCCCGTGCCGATCTCGAGGATGTTTTCCTGGCCCTTCAGCTCCAGGCCCTGGGTCATCAGAGCGACGATGTAAGGCTGGGAGATCGTCTGGTCTTCGCCGATGGGCAGCGGATGGTCCGCATACGCCCGGTCGCGAAGGGAGAGGGGGACGAAGAGATGGCGCGGGACCTGCCGCATCGCCTTCAGGACACGTTTGTCCCTGATGTCGCGGGACTCAAGCTGTTCGACGACCATGGCCCGGCGCCGGCTGGCGAACGCATCGTCCGAGGATTGCGCCGATAAGCTCCGCCCGGCACACATGCAGCAAACGACTATCATTGAAACGGAGACTGCGGCTGCTTTTATGCCCCTCATCATATTTATATTATTCGGTCGCTCCTATCATTCTATCCCCCGAGGAACAAATCAATCTCGACGCTTGGGCTAAATCCCCATGTCGCTCAGGGCTTTGATGAGGCGGTTCATCAGGGCCGTGATCGTAGGGTGCGAGGCCTCTAGGTATTCAACGGAGTCCTCCAGGCTTTCCCGCAGGCTGGCGTGATGGGCGGCCGGAACCTCCTCGGAATTCTGCAAGATGCGGTGGATGTCGCCGTCCAGCTTCTTCAACGTCTCGCGCGAAGGATCGTCAATCTCCGTGACGGATTCCAGCTCCTCCTGCAACTTGGCCAGGTTTTCGTTCAATTGGTCTTTGTCCATGGTTTGGTCCTTTCCCGCGCCCGGAGGGATTCGAACCCCTGTTTGAAGGATGGCGCACTAACTTATTGAATATAAATGCCGGGGACGGGAATCGAACCCGTATACCCCTTATGGGGCGAGGGATTTTAAGTCCCTTGCGTCTGCCAATTCCGCCACCCCGGCGTCAATAGAATCAATGAATTACAGCCCCTTGAACATCTTCGTCCACTAACTGTGTCACTTTTGTGTCACCAGATGGCGTCCTACCACCTAGCCAAAAGTCCTGCATGATCTGCCGCGCCTTCTCGAAGCGCTCGGGAATGAGATGAGCATATCGCTGGGTCATCGAAAGCGACTTGTGGCCAAGGATATACTGGAGCGTGATGAGGTCACAGCCCCCTGCGGCCAAAAAGCTTG
>JADGNV010000198.1 GCA_017883285.1 Candidatus Aminicenantota bacterium | reverse complement strand
TTACTAAGCCGGGCGGAATATACAAAGCCGGGCGAAATATAGTTGACGTCGGATGTCTTTATCGCCCGGCTAGTACTCGGGGAGCAGTAAGGATTATGTAACATATTTACTGCTCCCCGTAGTAATCTTTTTGTCGTCCAATTTCGCTGAGCCGGGGCGCTTCCAAGGGGGAGTCAAGCCCCCCTTCGGCGCTTCGCTTCGCTCCGCTGAACCCCTGAGGGGTGCCACGCCGCACCCCTCAAACTCCCCGGCGGTTGCGCGTCCCATGAAGTATTTTTGATCAGGCAAAATATTCGCGAGGCGCGCAACTAATTGATCGTCCCGGGCAGAAGCTTGTCCGGGTCGATCTTGATGCGGGTCGGGCGGGCGGCGCAGGCGGCGTCGAATTCCTTGACCGCGGCGTCGACGATGAACATCCGGCGCACCGTCCGGCCGCTCTCCTCCCACTCCAGCCACAGGGGAAAGACGAAGGCCGGGCCTTTCTGCGTCACCCGGACCTGGAGGACGAACCCCTCGCCCTGTTTACGCGCGGTCGCGGCGACCATGGCCTCGGGCAGGAGATGGGAGCCGAACCAGAGATCGAAAAAGGTCTTGAGATCGCGGCCGGAGGCCCGCTCCATGACCGCCCGAAAATTCACCGTGCGGGCGGTCTTGAATTTGAAGGCGGCGAAAAATTCCCGCAGTCCGCGGAAGAACGTCTCCTCGCCGACGATGTCCATGAGCAGGACTAAGACGAGGGCCGATTTGTTGTAGACGACGGCCTGGTAGGCGTCGAAATCGAGATAACTCAGCCGCGAGCCCATGTCGATCGGCCCCCACTTCGACTTCTTCTCCGTCCAGCGGCTGAATTTTCTCAGGGCGGCGACATAGACGTCGTCGCCCAGTTTGGCCTTGAGGTAGCGGACGGCGGAGAACTGGGCCAGCCCCTCGCTCAGCCACTGGTCGCGGTATGTGGCCCCGCCGACGCCCTGGCCCCACCACTGGTGGGCGATTTCGTGGGCCAGGAAGGATTCCCGCCAACGCGACAGGTCGACGGGGCTTTCTGGATTGATCACCGGGAAACCGTCGATCGTGCGGGGCAATTCATTGAGGACGACGAAGGAGGCCGGGCTATGGCCGCCGGCCGTGGGCCATTGGCGTTGGACGATGGTCAGCTTCTCGAAGGGATACGGGCCGAACCACTCCTCGAAGGTCTTGAGCACGGACTTGGCCTCGTCGATCAGGCCCTTGCGGGCGTAGCGCACGTCGGACGAAATGCGGGCTTCGACGGGGACGGACGAACCGTTCCCGTTCGTCAAGCGGTTGAACTTGCCGACGATGAAGGAGAGGTATTTGACGGGCGCCTTCGTCTCGAACCCGAAATAGGGATGGCCGACCTTGTCCAGCGAGGTCACGCGCCGGACGCCGTCAATCTTGCCCTCCTCGACGGCCAGGCCGTTGGCCACGCAGGAGTAGCCGGGCGGGACGATGACGCGCACCTTGGCCGTGAAGAAGTCCTCCTCGGGAGGGGCCGGATACCAGAAGGACGACTGGCTGTAGAGATAAGTATCGTAGCGGGGGGCGACGAGCGAGATGGTTCCCCCCATCTGCGGCCCGGCCGCGACGTCGGTCGTCTGGACGGGAGGCTCGAGGACGCCGCGGTAATAAATCTCCACGGCCGCCGGACGGCCTTTTTCCACCGGTCGGAGGAAATAGACGTAGAGGATCCCGCGGTAGCGGTCCTGGGTATAAAACAGTTCCCGTCCCTCCTCGTCATAGATGCGGACGATGTCGAGCCGCGGGTTGAGATCGAACTTCAGGCTCTCGATGGCGTCGACCTGGGACGATACCTCAACCCGGGCCCGGGCCGAGAGATAACGCCTATCCGGCTGGAAATCGAGGTCTATCTGGTAGTTGAGGACATCCATTTTTTGATTGAAGGAAACGAACATCCGGCGGGAGCCGGGATCCCCGGTCTCGGCCGAATAGAGATTGACGACCTGATCGGCGCCCCGGGAAAAAAGATGGATCTCCTCTTCGGAGAAAGGCGAATAAATATAGGTCAAATAGCCGGCCCGCCGGGTCTTGAAATCGAAGACGGCCTGGTCGCCCTGGGGAAGAAAGGACAACCGGTCGCCGGTCAGGCTATTTTCTATGGTGAAGGACGCCGGATAATTCGCGCTGAAGACACTGTCCGCCCGGGTGGCTTTGGCCCGGGCCTCATCGGACGGCTCCGGAGGAGCCCCTCCGCTGATGGTGATGTTGGTCCGGAAAAAGGCCGGCGAAAAGCGCAGGTAGGCCGATTCCACCTTGTCGTCGAGGAGGGCCGCCCCGAAGCGCAGCTCCAGCTGGTGTCTCTCCGCGGCGTTGGACGGATCGAAGTGGACACGGCCGTCGCCCAGGACGATGAGCGCGGTTTCGGCCTCGGGGAGATTATCGAAATAGACCCAAGCGTTGTCGAACGTGAGGCGGATGTCCTGGTGCCGGACTTCGACGCGGGCGCCGCGCAGGGCCCGGTCGGAGGGCAGTTTGAGTTTGTAGAGCGTGGACACGTTGCCGGTGACCTCTTTCTCGGCAATGCGCCATTGTCCGTCGTCCTCGATTGGCAGGACCTGCCAAGTTTCGAGCATGACCGCGTATTCGTTCTGATAAAAGACCTGGACGTAGACTCGTTCGCGGCCCTCCTCGTCCTTGACCCGGCCCGCCGCCTTAAAAAGGACCCGGTCCATCTTCCAGCTCACCCCGAAGGACTCGGCCGCCAGCCGTTCCTGGTCGCGGATGGCTTCGGCGAAGACGGAGGCATAGGCCTCGAAATCTTTCGTCTCAAAGGCCTTTTGAAGTCTCGGCCAGAGGACGTCCGAAGGTGATCCTCCCGCGGCCGGTTGGGCGGCGGCCGCGGTCAGAAGAAGCAGCACGCCGGCAGCGACGCCCCCGATGCGCCCGTACATGGCCCTATTATACCCGATATCCCCAATGCGCTTATGTCTGTCGTTTCGCATGACGGCTCTGCCCTGAATAAAGCCGATTTTGTGCCAATTGTCAGGCTCGTATGGAACAAGGGAAGATCCCAAAACGGAGAAATTCGGATCGGGGAGGAATCGACCGTTGAATTTACAAAACGTAAACGTTTTTTACGATTTTCAGGGTTGCCGGGCCGTTTCCCGGTCCGCCTTGAACGGCACGGAACGTAAGAAAGACGTCTTTATTTGTCCGAGGCGCGGCTCATGTGCTTCTTGAGATCCTCTTCCCAGGTCACGAAGCTGTGGAAGAATTTCATGTCGCCTTCATTGATCCCGCGAGTGATCTCGGTGATATGGGACGAGGAGGCGCCGAACGCCTCGACCGCGTAGACGACGGCTTTTTCCGGATCGACGTGGGCGCCGCAGGTATAGATGTCGAGCGCGGCGTATTTCTGTTCCGGCCAGGTGTGCGTGGAGATGTGAGACTCGGAGATGACCACGACGCCGCTGACGCCGCTGGGCGGGAACTTGCTGAAGGAAATGGCCCAGACCTTGGCCCCGGCGATCTCGGCGGCCTTGACCAGGATGTCCTGGAACTTCTCGATACTGCCGATGACTTTCGGATTGCAGCCCGAAGCCTCGACGATATAGTGATGGCCGACCGGTTCATAGATTTTCTTGGGCATCGCGTTCCTCCATGAAAACTGAATTGCCAAGCGGGGCGTTAAATATTTTACTGC
>JADGNV010000197.1 GCA_017883285.1 Candidatus Aminicenantota bacterium | reverse complement strand
GACGTCAACGTCGTCTTCCCATGGTCAATGTGCCCGATCGTCCCCACGTTCACGTGCGGCTTCGTCCGCTCAAACTTCGCTTTGGCCATCCTCGTACCTCCTTGATCTCGACGACCTTATGCTCAGGAAAGCCCAAGACCAGAATTGAACTGGTGACCCCGTCCTTACCAAGGACGTGCTCTACCAACTGAGCTACTTGGGCGCATTCCGGATTGCCGGTCCAAGCGGGAAACGGGACTCGAACCCGCGACTGACGGCTTGGAAGGCCGCCGCTCTACCAACTGAGCTATTCCCGCATCTCAAAGTGGGCAGGGAAGGATTCGAACCTTCGAAGCGTTTCCGCAACGGGTTTACAGCCCGTCCCTTTTAGCCACTTGGGTACCTGCCCGCGTTCGATTCTCGCTCACTGCCGCTGATCGAAGCCAGCGAAGGGACTTGAACCCCCGACCCGCTGATTACAAATCAGCCGCTCTACCAACTGAGCTACGCTGGCTCATTGTTCCTTCGCTCCAAAAAGAAAAAAGACTTCCCTCCAGGCTGAGAAGCGTTAGAGAAAAGTCTATAAATATAGAAGCTTTTTCTCTGCAGTCCAAAATAATTAAATTGCGTAACAGCTCTTAGAAACCAAAAAATGAAGCGGTCCGGAAGATACTACCGGAAATTCCGGTCGATGTCAATAGCTTTTTTTTAATGCGGGTCCCTGATTCGGCCCCCGCCAGAACCTACCCCGATGCAGGGCTAAGCGTACCCGGTCGCTGGAGGACTGTCCTCACTTCTTGATCGGCGAGAGGGGGGCATTTCCCCGGAGAGCGCCCGCCCGGTTCACGGCGTCCGTCAGGTTCCGCATGAAATCGATGTTGAACAGGACGTATTTCGCGCTCTGGGCCGTGGTCAGGTTGGCCTCGAGGTAAGCCTCGATCTCGGCGTCCAGCGCCCGGACCTCTTCCCGGCCCGCCTTCAGGCTCTTGAGTAGGGGGAGGATCTTGTCGTCTTTGGCCGCCGGGTCCTTGAGCAAAGCCCGCAGGTTTCGGATCTCGGCGCTCAGGTCCCTCTGGATCCTGGCTTTTTCCTTCTCGATCCGGTTGACGGTCGGGAAAATCTTGGCGGTCTGCTCTTCGGTCAGGTCGAGGGCCTGGGTCAGCCTCAGCAGACGGAGGGTCGCCAGGTTGTCCCGGACCCGCTCCCGGTTCTGGCCACCGCCCATCTGGCCGCGGTTCTGCCCGAACGCCGCCGCGCCCAGGACGAGCACGGCCGCGAGGATGATGCCGATCGACTTGGTTTTCATGTCCCCCCTCCTAAATTTTCAATACCCGGCTGAGCTCGGCGTCGAGGACCTGGACCTCCTCGTCCGAGAGGCTGTCGAGAAATTCGGCGTGCCCGTAGAGCAGATGGTGGACCTCGCCATCCACCCCGGCCGCATGTTCGCCGATCGTCGTCTGGAGTGAGGCGTCGAGGCCGGTCTCCATGTCCGAGCTGTCGCCGATCTGCTCGACCAGGCTGCCGTAGGAGTCCTCGAAGGCTAGCGGCGAGAATTCGACGGGCACGCCCCCCCGGAGGACCAGGAAGAAGAGCCCGGCGGCCACGGCGAGTGTGGTGAATCCTCCCGCCCAGGCCCAGCGCGAGCCGGGGACGAGTGCCCGGGCCGGCCGGCGGGCGGTCTGCGGCGCGAGCGCCGCCTCGAGCTTCGCCCGAAGCCGGGCGATCGAGTTTTCCCAATATTCCGGGCTCTTCTCGGGCGCGGCCAGGCCTCGGGCCGCCCCCTGAAGCCTTTCCTGGCGCCGGAGGGCGGACCGGCAGGCGGAGCACTCCGCCAGGTGGGCGTCCAGGCGCCGCCTCTTCGCCTCGGGCAGGGTCCCGCCCAGGCGGTCCGAGATCCACCGTTCGCTCTTCTTACATCTCATGGTTCGCCTCGTCGAGATAGGGTTTCAGCTTCTCCTGGAGCATCTTCCGGGCTTTGAACATCCGCCAGGAGACGGTGTTCTCGGACACCCCGAGGATCTCGGCCGCCCGACCGTGCGACATTTCCTGCAGCACGACCAACGTAAACGCCGCCTTGTAGGCCGGGGCCAGCGATTTGACCGCCTGTTCGAGCTTCTCCTGGAATTCCCGCTTGAGGGAATCGCCTTCCGGGGAGAGGGCGGCGTATTCCTCCTTCTCCAGCACGGCCGCGTTGTCCTCGAAGTCCTCCCAACCCTTCTCCCGGCCCTTTTTCTTCAGGTGGTTCAGGGTCAGGTTGACCGCGATCCGATAGACCCAGGTGTAGAAGCTCGATTGCTCCTTGAAGTGTCCCAGCGCCTTGTATGCATACATGAATGTGTCCTGGGTCAGGTCGTCCGCATCCTCATGGTTGCGGGTCATCCCGAAGATCGTGTTGTAGATCTTCACCTGGACCCGCCTCACCAGCTCGGTATAGGCCTCCATGCAGCCGGACTTCGCCTGGGCGACGAGAGCGTCTTCGGCGATCTCCGGCATGTTCTCGTTCATATAATTAGACAGCCATTATACTAATTCCTTGGCATAGGTCTATCGGCCGGGGCTCGGAGGGCGCGGTTCGGCGCGGCTCCCGCCCCAGTCGCTCTTGCGGCTCACCCCCAAACCGTGGGCCCCCGCCGCTTCGAGCGACCGGGGCTCGCGCCGCGCTGACGCCTGGGAGCTTGGCCTAAGATCGGTTTTCGAACCGCGCCCTCCTCGCCCCGGTAAATCAGTTCAGCAACCTGCTCGTTTCAAGGCTCGGGTCTTTCCTCCAAAAGGCCGGAACGCCGCCGCAGGAACTCCTCCTTTCGGTCTTTCAGTCGAATCCAAAGGCAATCGCCGGCCGCGCAGGGTCATCCCCAAGGCCCGCATAGCGGAAGGGGGGCCCCACGCGAAGCGTGGGGGGGAACCGACGGGACTGGTTCCCCAGCGGGCCGGGGGATGCCCTGCGGAAGGCCGGCTGAACAGCGATTTTCCTCGCCGGGGAAAATCGGCGTACTTTCGGAGCCCCCCGCCCGGAAGCCCCCCTCCTTTGCGACTGGGGCGGGAGCCGCGCCGGCCTGAGTGAGTCGCCCGCCTTGACCGGGTTATTTTTTGCTGGTATGATTCGAATCCATCTTTTTCCTTGCGGTGAAGGATTAAATCTCCCATGATCGAACGCTATACCAATCCCGAAATGGGCGCCATTTGGACCGAGGACAACAAGTACCGCCGCTGGCTCGACGTCGAGCTCGCGGTGTGCGGCGCCTGGGCCAAAAGGGGCAAGATCCCGGCCGCCTCCCTGAAGCGCATCCGGCGGAAAGCCGCCTTCGATGTCCGGCGTATCGAGGAGATCGAAAAGGTCGTCAAGCACGACATTATCGCCTTCCTCTCGTCGGTGGCCGAGAAGGTCGGCCCCGACTCTCGGTTCATCCACCTCGGCCTCACCTCCTACGACGTCGTGGACACGGCCCTCTCGCTCCTCATCCGCGAATCGCTCGCCCTGGTCCGGCGCCGCCTCGTCGACCTGAAGAAGGTCCTCCGCCGGGAGGCGCTCCGCCACAAGACAACGATCTGCATGGGCCGGACCCACGGGATCCACGCCGAGCCGGTCACGTTCGGGTTCAAGATCCTCGTCTGGTACGAGGAGGTCAAACGGCACATCCTCAGGGTGGACCGGGCGATGGAGGTCATCGGCGTCGGCCGCATCTCCGGGTCGGTGGGGACCTACATCCATCTCGATCCCCGGGTCGAGGTCGACGCCCTCCGGAAGCTGGGCCTCGCGCCGGCCCCCGTCTCGACCCAGGTCCTCCAGCGCGACCGGCACGCCGAGGTGATGGCCGCCCTGGCCCTCATCGCCGGGACGCTCGAGAAGATCGCCCTCGAGATCCGCCACCTCCAGAGGAGCGAGGTCCTCGAGCTCGAAGAGCCTTTCACCCAGGGCCAGAAGGGCTCGTCCTCCATGCCCCACAAGAAGAACCCGGTCCGCTGCGAACGCCTTTCGGGACTGGCCCGGCTCATCCGGGCGAACCTCCACGTGGCCCTCGAGAACATGCCCCTCTGGCACGAGCGCGACATCTCCCCCTCCTCGGCCGAGCGGGTGATCTTCCCCGATTCCTTCGCCCTGGCCGACTACATGCTCACCGAGACAATCGACGTCGTCTCCCACTGGACGGTCCGGCCGGGGAACATGAAGCGGAACATCGACGCGACCCGCGGGCTGATCTTCAGCCAGATGGTCCTCCTAGCCCTCACCCGGAAGGGGATCGTCAGGGACGACGCCTACGCCCTCGTCCAGCGCAACAGCCTCCGGGCCTGGAACGAGAACCTGGACTTCCGGGAACTCGTCCGGACCGATCCCGACATCGTCCGGACGCTCTCCGGGGCGGACATCGAGCGGTGCTTCTCCCTCAAGCCCTACCTTGAGAAAATCGACTACATCTTCGAAAGGGTCCTCGGCCATGAAAGTTAGAATCCTCGTCTCCTTCAAGGACAGCGTCCTCGATCCCCAGGGGCAGACCGTGAAGAACGCGCTCCACACCCTGGGCTACGCCGCCGTCAAGGAGGCCCGCCAGGGCAAGGTCTTCGAGCTCGACCTGGCGGGGGTCACCCGGGCGGAGGCCGACCGGCTCGTGCCCGAGATGGCGGACAAGGTCCTGGCCAACCCCATCATCGAAAAGTTCACCTGGCAGATCGTCGAGGAGTGACGGCCGTGAAGTTCGGAGTCGTCGTCTTCCCCGGGTCCAACTGCGATGCCGACACCCTTCACGCTTTCCGGGTCGTGATGGGCCAGACCGCCCGCTTCCTCTGGCACAAGGACCACGACCTCCGGAGCGTGGACTGCGTCGTGCTGCCGGGCGGGTTCTCCTACGGCGATTATCTGCGGTCGGGGGCCATCGCCCGCTTCTCGCCCCTCATGCGGGAGGTCCGCGAATTCGCCGACCGGGGCGGCCTCGTCCTGGGCATCTGCAACGGCTTCCAGGTCCTCCTCGAGCTCGGCCTCCTGCCGGGGGCCATGCTCCGCAACAAGAACCTGAAATTCCTCTGCCGGTACGTCACCCTCCGCCTCGAGAACGAGCGGACGCGCTTCACCCACCAGGGCCGGAAGGGCCAGGTCCTGCGCATCCCCATCGCCCATTTCGACGGGAACTACTACGCCCCCCCCGAGACGCTGCGGGAGATCGAGGACCACGGCCGGGTCGTGTTCCGCTACGCCGACGCGGAGGGCCGTCCGACCGAGGAGGCCAACGTCAACGGGTCGCTGCACAACATCGCCGGGCTGATCAACGCCCGAGGCAACGTCCTGGGGATGATGCCCCATCCCGAGCGCGCGGCGGAGCCGCTGTTGGGCAGCGCGGACGGGCGGATGATTTTCGAGTCCATGATCTCGAAGTTCTAGCCGGAGCGGCCGCCGTCTCCCACGCCGGGAGGCCGGGAGGAAAACGAGAGACACCATGATCGATCTTAAGATCCTCGCGAATCACAACCTGACACCGGGCGAATACGATCTCATCGTCTCGCTCATCGGCCGCGATCCGAACCTGACCGAGCTCGGCGTCTTCTCGGCCATGTGGTCCGAGCACTGCAGCTACAAGAGCTCGAAGTTCTATCTCAAGCAGCTCCCGACCAAGGGCCAGGGCGTCGTCCAGGGCCCGGGCGAGAACGCGGGGATCATCGACATCGGCGACGGCCAGCTCATCGTCTTCAAGATCGAATCGCACAACCACCCGTCCTACATCGAGCCCTTCCAGGGCGCCGCGACGGGGGTGGGCGGCATCCTCCGCGACATCTTCACCATGGGCGCCCGGCCGATCGCCCTCCTCGACTCGCTCCGCTTCGGCCCCCTCGACTCCCCCAAGAACCGGTCGATCATGGAAGGCGTCGTGTCCGGCATCTCGTCCTACGGCAACTCGATCGGCGTCCCGACCGTGGGCGGCGAGGTCTATTTTGGAGAGAACTACGCCCTCAACCCCCTGGTCAACGTCTTCTGCCTGGGCCTGGCCGAAAAGGACAAGATCTTCTACGCCAAGGCCGAGGGGATCGGCAACGCCGTGCTCTACGTGGGCTCGAAGACCGGCCGGGACGGGATCCACGGCGCGACCATGGCCTCGGCCGAATTCGGCAAGGAGACCGAGCACAAGCGGCCGAACGTCCAGGTCGGCGACCCGTTCAAGGAGAAGCTCCTGGTCGAGGCCTGCCTGGAGGTCATGGACAAGGGCGTCATCGTCGGCATCCAGGACATGGGCGCCGCCGGGCTCACCTGCTCCGCGGCCGAGATGCCGGCCAAGTCCGGCACGGGGATCGAGATCGACCTCGACCTCGTCCCGCAGCGCGAGGAGGGCATGACCCCCTACGAGATCCTGCTCTCGGAGTCCCAGGAGCGGATGCTGATCGTCGCCCGCCCCGATAAGGTCGGAGAAGTGCGCGAGATCTTCGCCAAGTGGGACCTCGACGCGGTCGAGATCGGCCGGGTCATCGAGGGCGGCCGGATGAAAGTCCGATTCCACGGCGAGATCGTGGTCGACGTCCCGGTGTCGGCGGTCGTGGACCTCTGTCCGGTCTATAAGCGGCCGGTCGCGCCGCCCGCCCCTCCGCGGGCCGCATCGGACGTCGCCCCCATTCCGGTCCCGGACGACCTGGGGGCCGTCTTCGGAAGGCTCCTCGCCTCCCCGACAATCGCCAACAAGGAATGGGTCTTCCGCCAATACGACCACATGGTCCAGACGAACACGATGGTCCTCCCCGGCGCGGACGCGGCGGTCCTGCGGCTCAAGGGATCGCGGAAGGCGCTGGCCGTCTCGCTCGACGGCAACTCCCTCTACGCCCAGCTCGATCCGAGGACGGGAGCCAAGATCGCGGTGGCCGAGGCCTGCCGGAACCTGGCCTGCGTCGGCGCCAGGCCGGTCGGCGTCACCAACTGCCTGAACTTCGGCAACCCGGAGAAGCCCGAGGTCATGGGCCAGTTCAAGGAGGCCGTCGCCGGCCTGTCCGAGGCCTGCCTCGCCTTCGAGATCCCGGTGACGGGCGGGAACGTGAGCTTCTACAACGACACCGAGGGCGCCTCGATCTATCCGACCCCGGTGCTGGGGGTCGTCGGCCTCGTCAAGGACATCGACCGGGTGGTGACGCCCGGGTTCAAGCGCGAGGATGACGCGGTCGTCCTGCTCGGCGCCTGCACCGGGGAGCTCGGCGGATCGGAATACCTCAAAATCGCCCACGGCCGGGAGGACGGGATTCCGCCGGCGATCGACCTGGCGAAGGAGCGGGCCGTCCAGGAGACCTGCCTCGAGGCCGCGGAGTCCGGCCTTCTCGCCTCCGCCCACGACCTCTCCGAGGGCGGCCTGGCCGTGGCCGCCGCCGAAAGCGCGTTCGCGAGCCCCGGTCGGTTCGGGTGCCGCCTGGACCTCGACGGCGGGCTCCGGCCCGACGCCCTCCTCTTCGGGGAGGCCCAGTCCCGCATCCTGGTCACGGTCGGCCCCGCCGCAGTACCGGCCCTTCTGGCCATCGCCGCGAGGCGCGGCGTGCCGGCCGCGGTCGTCGGCGAAGTCGGGGGCGCAGCGATCCGGATCGCCCAAAAAGGGGCCGTCCTGATCGACGTCCCCGTGGACACGGCCCGCGCCGCCTGGATGGACGCCATCCCCGCCTATTTCAAGATCAGGGAAAGGTGAGTCATGGCCGAAGAGATCTTCGTCAGCCCCCGAAAACACGGCCGGATCGCGGTCCTGCTCTCGGGTCGCGGCTCGAACTTCATGAAGATCCACGACGCCGTCCTCGACGGCCGGATCGACGCCGAAATCGGCCTCGTCTTCAGCAACAAGGAGGACGCGCCCGGCCTCCGGACCGCCCGGGAGCGCGGCCTCGAGACGGTCTTCCTCAACCCGAAGCTCACCCCCGACAAGGAGGAGTACGACCGCGAAATCGTCCGCGAGGTCCGAAAGCGCGGCACGGACCTCATCTGCCTCGCCGGCTACATGAAGGTCCTCACCCCCACGTTCTGCAGCCAATTCAAGAACCGGATCATGAACATCCATCCCGCGCTCCTCCCCTCCTTCCCCGGCCTGCACGTCCAGCAGAAGGCCATCGACTGGGGGGTGAAGTTTTCGGGCTGCACGGTCCACTTCGTCGCGGTCGAGGTCGACATGGGCCCCATCATCCTCCAGGCCGCCGTGCCCGTCTTCCGCGACGACACCGAGGAGACGCTCGCCGCCCGGATCCTGGTCGAGGAGCACAAGATCTACCCCGAGGCTGTGAGCCTCTACTTCCAGGGCCGGCTCGAGGTCCGCGGCCGACGCGTTGACATCCGGGATTGAGGGAGGCGGAGACCATGATCCGGGCATCCGATTTCAAGAAGGGCGACGTCGTCAAGATCGAGGGCGAGCCGAACGTGGTCGAATCCATCACCATCCAGACGCCCGGGGCACGGGGAGCGGCGACCCTCTATAAGATCCGGTTCCGCAACCTCCAGACGAAGCGGAAGACCGACCAGGCCTTCCGCGGCGACGATGTCCTGCCCGAAGCGGACTTCACCCGGCGGCCCGTCCAAGTGCTTTTCGGGGACGCCGGCAGTTTCACGTTCATGGATCTCGAAGACTACAGCCAGTTCACGCTGGCCAAGGAGGATCTCGAGGAGGAGTGGAGCTACCTGTCCGAGGGCCTCGAAGGCGTGCTGGCCCTCATGTCCGAAGGCCGGGTCCTCGGCCTCGAGCTGCCGACCATGGTGGCGCTCGAGATCACGGACACCCGCCCCTCCATGAAGGGGGGCTCGGTGACCGCCCGGACCAAGCCGGCCACCCTCGCGAACGGGATGGTCATCCAGGTCCCCGAATACCTCTCCACCGGCGAGGTCATCCGCGTGGATACGCGGACGGGTCAGTACGTTTCGAAAGCCTGAGGAGGGCCGTCAGAAGAAATATCCGACGAGCAGGCAGAAGACGCTGGAGTAGACGGGCGTGCCCTCGGTCAGGACCGACCCGAACGAGCGCGTATATCGGATCTCGATGTTCAGGCGGCTGTCCCGGGCCAGGAAATCCCCGCCGGCGCCCAGGATATAGCTGGGACTCCAGCTCTTCATCCCGGTCACCTTCGCATCCCCGACCTGGGTCTCGTATCCCGAGCCGTCATCGAGAATCGTGGACAGGTTCGCCCAGAGCTTCAATCCGTAGCTGGCCCCGCCCAGGACATAGGGCCGGAACCGGAGCTCTCCCAGGGGGAGGGAGAGCTTGGCCAGAAAGGGAATCTCCAGGACCCCGATGTCCATCGTGTTCCGGAGGATTCCTCCCGAACCCGTGACCTGGTTGACCGCGCCTTTCTGGACGAAATAGAGCTCCGTCTGGAGGGCGAAGACATCTGAAAAGGCGAAGGACAG